>NZ_JBVHWW010000034.1:0-96143 GCF_055563995.1 Streptomyces sp. NPDC029164 | reverse complement strand
CCCTCCGCCGCTCGCCCCCACCTACACCAAAACCCCTTTACCAAACCAAACCGAAAAAAACACCCGGTGCGGAACACACAAGGGGGGGGGGGGGGGGGCCCTTCCCCCCCCCCCCCCCCCCCCCCGCGTCTGTGTTTTCCCTGCCGTTCCCCAGCGGCGGCGCCCGCTTCGGTGGCAGTCTGCTCGACATCAGACACGCAGAGAGATCGCTGCACGACAGAAGAAGGCGGAGGTGCCGTTCCCGTGGCGTCCAATGTCAATCCCACCGTCCGACGCCGCCGAGTGGGCATGGAGTTGCGCAAGCTCCGCGAGGACAAGGGCATGACGGCCGAACAGGTCGCCGAGCGCCTCCTCGTCTCCCAGTCGAAGATCAGCCGGCTGGAGAACGGCCGCCGTTCCATCAGCCAGCGCGACGTCCGCGACCTGTGCGACGTGTACGAGGTCGAGGACCGCCGGCTCATCGACTCGCTCATGCAGATGGCCAAGGACTCCCGCCAGCAGGGCTGGTGGCACGCCTTCGGCGACATCCCGTACAGCGTCTACATCGGGCTGGAGACGGACGCCGCCAGCCTGCGCACGTACGAACCCCTGGTGATCCCGGGCCTGCTCCAGACCACGGAGTACGCCCAGTCCCTCGTCCGCGGCGCCTGGCCGGAGACCGCCCCGGCCGACGTGGACAAACGGGTCCAGGTCCGGATGCACCGCCAGAAGCGGCTCTCCGAGACCGACAACAACAACCCGGAGCTCGGGCCGCTGCGCCTGTGGGCGGTCATCGACGAGGCCGCGCTGCGCCGGCAGGTGGGTGACGCCCGGCTCATGACCCGGCAGCTGGAGTACTTGATAGAGCAGTCGGAGCAGCCGCACGTCACCGTGCAGGTGATGCCCTTCTCGCTGGGCGCCCACCCCGGGGTCAACGGGCAGTACGCGATCCTGGAGTTCCCGGACGCGTCCGACTCGACGGTCGTGTACATCGAGGGCGTGACGAGCGACCTGTACCTGGAGAAGGCCAACGACGTGCAGAAGTACAGCGTGATGTACGAACACCTGCGCGCGCAGGCCCTCAACGTCGACCAGACCCGTCAGTTCATCTCCGACATCATCGGCGAATACGCCAACAAGGGCGAATAGAGCGAATGGGTCGAATGGCTCCGTGATGCGCCGGGGGAGTGGCGAAGGGGTCGGTACGGTACACCGTCACTCCCCGGCCACATAAGGCCTGAATGGAATATGCCACTCGGTCGGGTGAACGCTTCCTTCACCTATCAGGAGCTGCCGGTAGCGTCGATCAGGTCAGCCGAAAATGGCCGACAAGACACCGGAACTACTCGCTCACCGGAGAGAAACATGGCTATTCGTCAGGGCGCCACGGACAACTGGATCAAGTCCTCCTACTCCGCCAACGGCGCCTGCGTCGAGGTCAAGTCCCCCGTCATGGAGGCCATCGCCGTCCGCGACTCGAAGGTGCAGGACGGTCCGTCCCTCACCTTCGCGCCCGGCTCCTGGACCTCCTTCGTCGCCGACGTCACCGAGGGCCGGCTGGGACGCCTCGCCTGAAGATCACGCCGCGTCCCAACCGCCCCTCCTACTGGAGCCCTCTCGACCGGTCCGCCGTCTTGGCCGAGGGGGCTCGGCCATGTCCGCGTACGGGCACGGAAACGGGCACGGAAACGGGCACGGAAACGGGCCCAGAAACGGGCGCGGCACCGGCCACCGGCACGCGCACCGGCACCGGCACCGCCACCGCCACCGTCACCGCAGCTGGTCGACGTACCGGTCCGTCCCCGGCACCGTGGGGATGAACGGCGCCACCAGCTCCACCCGCCCCAGCCCCGACCCGGCCACCTCGGCGTCCAGCCCCTGGAAGCGGTCCCAGCACTCCCGCGGATCGGCCTCCAGGAACCACAGCAGCGTGAGCCGGGTGTCCACCCCCTCGACCTGCTTGACGTACGTCATCCGGTCTCCGGGCAGCGGGGTGGGCCGGAAGACCGTCACCATCGCGGCCGGGGAGCCGTGCAGCCGCTTCGGCAGGGCGCGCGAGCGCAGCCACTCCAGCAACTCGCCCCGCTGCCCGGGCTCGTCGGCGTCGACGACCTGGACCACGAGGCCGGCGTACGGGTGGTCGAGGGCATGGAAGTCCCGCGGGCCGGCGGCACCGTCGCGGTAGACGGTGGCCGCGTGGTCCTGGAAGGCCGTGAAGACGTGGGTGCGGTCCTGGTAGACCCGGCCGTCGCGGTTCAGGCGCTTGTTGATGCCGACGGTCCACTTCATGTGCTCGTCGTAGCGGCCCTCGGTGACCCAGTACGTCGATATGTAGCAGCCCGCCGTGACCGGTTGGGCGACGGCCGACTTCTCCGGGTAGCGCAGCTCCTGGAGCTCGCGGGTGGCGACCCAGCGGCGGCCCGCGTACATCCAGGGCATGGCCATGGCGCCGGCGTAGTAGTGGTCGTCCTCGTACCAGCGGTTGTACGCGTACTCGTGGCCCGGGTGCGGTTCCACCATGGTGATCAGCGCGTGGCCGGGGCGGACGCCGTAGGGGCCGACGGACGCGAGCGCGGCGTAGTCGTCGACGCGGGTGTCCTGCTGCGGTTCCTGCTCTCCTGTCGTCATGGGAACGGTCTAGCTGATGCGACGTCAGATGGGGAGGGGTCCGCCCACCCGTCCACCACCTGATACATGCATGCCGTCTACAACTTCCCCGGCCTACGATGCGCGCACCCGTCTCCGGAGGAGCGCCCATGTCTGCTACCGCCCTGCCTGCCAACGGCGTTGTGCCCGCCGCCGTCGTGCCCGTCGCCGCCATGCCCGCCGCCGCTGTGCCCGTCGCCGCCGTGCCCGCGTCGCCGCCGCCCGCGTTCGCCTCCCGCGCGACCTCGGTCGAGGGTTCCTCCGTACGCGAGATCCTCGCGCTCACCGAACGCGCCGGGATCATCTCCTTCGCCGGTGGCCTCCCCGCTCCCGAGCTCTTCGACACCGAGGGCCTGCGGGCCGCGTACGACGCCGCCTTCGCGGTGTCGGCGCGGCGCGCGCTCCAGTACTCGACCACGGAGGGCGCACCGGAACTCCGCGCGGCCGTGGCCGCCCGCGCGACGGCGCGCGGCCTGCCGACCGACGCGGACGACGTCCTCGTCACCTCGGGCTCCCAGCAGGCCCTCACCCTCATCACCGCCGCCCTGATCGAACCCGGGGACGTGGTGCTGGTCGAGGACCCCACCTACCTGGCGGCGCTCCAGTGCTTCCGTCTGGCGGGAGCGCGGGTGGTGGCCGTGCCCTGCGACGGGGAGGGCATCATCCCCGAGGCCCTCGCGGACCTCGTGGCCCGTGAACGCCCGAAGCTGCTCTACACCGTCCCCACCTTCCAGAACCCGACGGGGCGCACCCTGCCGGCCGCCCGGCGTGCGGCGGTGGCGGGAATCGCGGCGCGCCTCGGGCTGTGGCTGGTGGAGGACGACCCGTACGGGGACCTCCGCTACGAGGGCTCCGACGTCCCGTGGCTCGCGGCGCACCCGGGGGCGGAGGACCGTACGGCCCTGCTCGGCAGCTTCTCGAAGATCATGGCGCCGGGACTCCGCCTGGGCTGGCTCCGGGCCCCGGCGGCCCTGCGCCGGGCCGCGGTGATCGCGAAGCAGGCCGCGGACCTCCACACCTCGACGGTGGACCAGCTCGCCGCGGCCCACTACCTGGCGACGACGGACCTGACCGCCCACATCGCCACGGTCCGCGCGGCGTACCGCGAACGGCGCGACGCCCTGCACGACGCCCTGAGCCGGACCCTCCCGGCCGACTGCGCGTGGACCCTCCCCGCGGGCGGCATGTTCATATGGGCCCGCCTGCCCGCGGAACACGACGCGACCGCCCTCCTCAAGACGGCGGTCACCCACGGCGTCGCCTTCGTCCCGGGAGCCCCCTTCCACGCCACCACGCCGGACCCCCGCACCCTCCGCCTCTCCTTCACGACCCACACCCCACCGGAGATCCGCCAGGGCGCGACCCGCCTGGGCCGCGCACTGGCGGAGTACAGCGGCACCTGAACACCCGGGCGGGGGGGCTGTTGCTTCTGCAACGGAATCCCGCCACGCCGGCACGGCGGCCGGATTCCGGTCAACTCACCGATCCAAGACCCTGTCGCTGCCAACACGAACACCCGGGAGACCGCACACCTGTCTCGATCTGTGCACTACCGAACAGTAAAGTTGGCCCACCCCACCCCCTCGTGCGAAGGTTCGTTCGATCGCGACGGACGGGGTGGGGATCCAGGTGGGGTTCGACGAGGAATGGGGTCGGCTGCGCGCCGATGCCGTTGAGCGGCACGCGGGTTCAAGGCCGTCGAGCCTGTCGAGGCCGTCGGATGTCGCCGCCGTCGGTTCGGTCGAGGCCGATCCGGTGGCGCAGGCGCGGGAAGCGGTGCTGGAGCGGCTGGCGGACTTCCGCAGCCGGGTCGTCCTGGTGCCGTTGGACGCGCGGGGCGGCCTGTGGGTGAAATTCTCGGTACGGCCAGAACAGGGTGACCCCAGCGGATTCGACCTTGGAGACATGACCTGGCGGGGAGAGCTCGGCGAGGCAAGCTCTGCCAGCCGACACCCCGATCAGGGAATGATGATCCACCTTTCGGTTGCCCAGCTTCTCGACACCGTGCGCGACCTGTTGGAGGGACGGACCGCTACCGCACGCTTCGTAGGCGTGGACAGTTCGTTCACATTGACCTTCAAAGCGATGAAGGCGGGAATCGGCGTGACATCCGGATCCCAAAAATTGGCAGTGGTCAGCCGCGCCGCACTGGCCACCGCCGTTCTCGGCGCAGCAGAGGAACTAGCCGACAACACCCTGGAAGCACTGCCCGCTCACGATGGCGTCCGAGACGATTACACGGCCGCTCTGAACCAATTCCGCAGCGTGGCACGACTGCTCTGAGCCGCCCCAGCGGCATCAGTAGGGAGACAGGGTTCACCGTTCGATGGCGTGTCTGTTGGGGCGGGCCGACATGGCGGGCATCAGCCCGGACGAAGTTCCTCGGGGTTCCTCCGGGGTTCCTCCGGATCGCCGAGGGCGGCTGGGAGGTCACTCCTCGCGGCGCGCACCTGCTGTCGGCGTTGAAGTCCGCTCCGGCGGGACCGTTCTCGGACGTGGTGCACGAGGAGTACACCGTCAACGGTCACGGAATGACCGACTACGATCTTCCGGCCTCCGGGGAGGAGCGGGAGTCGAGGCTGTTGCGGCGTTGCGTGGCGTACGCGAGCCGCTGTCTGCTCGTGCGGACGAACTCGACTCCTCCGTGGAGGTCTCCGCCTTCATCTCCCTGTCCTGCGGCGGCCTCGCCGGCGACCACCTCACGGCGACCGTCACCTTCTGCGGTGACCACCCGGAGTTCGCCCCTACTCGGCCGACCTGGAGGCGTTCGCAACCGAATCCCTTCTCAAGCTACGGCACACGGACGAGCCCCCGTGGAGCGTGTGACCGGTCTTCGGCACTCATCGGATCCCCACCCCTTCCCACCGTCGCGGCGGCCGCCTAACCTGACGAGCCGTCAGATATGTCGTGTGCTGGAGGGCGTCATGCTGTTGCGAGGGAAGACCGTGATCGTCTCCGGTGTCGGGGCCGGGCTGGGGCATCAGGTGGCCGCCGCCGTCGTGCGCGACGGGGGGAACGCCGTGCTCGGGGCGCGGACCGAGGCGAATCTCGCCAAGTCCGCCGCCGAGATCGACCCCGACGGGACGCACACCGCCTACCTGCCGACCGACATCGGTGACGAGCGGCAGTGCGAGGCCCTGGCCGAGCTGGCCCGCGCGCGGTTCGGGGGTGTGGACGCCGTCGTGCACGTGGCCGCCTGGGACTCGTACTTCGGTGGGCTGGAGGACGCCGACTTCGGGACCTGGCAGCAGATCATCGACGTCAACCTGCTGGGGACCCTGCGGATGACCCGGGCCGCTCTGCCCGCGCTCAAGGAGCGCGGCGGTTCGGTGGTCATCATCGGGACGCAGTCCGCGGTCGCCGCGCCCAACGAGGTGCAGCAGGCCGCCTACGCCGCCTCCAAGGGGGCTTTGACCTCCGCCATGTACTCCATGGCCCGCGAGCTCGGCCCGCACCGGATCCGCGTCAACACCGTGCTGCCCGGCTGGATGTGGGGGCCGCCCGTGCAGGCCTTCGTCACCTTCACCGCCCACACCGAGGGCGTCGCGGAGGCCGAGGTCCACGCCCGGCTGACCGAGCGCATGGCCCTGCCCGATCTCGCCACCGACGGGGACGTCGCCGACGCCGCCGTCTTCCTCGCCTCCGACCGGGCGCGGGCGATAACCGGCCAGTCCCTGCTGGTCAACGCCGGTGAGCTGATGAGATGAGCCGCTCCCGCCGCTGCCCCACCGCCGCCCCACCGCCGGAACTTCGGATCGTATGCTCGGCCCATGACCACTCCGAGTGACGCTCCGACCGACAACGCGATGCGCCGCGCGCTCCGGCGGGCGCGAGACGGCGTCGCGCTCGACGCGACCGAGGCGGCCGTGCTCCTCCAGGCGCGCGGCGAGGCCCTGCGGGACCTCGCCGCGTCCGCCGCACGCGTAAGGGACTCCGGGCTCGCCGCCGCCGGGCGGCCCGGTGTCATCACGTACTCGCGCAAGGTCTTCATCCCGCTCACCCGCCTGTGCCGCGACCGGTGCCACTACTGCACCTTCGTGACCGTGCCCGGCAAGCTCCGCAAGGCCGGCCACGGCCTGTACCTCTCTCCCGACGAGGTCCTCGACATCGCCCGCCAGGGCGCGGCGATGGGCTGCAAGGAAGCGCTGTTCACCCTCGGCGACCGCCCCGAGGACCGCTGGCCCGAGGCCCGCGAGTGGCTGGACGCGCACGGCTACGACGACACCCTCGCTTACGTCCGCGCCATGGCGATCCGCGTCCTGGAGGAGACGGGGCTGCTCCCGCACCTCAATCCCGGCGTCATGTCCTGGTCCGACCTCCAGCGCCTCAAGCCGGTCGCGCCGAGCATGGGCATGATGCTGGAGACCACCGCCACCCGCCTGTGGTCCGAGCCGGGCGGCCCCCACCACGGCTCCCCCGACAAGGAACCGGCCGTACGGCTGCGGGTGCTGGAGGACGCGGGGCGCTCGAACGTCCCGTTCACCACCGGGGTGCTGATCGGCATCGGCGAGTCGTACGAGGAGCGGGCCGAGGCCTTCTTCGAGCTCCGCCGGATCCAGCGCAGCTACCACGGCATCCAGGAGGTCATCGTCCAGAACTTCCGCGCCAAGCCGGACACGGCCATGCGCGGCATGCCGGACGCGGAGCTGGAGGAGCTGGCCGCCGCCATCGCCGTCGCCCGCCACATCCTGGGCCCGAGCGCCCGCATCCAGGCCCCGCCGAACCTGGTGGACGCCGAGTACGCCCTGCTCATCGGCGCCGGCATCGACGACTGGGGCGGGGTCTCGCCGCTGACCCCCGACCACGTGAATCCCGAGCGCCCCTGGCCGCACATCGAGGAGCTGGCCGAACGCACCCGGGCCGCCGGCTTCGAGCTGTGCGAACGCCTCACCATCTATCCGGAGTTCCTGCAGCGCGGCGAGCCGTGGCTGGATCCCCGCCTGCTGCCGCACGTACGGGCGCTGGCCGACCCGGAGACCGGGCTCGCCGACGAGAGCGCCACCGTCGAGGGGCGGCCCTGGCAGGAGCCCGACGAGGGGTTCGTCGCCTACGGGCGCACCGACCTGCACACCGCGATCGACTCCGAGGGCCGCACCGGCGACCGCCGCGAGGACTTCGACCACGTGTACGGCGACTGGGAGGCCCTGCGCGAGGCGGCGGCTCCCGGAATGGTGGCCGAGCGCATCGACACCGACGTACGCGCCGCCCTCGCGCAGGCCGCGGACGATCCGACGAAGCTGACCGACGCGCAGGCGCTCGCGCTGCTGCACGCGGACGGCCCGGCCCTCGACGCGCTGTGCCGGATCGCCGACGACCTGCGCAAGTCGGTCGTGGGCGACGACGTCACCTACATCGTCACGCGGAACATCAACTTCACCAACGTCTGCTACACCGGCTGCCGTTTCTGCGCCTTCGCGCAGCGCCGCACGGACGCCGACGCGTA
The DNA here is from genome assembly GCF_055563995.1 of Streptomyces sp. NPDC029164. Lineage (NCBI taxonomy): Bacteria > Bacillati > Actinomycetota > Actinomycetes > Kitasatosporales > Streptomycetaceae > Streptomyces > Streptomyces sp. NPDC029164. The sequence continues at coordinate 88,075 of NZ_JBVHWW010000034.1, read as the reverse complement.
CACGCTGTCGCTGGACCAGGTCGCGGACCGCGCGGCCCAGGCCTGGGACGTCGGCGCGGTCGAGGTGTGCATGCAGGGCGGCATCCATCCGGACCTGCCCGGGACGGCGTACTTCGACATCGCGCGCGCGGTGAAGGAGCGGGTCCCCGGCATGCACGTGCACGCCTTCTCCCCGATGGAGGTCGTCAACGGGGCCACGCGGACGGGGATGTCCGTACGGGACTGGCTGACGGCGGCCAAGGAGGCCGGGCTGGATTCCATCCCGGGCACGGCGGCGGAGATCCTCGACGACGAGGTCCGCTGGGTGCTCACGAAGGGGAAGCTGCCGACGGCGGACTGGATCGACGTCATCACGACGGCGCACGAGCTCGGCATCCGGTCCTCGTCGACCATGATGTACGGGCACGTGGACCAGCCGCGGCACTGGCTCGGCCACTTCCGCACCCTGGCCCGCATCCAGCAGCAGACCGGTGGTTTCACGGAGTTCGTGACGCTCCCCTTCATCCACACCAACGCGCCCGTGTACCTGGCGGGCATCGCCCGGCCCGGCCCGACGGTCCGCGACAACCGCGCCGTGACGGCGATGGCGCGGCTCCTGCTCCACCCGCACATCACGAACATCCAGACGAGCTGGGTGAAGCTGGGCGCGGAGGGCGCGGCCGAGATGCTCCGCTCCGGGGCCAACGACCTGGGCGGGACGCTGATGGAGGAGACCATCTCCCGTATGGCGGGGTCGGGTTACGGCTCGTACAAGTCCGTCCAGGACCTGATCGCCGTCGCGGAGGCGGCCGGGCGGCCCGCGAAGGCCCGTACGACGCTGTACGGGGAGGTGCCGCGGGAGCGGCAGGACGCGGCGCGCGCCTCGGACGGGCACCTGCCGGAGCTGCTGCCCGTACTGGACTGACGGCGGCGCGCGGTGCCCGGCCGGTGTGGCGTCCGGCCGGGCCCGCGCGTACTCCTGCCGGCCGTCAGCCGACGAGCAGGTCCTTCTTGAGCCGGCGCAGCTCGCGGGAGTCGATGCCGAGGCCGTCCTTCAGGTAGCGGTCGAAGGAGCCGTACGTGGCCTTGACCTCGTCGTAGCCGGAGTTGAGGTACTCGGGGCGCACGTCGAGCAGCGGCTTGTAGACGGCGGCCTGCTGGGCGGGCAGGTGGGAGAGGGCTGCGTCGTTGGCGGCCTTGCGGTAGTCGTTGCTGGCGAGGTAGTCGGCCATGACGGTCTCGCTCGGCACGCCGAGGGCGGTCAGCAGGGAGGCGTTGGCCCAGCCGGTGCGGTCCTTGCCCGCGGTGCAGTGGAAGAGGACCGAGCGGCGGTGGTCGTCGCGCATCCCGTCGAAGACCTGGGTGTACGCCTTCTTGCCGCCGTCGCCGCTGACCATCGCCTTCTCGGCGTCGACCATGGCCTTGACGGCCTCGTCGGGGGTCTTGGGCAGGGTCTGGAAGGAGCCGGAGCCGGCGAAGACGTCGGCGACGACGTAGGTGGCGCCGGCCGGGACCCGGTCGGCGTCCTTGGTGCGCTCGTCCTCCATCCGCAGGTCGAAGACGGTCTTGACGCGCAGGCGCTCCAGCTTGGCCAGGTCGTTCGCGGTCAGCTTGTCGAGGGCGTCGGAGCGGTAGATCTCGCCCATCTTCACCCACTGGCCGGTGGTGGTGCGGTAGCCGCCGGCGTCGCGGAAGTTGACCGCGCCGTCGAGCGTGATCTGGCGGTCGGCGAGGCGCAGGCCGCCACCGCGCTCCGGCTTGAAGTCGAACCACTGGCGGTCGGCGGCGGGCAGCCCCCTGACCACGGCCCGGCCCTCGGCGCCGCCCTTGGCGACGACCTTGCCGTTCGCCTTGATCTCGACACGCTTGGTGCCACGGGCCTTCCACTGCAGGGTGAACGACCCGCCGGCGCCGGCGGTGACGGTGGCCTCGGTGAAGGGGATGGCGGGACGGTCGTCGCGGTGGCCGGCCCACGGGAGGTGGTCCGGGCCGGTGGCGGTGGCGGCGGGGGCCACGACCAGGGAAGCGGTGAGTGCGGCGGCGACGGCGGTCGCGGCGAGGAGGGCCTTCTTCATGCGTTCGAGGCTCAGCGGCTCCGGAGAACGTCGGATGAACGAGGCGTGGCCGAAACCAACCGGCTCGAAGGCAGATGGCAAAACGTGCCATGAGCCAGGTCGCGGCTGGAAGTGTTCGCAATCTGGCCGTTCTTTGATCACTTACGGGCCTCTTGGCAAACCACTTCCGGATTCGATCGAAGCTGTCTACTACAGTGCGGGTTTCGCATGCGCGGCAGATACGAGTGCGGTGCCGGGCGCCGCGCATCGGGTGAAGTGGTCAGCGGGGGCGGGGTGCCGGGGGTGGACGAAGTGATCGGTACGAACAGCGGAACGGGGCCCGGACCCGAAGCCGGACGCGCCCAGCCCGGCCCCGCGACAGGCCCCCTGGCCAGGTTCCCGGCCGGCCCGCCACCCTTCCCCGCACCGCCCGCCGAGCCGGCGGACCACCCCGTGGCCGGGTTCACCGGCGGAGCCATGGCAGGACCCGTGGCCGGAGTCCCGGCAGGACCGGCGCCCGTGCCCGGACCGGGCCCGGAGGCGGGGTTCGTCGCCGCGCCCGCGCCCGGACCGGGACAGCTGGGCGTACCCGCCGCACCGTTCGCCGGACCTGCTGGACCCGTCGGACACGCCGGACCCGATTACATGCCCGCACCTATGGGCCTGGCAGGGCCCGCGGGCGTACCCGCCGCACCCGTGGTCGGCTTCGAACCCGTGGCAGGGCCCCTGGCCGGGATCCCGGCCGGACCCCCGCCCTTCCCCGCACCTGTCACCGAGCCCGCGGCGGGCCCCGCGGCCGGACACGCGTCCGCACCCGCCGTAGCCGGACCCGCCGGGTACGGGGCCCGGTTCGCCGCCGAGCCCCCGGCCGGCGCCGGGCCCGCGGGGCAGGGAGCGGCCCCCGCAGGCGAACACCCGGCCGGACCGCCCGCGCCCATGGGCGGAACCGGGCACACGGGTGCGCCCGTAGCCGGGCAGGCGGCCGGCGACGGCCCCGCCGGGCACGGACAAGGGCACGGGCACGGGCACGTGCAAGGGCACGCCCCCGCGGCCGGACACGGGCCCGCGGGCCAAGGAGTGGCCGAGCCCGCCGCAGGCGAGGGGCGGACGCTCGGCCGCGCCGTCGTCACCGGGCTGTGGGGCCGCATCGAGCAGCAGGACTTCCGCAGCCGTGTCCGCGGCACCCTCCTCGGCTCCGCGCTCGGCGACGCCCTCGGCGCGCCCCTCGACGGCCTCACCCTCGACGGCATCCGCGCGGCCCACGGGCCCGACGGCCTGACCGCGCCCGCGCCCGCCCTCGGCCGCCGCGGCCGGGTCACCGCCGCCACCCAGCTCACCCTCTTCACCGTGGACGGGCTGATACGGGCCCACGTACGCCGGGACACCGGCGCCTGGCACCCGCCCACCGACATCCACCGCGCGTACCTGCGCTGGGCCGCCACCCAGAGCGACTGGGGCCCCGACGAGCGCCGCAAGGACAACGGCTGGCTCGCGCAGGAGGAGTGGCTCTACGCCCGCCGCGCCCCGGGCCGCGCCTGCCTGACCGGCTTCGCCGACGAGACCCTCGGCACCCTCGACCAGCCCAAGAACCCCACCGCCCGCGACGCGGCCGCCGCCGCCCGTTCGGCCCCCTTCGGGCTGCTCGTCGGCTGGGAGCCGGCCCTCGTCCTCCAGCTCGCCGTCGAGTGCGCCGCGCAGAGCCACGGCCACCCGACCGCCTCCCTCTCGGCCGGCGCCCTCGCCGTCATCGTCCACGGCCTGACCCGCGGCGACTCCCTCGACGCCGCCGTCCAGCGGGCTTTGGGCCTGCTGGGAGCCCGCCCCGGCCACCAGCCCGTCACGGACGCCCTCCAGCGCGCCCTGTCGGCCGTCACGCAGGGCTCGCCCGGCCCCCGGGCCGTCGAAACCCTCGGCCGGGCAGCCGGCAGCCCCGACACCCACGGCCGGGACGGCCGCAGCCCCGACGGCCACGGCCCGGACGCCCACGGCCCCGACGCCGCCGACGCACTCTCCGTCGCCGTCTACTGCGCCCTCGTCGCCGAGGACACCGCCCACGGCCTGCGCCTCGCCGTCAACCACGGCGGCGACTCCACCGCCGCCGGCGCCCTGTGCGGGGCCCTGCTCGGCGCCCTCCACGGCGAGACGGCCCTCCCGGCCGCCTGGCTCGCCGAGCTCGAAGGCCGCGCCACGCTGCTGGAGATCGCCGAGGACTTCGCCCTGGAGATGACCCAGGGCCCGACCCTCCACAGCCCCGCGGAGGCCTCCCCCGGCTGGCTGGCCCGGTACCCGCGCGGCTGACGCCCGGCCGCCGCACGGCCGAAGCGCGACCCCGCCACCTGACGCCCCCTCAACAATCGCGGTTCCAGCCCGTACCGTTGCGGGTCCCACGTCTCGGAGGTGCCAGTACCCATGCGGATCGCCACGACCATCTTCCTCACCGACCGCACCATCTCCCCCGTACGCCTGGCCCGCAGCCTGGAGGAGCGCGGCTTCTCCGGCCTCTACCTCCCGGAGCACACCCACATCCCGGTCGCCCGCGACACCGCCGCGCCCATGGGTGGCGAACTCCCCGAGATGTACGGCCGCACCCTCGACCCCTTCGTGGCCCTCGGCCAGGCCGCGGCCGTGACCGAGCGCCTGCACCTCGGCACCGGCATCACCCTCGTCGCCCAGCACGACCCGATCGACCTCGCGAAGCAGGTCGCCACCCTGGACCACCTCTCCGGCGGCCGTTTCACCCTGGGCATCGGCTACGGCTGGAACGTCGAGGAGGCCGCCGACCACGGCGTCGAGTGGCCCACCCGCCGCGAGCTGGTCCGCGACCGCATGGCCCTGATGCGCGCCCTGTGGGCCCCGGAGCCCACGGCGTACGTCGGCCAGTACTGCTCCGTCCAGGCCAGCAACGCCCACCCCAAGCCGGTCCAGGCCCCGCGCGAACTCGCCCCCGGCGTCCCCCTGCACGGCCCCCGCACCCTGATCGGCGGCGCGGCCGGCCCGAAGCTCTTCGCCGCCATCGCCGACCACGCCGACGGCTGGCTCCCGATCGGCGGCGGCGGCCTCACCGAGACGCTCCCGGTGCTGCGCCAGGTCTGGGAGACCGCCGGACGCGACCCCAAGTCCCTCCAGGTGGTCCCGTACGCCGTCCAGCCCAGCCCCGGCAAGCTGAGCCACTACGCCGACCTGGGCATCGAGGAGGTCGTCCTCCAGCTGCCCTCGGCGCCGAAGGCGCAGGTGCTGCGCACCCTGGACGAGTTCGCCCAGTACCTCTGAGCCCTTGGCCGCTCTGAGCCCTTGGGCCCTCCCGGCCCTTGAACCCTCCGGGCTCGCCCGCCCGGCCGCTGCGTAGGCTCGGGCGGACCGCACACGGGGCTCGGAGGAGGGCGACATGGACACGGCCGGCACGGCCCGGACAACCGGACACCCGGGGAAGGCGGCCCCACCGCGGGCCCGGCGCACACGGAACTCCCTGTTCTGGGCCGCGCTCGTCGCCGGGGGCGCCACGCTGGGCGGCTTCGTCTCCCAGTTCCCGTACGGCTTGCTGTACGTCGGCGTGCTCGTCGTCCTCGCCGCGGCCGGACTCGGCGCGGGCGTCGCCGGCTCGTACTGGAACCGGGCGGGAGCCGCCACCCTCGTGGGCTTCGGCGCCATGGCGCTCGGCGTCTTCGCCGGGTCCAACCTGAACGAGTCGTACCTGAAGGTGCTCGGCGAACGGGTGGACGCGGTGGTCACGGAGTCCCGCGAGTACACCAACTCCAAGGGTGACGCCCGCTTCTACTGCCGCGTCGTCGAGCCCTCGGGCGAGAGCCACGAGCTCGACGCCATCCGCAACTGCTACGCGCAGGTGGCGCCGGGAGGGCACGTCGTCCTCTTCAAGGACCGGCTCGGCGGCCTCGACCCCTGGATGGAGACCACCGGCAGCCGCGCCCTCGACCCGCTGGGCCTGGGCATCACCGGCGGCCTGTTCCTCCTCATCGGCGGCACGATGTTCACCGCCGGTCAGCGCCGCCGCTCGGACCAGGAGGTCGACGAGCTGCGCCGCCGCAGATACGGTCGGCCCGGTCGGTCACGGGAGTAGCCCGCCGAAATCCCCTCGACGGCCGCCGCTCACCCCGCCGACCATGACGCCATGACGAACCGGGCAACCGACGCCGAAAGCCAGTGGCAGGCCCTCCCGGCCGGGATCCGGACGCAGGCCGACGGGTACGTCCTCCAGGACAGGAGCCTCCAGGCGACCCGGCTCGTATGGGAGGCCGGCCGCGCCCACGGCGTCGGCCTGCGGGAGGCGCAGAAGATCGTCCATCTGCGCTACCTGCACTTCGGCGACCGGGTGGCCCGTACGCCCGACTCGCCCCTCGACCTGGAGTCGCTCTCCGCCCTCGCGCACGGCATCAGCGGCCGCGTGGTGGCGATCGAGGCCGTCTGGGACGGCGACACCGTCCACGACTGGTTCGTGAACCTACTGGCGATCACGGACGAGCCCGCCGGGGAGAAGTGCCTGGCCACGATCTACTGGGGCACGGCCGTACGCGCCCTGGACGGCGCCGCCGAGGGCTCGCTCCACCCCTCGGCAGCCGCCGCGACGCACGCGGGCGGCGCCCTGGCCACCCACCTCGGCGTACGGTTCCACTTCGCCAGCCCGGACACCCCGGACGACGACGCGCCGCGCTGGCGGCCCTGACCCGCGCCTACGTCCGATGGCACGCCCGGCGGGCCAGCTCGGCCCAGACCGTCTTGCCGATCAGCCGGTCCGTGACGCCCCAGCCGGCGGCGACGGCCTCGACGATACGGAGGCCGTAGCCCGATTCGGCCTGGTAGGCGTGCGGCAACGGGGTGGGGCGGCGGTCGCGCCGGGCGTCGGACACCTCGACGCGCAGGGCGTTCTCCAGCAGCGTGAGCTTGAGCTCGAAGTCCCGCCCGGGAACGCGGCCGTGGGTGACGGCGTTGGCGGCGAGCTCGGCCACGAGGAGCCCGGCGTCGGCGGACAGCCCGGTGGATTCGGGAAAACCCCAGTCGTGCAGCTCGACGAGGGCCAGCTGGCGGGCGAGGCGGGCCCCGCGCCGGGTGGAACTGAAACGCTGAGTGAACACGCGTACGAGGGCCTGGGCGGAGCCAGGGGGTGTGGTCATGGCGCCAACGTCCCGCCTGACCTGGGCTGTTCAACACCACCCGGACTCGTACAAACCAACTGTACGAGTCCACCCTCTGGACAGTGGTGGTCACCGTGCGTGAGTCTTCACGTCGGGGAGGTGACCGCCATGGTGAGTGCCGACGACAGCGGTGACGGCGAGGTCGAACCGGACGACGACCTGCGCAGCTTCGGCGAGACGGTGAAGGCCTCCCGCAAACGGGCCGGCGTGACGCAGGAACAACTGGCCGTGAGGATCGGCTACTCGGTCCAGTACGTCGGCTCGGTCGAGCAGGGCCGCCGGCATCCGTCCCGGAAGTTCATCAGCAAGACCGAGGCCGCCCTGGACACCTTCGGCGTCATCGACATCGCGGCGAAGCGGCTGTCCCGGCGGCGGGGCCTGGCGTCGTGGTTCCGCCGGTGGGCGGAACTGGAGGAGGGGGCCGTCATCCTCAATACGTACGAGTGCCGGTCCGTTCCGGGTCTGCTTCAGCCTGAGGCCTACGCCCGTGCCCTTGTGGACGACGTCCTGCCGCCGCCCACCTTTGAGGAGGTTGAGGCTCGCATCGCGGCCCGGCTGGAGCGACAGCAACTGCTGTCCCGCACTCCGTACACGGTCTTCAGTTTCATCATCGACGAGGCGGTGATCCTGCGGCAGACCGGCGGACCTGAGGTGACCCGCCAGCTGATCGACCACCTGCTGGAGTGCAGCCGCCTGCCCAACGTGGACCTGCAGATCATGCCGCTGGTCAGCCCGGACCACGCGGGCCTCGGAGGCCCCTTCCGTCTCCTGGAAACCCAGGACCACGAATGGGTGGGTTACAGCGAGGGACAGCAGTCGGGCCGCGTCCTGAATGACCCGAAAGACCTGAGCCTCCTCCACCTGCGGTATGCCAAACTTCGCATCCAGGCCCTCAATCCTGCGGACAGCAGGGCCCTATTGATGCGAATGCGAGGATCCCTGTGAACAGCTCTCAGCTGCGATGGTTCAAGAGCAGTTACAGCAGCGGTGACGGCGACGACTGCGTCGAGGTCGCCGCCTGCACGGACGCGGTCCACATCCGGGACTCCAAGGTGACGGCCGGCCCCGAGCTCGCCGTGACGCCCGCGAGCTGGGACGCCTTCCTCGACGGGATCACGGCGGGCTAGCGGCGGAGAGGCGCCGGGGTCAGGCCGCCCGTGGAGGGGGGAGGGTTTGCCCACCCTCCCCCGTCCGACCGTCCGCGGCCCGACGGTTCCACCCGCTCGGCCGGGTGGAACGGGTGACGCGCTCAGCTCATCAGCGGCGAGCCGGCCAGCTGCCAGGTGACGGGGCCCTTGTTGTCGCCCTCGATGTCGAAGACGACCGTCGCGTCGCCGGACCACTGCTTGTTCGGGTCCAGGGTGGCCGACGGGGTCAGACAGGTGAACTTGCCCTCCGTCACCGAGTTGATGTTGGCCGTGAGGTCACAGGTCTTGGTGGTGACCGCGGCGTCGGTGCCGCCCGGCACACGGCTCTCCAGCCGCGTCGTCACCTTGAACGAGGTGTAGCGCTTGCTGGTCATGTCGGACTGACCGTCATTGATGAAGGCCCAGTTGACGGTCACCTTCCCGCGGACCTTGTTGTCCGGGAGCGCCTCGACGCAGGTCGGCGCGTGCAGCTGCGCCTCGGGGATGACGCCGGGCATCGAGTTGACCCAGCCGTTGGCGGTGGCGGACGAGCAGGTCTGCGCCGCGCTGGCGGACTGCGAGACGGAGATGACGCCCGAGAAGGCGACGGCGGCAGCGGCGACCGCGGACGCGCGGAAGAGGTTCTTGTTCATGATGTGTTTCCCCCATGTGAGTGGGGGCCGATCTTAGGCCGCAAGATCGCATCCCCGCGTCATCATTTTCGCAGGTCAGATGCCATGTGGCTGATACTCGCCCCCTGCTCGGATCCAGGGGAATCGACGCCGGGACCGTACCGCGCAGGCGGGAAGCGGGTGCCGGGCCACAAGTGGAATTCGGACACGGCGGACTCGGGTCAATTACTGGCCAAAGCTTCGGCGTGGCTGAACTTCCGGCGTCCTGCCCGGGTTTCGTACGCTGCCGCACATGATCGATTCACGTACGCATGTCCGCGTCGCCCGGCCCTCCCTCGACCTGAAGGCCGCCGAACGCTTCTACGTCGACGGGCTCGGCCTGGAGGTGCAGTGGCGCACCACCGGGAGCGCGCCCGGGGAGCACGACCTGCTGATGGTCGGACCGGCCGGCGGCGGCTGGCACTTCGAGCTGACCCGTGACGCCTCGAACCCGATCCTGCCCGTGCCCACCGTCGACGACCTCTTCGTCCTCTACCTCGGCGAGACGCCCGACGAGGCCCTGGTGCAGCGGCTCGTCGAGCACGGCGGGACGCGGGTGGCCGCCCACAACCCGTACTGGGACGAGTGGGGGGTCACCATCGAAGACCCCGACGGCTACCGGCTGGTGCTCTGCTCCCGCACCTGGGGCTGAGCGGCCGGGGCGGCCGGGACGGCCTCTGCGGCCAGGGCGGCCTCCTGGGCGTCGATGACCTCGTCCCAGTGCTCCCGGGTCCACTCGCACGCCGCGTCGAGCGGGCCCAGGAGGCCGCGGCCGACCGGGGCGAGGGCGTACTCGACGCGGCGTTGGGGCCGGCGGGCGCGTCGGACGGGCGGTCACCGCCGAGGCCCGGGCGCGCGGGTACGAGGTCACGGAGGCGGGCCGGACCGACGGTGACGTGACCTCGGCGGCGGACGTGGCGCGGCTGGTGGCCGGGCACGACGCGGCGGTGGTGGTCGCGGTGTACGACGCGCAGGCGGCTCCCGGGGCGTTCTTCCCCGCCGTCGGCCGGGCGCTGGCGGCGGGGCTCCCGCGAGCCGGGGTACGGCGGCTGGTGGCGGTCGGGCTGGCCTCCGTACTGCCCAGGGCGTCGGGGGCGCCGCTGATGGACACGCCGGGCTATCCGCAGGAGTGGCGGGAGTTCTACGCCGGCCACGCGGCCGGGACCGACGCGCTGCGGGCGCAGGCTCCGGCGGGGCTGGACTGGGCGGTGCTGAGCCCGGCCGGGGACTTCGCGGAGGGCGGTGGCGCGGCGGCCGGCGGGTACGGCTTGGCTCCGGCGGACGCCGCGAGCCGGATCAGCCACGCGGACTTCGCCCGGGCCGTGGTGGACGAGGCCGGGTCGCCGTCGCTGCACCGGACGCACACGGGGGTGGCCCCGGCATGACCGCCGCACCGCCCACCGGGCCCGCGACGGCGACGGCGACCGACAGCCCGAACGCCTGGGTCGCCGCGCACATCCGCCGCTTCGAGGAGACCGCCGGGCAGCCCCGCCCGGGGATCTCGGACCTGCTGCTGACCACGCGGGGCCGGCGGTCGGGGCTGCTCCGCCGCACCGCGCTCGCCTACGTCCGGCACGGGGCGGCGTACGTCCTGACGGCCTCCAACGCGGGCGCGGACCGGCACCCGGCCTGGTACCTGAACCTGGCCGCCGACCCGGCCGTCACCGGCCAGGTCGGCGCGGAGGCCTTCCCGGCGGCGGCCCGCCGCTCCACCCCGGCCGAGGCGGAGCGGCTGTGGCCGGTGGTGGTCGCCGCGATGCCCTCGTACGCGGCCTACGGCGAGGCGACGGCCCGCGAGATCCCGCTGGTCCTGGTCACCCGTACCGGCCGGGGCGGGGTCACTTGACCGACGGGGTCTTGGGGAGGGTGTGCAGGGGTGCCTTGAGGGAGGAGTCGGTGGCCCCCGCGGCGGTGCCGGCGGCGGAGGTGGTCACCGCGACCGCCGTCTTCGCGTCCTGGACGGTCTGGGCCGGGTGGTCGACGATGTCGACGACCCGGCCGACGACCGGGGGCGCCTGACCGGCGGGCTCGTCGGCGTGCGCGGCGACGGGGGTGAGTGCGAGGGCGGCGCCACCGGTGACGACCAGGGCGGCGAGGGTGCGCTTCATGGCGTTCATGCCCGGCCCAACGACTCCCCCACACCCCGGGTCACCGCCCGACCCCTACGAGGAGTGACTCCAGCACATCCACCACCTCGCAGATACACCCCATGAGCCAGACGCCCGACCGCCCGGTGCGGGCCGCCCGCTGGGACGACCCCATCCGAGCGGGCGGAGATCGACCGCGGCGCAGCCGAGATGATCGCTGTCGTCCGCGCGCACCGCCTGGCAGAGGTACGCAAGCGGCAGCACACGACGCAGGTCCAGGTGGCGGAGGCCATGGGAGTCACCCAGACACGGGTCTCCCGGATCGAGAACGGCGAGCTGGAGCGTAGCGAGGTCGAGACCCTGGCCGCCTATGTCCGCGCCCTCGGCGGCAAGCTGAAGATCGTGGCCGAGTTCGGGGACGAGCAGTACGTCCTCGGGTGACCGAGCGGTGCCCGGAACGCCGGCGGCCCCGGATCGGGGGGGATCGATCCGGGGCCGCGGGGATGACTCAGCGGGTGTGCGCGGGGGGCGCGGGGGTGGTCAGTCCTCGACCACCAGGGCCGGGGTGGACTTCGTCAGGACCTGGCCGCGGAAGAAGGCGGGGCTGCGGCGCTCGGTGACGAACATGATGACCAGGCCGAGGGCCAGCAGGCCGACGCCGATGACGAAGACGTTGCCGACGCCGAGGCCGGGGATGGTGGAGCCGGAGCCGTAGGCCGGGTCCCAGGCGTCGTAGAGGGTCTTGAAGAAGACCGCGGCCAGCAGCAGCCCGCCGAGGACCGGGAAGACGCCCTTGAAGAGCAGGTCGCGGGTGGAGCGGCGCAGCTCGGCGCGGAAGTACCAGGCGCAGGCGAAGGCCGTCAGCGAGTAGTAGAAGCAGATCATCAGGCCGAGCGCGAAGATCGTGTCGGTCAGGACGTTCTCGCTGACCAGGGTCATCACCGTGTAGAAGGCTCCGGTGGCGACGCCCGCCATGACGGTGGCGCGGCCCGGGGTCTTGAACTTCGGGTGGACCTTGGCGTAGGAGGGCGGCAGCGCCTCGTACGTCGACATGGCGAGGACCGTGCGGGCCACCGGGATGAAGGTGGTCTGCAGGGACGCCGCGGCGGAGGCGAGGACGGCCACGAAGAGCAGGATGCCGAGCACGGGGCCCATGACGGGGCCGGCGAGGGCCGCGAAGACGTTGCCGGAGGTCTCCTCGTTGGCGAGGCCCAGGCCTTCGCCGCCCGCGCCGACGGCCATCTGCGCGGCGACGCCGGTGGCGAGGTAGGAGCCGACCAGGACGACCATGGCGATGAGCGAGGCGCGGCCGGGGGTCTTCGTGGAGCCGGTGGTCTCCTCGTTGGTGGCCAGGCACGCGTCCCAGCCCCAGTACATGAAGATCGAGAGCGAGAGTCCGGCGGTGAAGGCCGCCATGGACTCGACCGCGAAGGGGTTCATCCAGGACCAGGAGAAGTCCAGGCCGGTGTCGAAGGTGCCGGCGGAGGCCTTCTGGAAGGCCATCGCGACGAAGATGGCGAGCACGACGAGCTGGAGGCCGACCAGGGCGTACTGGACGCCCTTGGTGGCGGTCATGCCGCGGTAGCTGATGGCGGTCGCGACGGCGATCAGCGTCAGACAGGTGGCGATGTGGACGAGCTTGTTGTCGTCCAGGGCCGCGACCGATTCGTTGCCGGTGATCTCACCGGCCAGCAGCCAGAAGTACGAGGTGGCGACGCCCGCGAGGTTGGAGAGGACGATGATCGTGGCGATCACCAGGCCCCAGCCGCACATCCAGCCGATCCGCGGGCCGAAGGCCTTGACGGTCCAGGTGAAGGAGGTGCCGCAGTCCGGCATGGCCTTGTTGAGCTCGCGGTACGCGAAGGCGACCAGCAGCATCGGGAGGAAGCCGGCGAGGAAGATGGCCGGCATCTGCATGCCGACCTCCCCGGCGGTGGAGCCGAGGGTCGAGGTCAGGCAGTAGACGGGGGCGACGGTGGAGATGCCGATGACGGCGCTTCCCACGAGGCCGACGGAGCCCTTGCCGAGGCCCTTGCCGCGAACGTCGCCCTCGGCGACGCCGCTTACCGTGTCTCCGGCCTGAGGCCGAACGTCCAGCTGAGTCATGGGTCAGGACGTTAGATGGTGCGTTTTCCATATCTGGACGATCGAAGTCCGGAATCCGCGCACCCCGAACGCCTTGGAAACCCGAGGCCGACGCGGTTAACGCGCTCTTAATAGAAGGTTCACCTCGACCTCCGACCATGGTTCAGCAGGCTCCCAGGAGAAGCTTTCAGGATGCGGAAACCGCAGCCATGTCCGTTTTAGGCGTTTTCAAACTTTCCCGCGCGAGTTTTTCTCCCCTGGTTTGCCGCGGACATGATCACCGCCCTAGAGTCGCCGCCATTCAAGGTCATTTACCGGGGGACACAGGAAACATGCGTTTCAAGCCACTGATCATCACCGTTTCGGCCACCGCGGCCCTGCTCTCCCTCACCGGCTGCGGAGGCGGCGACAACCCGCCGCTCGGCGGCGTCGGCGGGGATTCCGTCGCGGCGGACGCGAACGGCGCCGCCAACGGCACCGGCGACGGCGGTCCCAACGAGGGCACGCTGGACAACCCGACGAAGAACGGCGGCGTCAACGGCAGCGCCCCCAAGGACGGGACGGCGTTCCAGAAGCTCCCCAAGGCGGCGACCATGGCCGCGGCCGCCCGCTTCGTCAACGGATTCACCCCGTGCGACCCGATCAAGGCCGTCCCCGCGGGCAGCGTATCGAGCTCGGGCCCGGACGAGAAGTTCCTCCAGTCCGGCACCGTCACCGAGCGCGGTACCTGCGGCAGCAGAGGCCGCACCAGCATCTACATGATCAAGGACGCGAAGGCCTTCCAGACCGCCTTCAAGGCCGAGGTCGCCGCGCAGGAGGGCGGAAACCGCAACAGCGGCATCGTCATCGGGCAGGACTTCGCCATGGGTTCCGAGAGCTCGGACGCCATGAGCGCCCTGCTGACCCCGCAGGCCGGGCTGCTGATGCTGAACTGCCACGCGGACTTCAACCCGCCGAGCGGCTTCCGGAAGGAACCGGCCCTGGTGAAGGGCTGCGTCCTCACCGACTACTACGTGGACTGAACGACGGCGCCCGCCCAGCCCGATCCCCTCGGCGCCGACCAGCCTGCCGGTTGGGACGGGGTCGGGTGTGTGCCGGGGTGATCCCCGCAGGGCGCCGAACGCACTACCGCCGAAGGCTCCGACCCCTCGCCACGTTCGGCGCCCGAGGAGACGCCCCGGCGCGCGCCCGCCCCCGGCACAACCGGCCCCACCCGAGACGGTCCGAGCGGCGCAGCCAACCGGCGCCCGACCCCGGCACAACCGGCCCCACCCGAGACGGCCCGAGCGGCGCAGCCAACCGCCCCCGGACCGGGCCCGCATCAGCGAGACTGTCCCCATGCCCACGGCCGATGAGCTCCTCAGCGCGGAAACCGTCAACACCCTGGCCCGGCTGCTCGCCAGGGCAGGCGGCCGGGCCGCGCCCGCCCTGCGCGCCCGCGCCGACGCCCTCGACGGGCTGACGTACAGCGGCCGCGTCGGCGCCGTCCGCGACGCCGTGCTCGCCGACCTCCCCGACGACTGGCCCGGCTTCGAGGCCGTCGTCCGCACCGCCCTCGCCGACCCGGGCTTCGAGGGCTGGATGACCTTCCCCGTCAACGAGGCCGTCGCCGTCCGCGGGCTGGAGGTGTTCGAGCCCGGGCTGGCGCTGCTGCACGACCTCACCTCCCGGCTGACCGCCGAATCCGCCGTACGGCCCTTCCTGCGCGCCGACGCGGCCCGCGCCCTGGCCGTCGTACGGACGTGGACGGACGACCCCGACCCGCACGTACGGCGCCTCGCCAGCGAGGGCACCCGGCCCCGGCTGCCGTGGGCCCCGCAGCTGCCCGCCTTCGTCGCCGACCCGCGCCCGGCCCTGCCGGTGCTGGACGCCCTCTACCGCGACGAGTCCGAGTACGTCCGCCGCTCCGTCTCCAACCACCTCAACGACATCAGCCGGGACCACCCCGCGCTCGCCGTCGAGACCGCCGGCCGCTGGCTGACCGGACCCACCGGGACGACGGACCGCGTCGTACGCCACGGACTGCGCACCCTGATCAAGGCCGGCCGGCCCGAGGCGCTGACCCTGCTCGGGCACTCCCCGGACGTGCCGGTCACCGTGCGCGGGCCGGTGCTCTCCACCCCGCGGGTCGCCGTCGGCGCGTACCTCGTCTTCGACTACGCGGTCACCAACACCGGCACCCTCCCGGCCGAGCTCGTCGTCGACTACGTCGTGCACCACACGAAGGCGAACGGCACCCGCACCCCCAAGGTCTTCAAACTCCTCACCCGCGCCCTGGCCCCCGGCGAAACCCTCAGCGGCACCAAGCGGCACTCCTTCAAGCCGATCACCACCCGCCGCTACCACTCCGGCGAGCACCTGGTGCAGCTCCAGGTCAACGGACGGGTCCGCGGCGAGGCCGCATTCACGTTGGACGCGCCCTGACCCGGGCTGGCAGGCACCGCGGGCTCAACCGGGACGACCAAGAGCGCACCGGCCGGTGCCCGGCCCCGTCGTACCGTCAGCCGGTCCAGACGATCGACTGGATCTCGCTGTACGCGTGCAGCGCGTACGAGCCCACGTCGCGCCCCACCCCGCTGCGCTTGAAACCGCCGAACGGCGCCTCCATGTTGCGGCCGATGGTGTTCACGCCGACCCCGCCCGCCCGCAGCCGCCGCGCCACGCGGAACGCGCGCGCCGAGTCCCCCGACCACACGTAGCTCAGCAGGCCGAAGTCGCTGTCGTTGGCCAGCCGGACCGCCTCGTCCTCGTCGCCGTCGAAGGGGACGACCACGACCACCGGCCCGAAGATCTCCTCGCGGACCACCCGCATGTCGTTCGTGCAGTCGACGAGGAGGGTCGGGGCCACGTAGAAGCCCTTGCCGTCCTCCCCCACCACCGGGCGCTCGCCGCCGTACGCGATCCGCGCGCCCTCCTTCTTCCCCAGCTCGACGTACGACTCCACGCGGTCCCGGTGCGCCGCCGAGATCACCGGGCCCACCACCGTGCCGGCCGCCGCCGGGGCGCCGACCTTCATGAAGGCCAGGTAGCCGGTGAGCTTCTCGATCAGCTGGTCGTAGACCGACCGGTGGGCGATCACCCGGGTCGGGGCCGTGCAGATCTGCCCGGAGTAGAAGGAGAAGGTGGTGCCGATGCCCATCACCGCCGCGTCCAGGTCGGCGTCCCCGAAGACGATCGCCGCGCCCTTGCCGCCCAGCTCCATCAGCTGCCGCTTCATCGTCCGGCCGCAGACCTCCGCGATGCGCTGTCCGACGCCCGTGGAACCGGTGAAGGACACCATGTCCACGTACGGGGAGTCCACGGCGGCCTCGCCGACCTCCACCGACTGGCCGTTCACCACGTTCACCACGCCCGCCGGCACCCCGGCCTCGTGCAGGGCGTCCGCCATCCTGAACACCGACAGCGGGTCCTGCGGGGCCGGCTTGACCACCACCGTGTTCCCCATGGCCAGGGCCGGGGCCACCTTGCCCGCCGGGTTCGCCCACGGGTTGTTGTACGAGGTGATGCAGGTGACCACGCCGACCGGCTGGCGCACCTCCAGCGCGCCGAGGATGCCCGCCTTCCCCATCGGGCCGGCCTCCGTGACCTGCGGCGGGAGGCCCTTCTCGACGGGTTCGAGGGCCCCGCGCGCGTACCGGCGGAAGCGGGCGACCCCGACGCCGACCTGCATGCCGCGCGCGATCCCGGTGGGCGCGCCCGTCTCCGCCTGGGCCAGCGCCGTCCACGGGTCGAACTCGCGCTGCATGATGTCCGCGGCCCGGTCGAGGATCGCCGCCCGCTCCTCGGGCTTCGTACGGGACCAGCTCTCGAAGGCCTCGGCCGCGGCGCGGGCCGCGTCCTCGACCTGGGGGCGCGAGGCCTCGGGGGCGAGCCCGACCACCGACTCGTCCGCCGGGTTGACCACCTCGTAGTGGCCGCCGGCGGGCTCCACCCACTCGCCGCCGATGTAGAGCCTCTGCGGCTGCGGCTGCGCGCCGGTCATCGCGTGCTCACCGTCCTCGTGTCGCGGCCCGAGCGGAGCACGGTCCCGGGGACCGCCCCCGTGACCTCGTCGTCGCGGATGGTCTCCACGCCGTTGACCCGTACGGAGACGATGCCGATGGCCCGCGCGTCCAGCCGCGGGCTGTCCCCGGGCAGGTCGTGGACGAGCGTCGCGGGGCCGGCCTCGATGCGTTCCGGGTCGAAGAGGACCAGGTCCGCGTGGTAGCCCTCGGCGATCCGGCCGCGCTCGCGCAGCCCGAACAGCCGCGCCGGGTCGTCGGTGAGCATCCGTACCGCCTGCTCCAGCGGGACCAGCTTGCGGCCGCGCAGGCAGTCGCCGAGGAAGCGGGTCGTGTAGGGGGCCCCGCACATGCGGTCCAGGTGCGCGCCGGCGTCGGAGCCGCCCAGCATGACGTCCTCGTGCTGCCAGGTCTCGGCGCGCAGGGCCCAGCTCGCCGGGTCGTTGTCGGTGGGCATCGGCCAGAGCACCGTGCGCAGGTCGTCGTTGGCGCAGATCTCCACCAGGCACTGGAACGGGTCCTGGCCGCGCTCGGCGGCGATGTCGTTCACGACGCGGCCGGAGAGGCCCTCGTTCTCCTTGCTGTACGTGTCGCCGATGACGTACCGGCCGAAGTCGGCGAGGCGCCGGAAGACCCCGGCCTCCTTGCTGTCGGCGCGGCGCAGCATCTCGGCGCGTACGGCGGCGTCACGGAGCTTCTCGATCCGCTCGGGGACGGGCAGCCCGAGGATCTCGCCCCAGCCGGGGATGAGGTTCAGCGCGCAGAAGGTCCCGAGGGACATGTTCATGGGGGTGAGGATCGGCATCGTCAGCGCGACGATCCGGCCGCCGGCCTTGCGCGCGCGCTCGCTGGGGATCAGCTGGCGCGGCACGCGTTCCGGGACGGAGGCGTCGATGGTGAGGACGTTCCAGTTCAGCGGGCGTCCGGCGGCGGCGCTCATGTCGACGAAGAGGTCGATCTCCTCGTCGGCGAACTGGTCCAGGCAGCCCGCGACTATCGCTTCGAGCTGGGTGCCCTCGTGTTCGGCGACGGCCTTGGAGAGGGCGAGGAGTTCGGCGGGCTTGGCGTGCCGGGAGGCGACGGGGGCGCCGGAGCCGTCGGAGTGGGTGGAGGACTGGGTGGTGGACAGGCCCCAGGCGCCGGCGTTCATGGCGTCGTGGAACAGGTCGAGCATCTGCTGCATCTGCTCGGGGGTGGGCTGCCCGCCGACGGCGTCCTCGCCCATGACGTGGCGGCGCAGGGCGCAGTGGCCGACCATGAACCCGGCGTTGACGGCGATCCGGCCCTCCAGGGCGTCGAGGTACTCGCCGAAGGTGGACCAGGTCCAGTCGACGCCCTCCTCCAGGGCCTTGAGGGCCATGCCCTCGACCTTGCTCATCATGCGGCGCGTGTAGTCGGCGTCGTCCGGGCGGGCCGGGTTGAGCGGCGCCAGGGTGAAGCCGCAGTTGCCGCCGGCGACGGTGGTCACGCCGTGGTTCATGGAGGGCGTGGCGTACGGGTCCCAGAAGAGCTGGGCGTCGTAGTGCGTGTGGGGGTCGACGAAGCCGGGGGTGAGGACCAGGCCGGTGGCGTCCTCGCTGGTACGGGCTTCTTCGGTGACGGTGCCGGGCGCGGCCATCGCCGCGATGCGGCCGTCGCGTATCCCCACGTCTGCGACGCGGGCGGGGGCGCCGGTGCCGTCCACTACGGTCGCGCCCTTGATCAGGTGGTCGAGCATGACGTCCCTTCTGCCGGTGTTCGCGTTGCGGCCCGTCTCGTGGGGCTGCGCCCCACACCCCGCACCTCGAACGCCGGCGGGGCTGGGAATTCCAGCACCGCCGGCGAGGCCGGATGTGGCCCCGGCCGGAGGCCGCCCGGCCGGGGCTGGTGCGGGACGGCGGTCCGGGAAGACGCCGTCCCCGTTCCCCGCCTGCTCAGACGGCCTGACGGAAGCGCGTCGTGCGGTGCACCGGGTCCGTGTCCATCTCCGGGATGACGTGCTCGCCGATGAGCTTGATCGTGGTCATGGTGTCCTCGTACGAGACCCCGGTCGGCAGACCGAAGGAGAGCTGGTCCGCGCCCGCCTGCTCCCAGCGCTTGCACTGGGCGCGGACCTCCGACGGGTCACCGCAGATCAGGAGTTCCTCCGCGATCAGGAGCTCGATGATCTCCGCGTTGTACTCCGGCAGGGTCTCCGGCCACTGCGGGATCGCCTCCGGCCGCGGGAAGGTGTCGTGGTAGCGGAAGACCAGCGACTGGAAGCGGTTCATGTTCGCGTTGACCGCGATCTCCACCGCCTTGTCGTGCGTCTCCGCGCAGATCGCGGTGGACGTGACCATCACGTTGTCGTTGACGAACGCGCCGATCGCCTTCGCCTCCCGGATGGCCGTCTTGTACTGGTCGAGGACCCACTCCATGTCCGAGACCTTCTGGACGCTGAAGCCGAGGACGCCCAGGCCCTTCTTCGCCGCCATCGCGTACGAGGACGGGGACCCGGCGGCGTACCACATGGCCGGGTGCGCCTTCCCGTACGGCTTGGGGAAGATCTTCCGCGGCGGCAGCGACCAGTGCTTGCCCTGGAACCCCTCGTACTCCTCCTGGAGGAACATCTTGGGGAATTCCGCGATGGTCTCCTCCCAGATCTCCTTGGTGCCGTTCATGTCCTCGATGCCGGGCAGGAAGCCGAGGATCTCGTGGCTGCCCGCACCGCGGCCGGTGCCGAACTCGAAGCGGCCCTTGGAGAGGTGGTCGAGCATGGTGACCTTCTCGGCCACCTTGACCGGGTGGTTCACCGGGGCGAGCGGGTTGAAGATGCCGGAGCCGAGGTGGATGCGCTCGGTGGCGTGGGCGAGGTACCCGAGGAACACCTCGTTCGCCGACAGGTGGGAGTACTCCTCCAGGAAGTGGTGCTCGGAGGCCCAGGCGTACTTGAAGCCGGACTTGTCGGCCTGGATGACGTACTCGGTCTCCTCGATCAGCGCCTTGTGCTCTGCCTCGGGGTCGACCTTGGACCGCGCCTCAGGCACGTATCCCTGCACAAAGAGCCCGAATTCCAAGGGGTTCACCGTCCTTTGGTTTCTGACGTTGCGTCAGATTCGATGTCTCGACTGTTCCATCGCGGAGGCGGGAGCGTCAATACCTGACGCTCCATCAGATAGACCGGCGGACCGCTACAGGATGCTGACGCCCGCCATCCAGCCGCCGTCGATGACGAACGGCTGGCCGGTGATGTACGAGGAGTCCTCGCCGGTCAGGAAGAGCGCCAGCTTGGCGATCTCCTCCGGCTGCCCCACCCGCCCCATCGGGACCACCCGCTTGTAGAGCTCCGCCATGGCGTCCCTGGCCTCGTCGGTCATGTTCGCCGGGTCCAGCAGCCCCGGATTGGCCATCGGGGTGTCCACGGCGCCGGGGCACATCGCGTTGACCCGGATCCCCTTGGCCGCCAGCTCCAGCGCCGCCACCCGGGTGAGGCCGAGGATGGCCGCCTTGGTGGCGGCGTACGTGCCGACGTACGCCATGCCCGTCAGGCCGGTGTACGAGGAGGTGTTGACGATGGTGCCGCCGCCGGCCGCCTCGATCTCGGGGGCCACGGTCTTGATGCCGAGGAAGGCGCCGACCTGGTTGACCTGCACCACCTGCTGGAACTCCTCCAGCGGGGTCGCGGTCAGCTCGTTGAAGCGCAGGATGCCCGCGTTGTTGACCAGGCCGTCGATCCGGCCGAAGGCCTCCTTCGCCGTGGCGACCGCGGCCGCCCAGTCCTCCTCGCGGCTCACGTCCATCCGTACGTACCGGGCCCGGTCCTCGCCGATGTCCTCGGCCACCGCCGCGCCCTGCTCGTCCAGCACGTCACCGAGGAGCACCCTGGCGCCCTCGGCGGCGAACAGCCGGGCCTCCTGCTCGCCCTGGCCGCGTGCCGCGCCGGTGATGATGACGACGCGCCCGTCCAGCTTGCCCATGGTCCTGCTCCCTGATCGTCTCGGCCTAGTCGTTGAGGAGGGGGCCGACCTCGGCCCCGAAAGCGGTGATCTGGTCCGTCAGTTCGGCGCGGTCGCGGCTGCGGAAGCGGACCTGGATCTGGTCCACGCCGAGCGCCTTGTACTCCCGCAGGGACTCCGCGAGCGCCTCCGCCTTGCCGGCCAGGGTCCGGCGGCCGGTGTCCCAGCCGGGCTCGCCCACGTACAGCGCCTCGGTGATCGCGCCGATCTCGCAGGGGCCGGCGACCCCGGCCTCGGCCCGCAGCTCCCCGATGCGGGCGATCTGCGCCGGAAGCTTGTCGCGCGGGTCCCCTTGCGGGAGCCAGCCGTCCCCGCGGACGGCGGCGCGGCGGACGGCGGCGGGCGAGGATCCGCCGACCCAGACGGGGATCCGCTCCTGCGCGGGCCGGGGCAGCTGGCCGAGGTCCTTGAAGGAGAACCGCTCGCCCTCGAACTCCGGGTACTCCTCGGGCCCCAGCGCCACCCGCAGCGCGTCCAGGGTCTCGTCGAGGACGGCCCCGCGGCGGGCGAAGTCCACGCCGAGGATCTCGAACTCCTCCTGCACGTGCCCCGCGCCGACGCCGAGGATCAGCCGGCCGCCGGAGAGGTGGTCGAGCGTGGCGTACTGCTTGGCGCTGATCAGCGGGTGGCGCAGGCCGAGGATCGCCACATGGCTCAGCAGCCGCACCCGCTCGGTGATGCCGGCGAGGAAGGACAGGGTGGCCACCGGGTCGTACCAGATGGTGCTCATGGGGCCGGCGAGCCGCCGCGGGATGGCCACGTGGTCGCAGGTGGCCACGTACCCGAAGCCGGACCGGTCGGCGGCCCGCGCGATCTCGGCGAGATCCGCGGCGGTGGCCGACGCCTCCCAGGGCTCGGCGTAGATGGTGCTCTGCGACTGGATCGGGAGCTGCATCCCGTAGACCAGCCGACCTTCCGGAAACACGCGCGCCATGGCGGGCCCGCCTCGCCTTCGTCTGCCGATTCGTCATATCGGTGCCGGGCCATCGTCGTAGCTGACGCCCCGTCAGACAAGAGGGAGGACCCGATCCCGGAGGCCCGGACATTGCGGGTACGGGTACGTACCCGTACGCTTGGGGGTATGGGAAGGAGCACGCTCATGGCCGACGCCAACATCCGCATCCCCGAGGAAGCCAAGGACAGACTCGCCGCCATAGCCGCCGCCGAGGGGCTGTCGCTGCGCGCCTACCTGGCCCGGCTCGCGGAGACGCTGCTCACTCCGGCCGAGCGGGCCGACCGCGCCGAGCGCGCCCGCGCCGCACTGCAGGACTGGAACGGATACGCCCCGACCCCGTCCGAACAGCAGGACCTTGACAGCGAGTTGGACCGGCGCCTGGCAGAGGCGAGGGGCCGGTGACGGACACGCACATCGTGCTGGACGAGACGGCGATGCTGGCAGCCGGACAGGGCAACGTCCTCGCCTCCCGGCTCATCCACCGCGCGCACGCCGAGGCCGGCTGGTACCTCTACGCGCCGTCCTGCGCACTGGTCGAAGCGGACCGCGCCAGGCCCGGCACGGCGGAACACCTCGCCGCCCTGCCGGGCATCACCATCCTCGACCTGGACCTGCCCGCCGCACTGGCCCTGGCGCGCCGGGAGACCTGGGCCGCGGCGCACACCCAGTACGCGGCCCAGCCCACGCCCGAGCGCCCCGACGGAGCGATCATCGCCACCACCTTCGCCAAGCGGTGGGAGGGCGAGCCGGTCCGCGTCCTGGACCTGGGCGGCTGATCCCGGCGCTCCGGTCGGAACCCTTCCGGGCCCGTACGAGACGCCCTAGGGTGCGGCGGGTGGATCTGATGCTCACGCTGGTCAGCGGGATCGCCTGGACGGTCGTGTACGTGGAGGCGATCCGGGTCGGGCTGCGGGACCGGACGTACGCGATGCCCGTCGCCGCGCTCGCGCTGAACTTCGCCTGGGAGGCGACCTACGCCGTCCACGAGTTCACGGCCGGCGTCTCCGCGCAGGGCGTGGTGAACGTGGTGTGGGCGGCGGCCGACGTGGTCATCGTCTACACCTACCTGCGGTTCGGCCGGGCCGAGCTGCCGGACTTCGTGACCCGGCCGCTCTTCGCCGCCTGGTCCGTTCTGGTGTTCGGTACCGGCTTCGCCGTGCAGTGGCTGTTCCTCGCGCAGTTCGGGACGCACGACGCGACCCGGTACTCGGCCTTCCTGCAGAACCTGCTGATGTCCGGCCTGTTCATCGCCCTGTACGCCGCCCGGCGGGGGCCGCGCGGGCAGTCACTCACCATCGCCGTCGCCAAGTGGCTGGGGACACTGGCCCCGACCCTGCTGTTCGGGGTGCTGGAGGACTCCCCGTTCATCCTCGGGCTGGGGATCCTGTGCAGCGTGTTCGACCTCGCCTACATCGGACTGCTGCTCCGGGCCCGGCCCGGCAGCGGGACCGGGGGCGGAGGCGGGAACGGGACCGGGGGCGGGAACGGGGACCGGGCCCCGGTCGAGGTCAGAAGCCTTCCGGACCCATCACGATGACCGGCTTCGCCGCCGGGTCGAGGGTCTCCAGGACCTTCTTCATGGCCTCCTTCGGGATGCCGACGCAGCCCTGCGAGGGGCCGTCGTGGTCCACGTGGAGCCAGATGTTGCCGCCCTTCTCCTCGCCCTCCGGCATGACCGGGTCCAGCGGGGACTTGCCCGGCCTGCGGTTGAAGTCGATGGCGACGACGTAGTCGAAGGAACCCGCCAGGGACTCGCCGTTCACCCCGCGGCCCGAGGCGACGAAGCCCCGGTCCTTGTCGTACGGGAGCTTGGTGCCCGGCGGCTTCGGGAGCAGGCCGCCCGCGTCGGTGAGCGCGAAGACGCCCATCGGGGAGGTCAGGTCCCCGTACTCGCGATCCACCGACCAGCCCTTGGCGCCGTTGCGCGCCGGCCAGCTCTCGCCCCGCACCCAGTCGACGTCGGCGCTCGGGCGGGTGTACAGCGCGGCGGTGGACTCCGAGGAGTCGCCGGCCTTGCCGGTGACCAGGATGAGCTGGCGGGCATCGGCCGGGATCCGTTCCCGGGTCTGCTCGCTGATGCCGGTCAGGCCCTGCAGGGGGGACCGCCGGACGTCGCGGGCGGCGCGGTCCGCCGCCTGCGGGCGGGCGTCCGTGCGCGCCTGCGGCGCCGCGTCGGCGGTCTTGTCCGGGTCCTGGGCGACGTACACCCAGCCGACCGCGATGGTCGCGAGGCCGAGGGTCGCGGCCAGGGCCACACGGCGGGGCGTACGGGGCGCTCGGGAGCGTGCTCGGGCGTGCTTGCTCATTGAACCGACCGTACATCAGGCGCTCTTCGGAGGAGGTGCGCCCGCTGTCTGCGCGTCCCGCCGGGCCCGGGGAACAGAACACGGACCGTCAGACCGCCTTCCGGGTCCGGATTGGCCTCGGCCGCCAGCTCCGCCCCGTGCGCCCGCGCGATCGACGCCACGATCGAGAGGCCCAAACCGGCTCCCTCACCTGCGGTGTGCTGCCGTTCGGCGCGCCGCCGGAAGGGCTCCAGGAGTCCGGGCACGTCCGCCGGGTCGATCACCGGGCCGGTGTTCGACACCGTCAGTTCCCCTTCCGCGGAGGTCGCCACGGCGATCCGGCCCCCGGCCCGGTTGTGACGTACCGCATTGATCAACAGGTTGCGCAGGAGGTGGCCGAGGAGCGCGCGGTCGCCCGTCACGGTCAGCGGCGCGAGCGTCCGTACGACGGTCAGCCCCTGCCGCGGGCAGGCCGCCAGCTCGGCCGCCGCCAGCGCCGCCAGGTCCACCGGCCCGGTCCCCTCCAGCCCCTGCTCCGACACGGCGAGCAGCAGCAGGGACTCGATGAGGTGCTCGCTGGAATCCGCGACGCCGATCAGCTTCGCCCGGATCCGGGCGACCTTCTCCGGCGACGGGTCCCCGGCCAGCCCGATCTCGGCGGCCGCCCGCTGCACGGCCAGCGGGGTGCGCAGTTCGTGCGCCGCGTTGGCGGCGAACCGCCGCTGGGCGGAGACCAGGTGCTCCATCCTGCCCAGCATCGCGTCGAAGGTGTCGGCCAGCTCCTTGAGCTCCCCGGGCGGGGCGTCGAGGGAGATCCGCTCGTCGAGGTTCTCCCCGGACAGGCGGCGCGCGGTCCCGGTGATCACCCCGACGGGGCGCAGCACCCGGCCGGCCATCCACCAGGCGAGCCAGATCGACAGCACGGCGAAGACGGCCAGGGCGAGGAGGGAGTACATGAGCAGCCGGTGCCGGGTGGCGTCGGTGACGGCGTCCGAGAGGTTCTGGGTGAAGGCGTAGCCCTTGAGCTCCTCGGGGGTGGGCGGCTCGCCCGGGGGCCGCCGCCGCGCCGGTTCCCAGCTGCGGCCCGTGTCGGCCCGCGGGCCGGGCGAGGCGGTACCGGGCGGGAGGAAGGGCGTGACACCGGGCGTGACGCCGGGGGTGACACCGGGCGTGACACCGGGCGAGGGGAGGACGTAGGCCGGGCTGACCGTGCGGACGGCCCCGCTGACGCTCGCGTAGAGGCCCTGGCCGACCAGGACGTAGACGAGCGCCACCAGTCCGCCGCCCGCGAGGAGCAGCAGCGTGCCGTAGAGGGCGGTGAGGCGGCCGCGCTCGGTGCGCAGGACTCCCCCGACCGGGCGGCGGGCCGCCGGGCTACCTGGCGTCGCGCGGCGCGGCATCGGGCGGCCCGTCACGGCGCGGCGATCCGGTAGCCCGCGCCCGGCACGGTCTCGATCAGCGGCGGCTCGCCCAGCTTGGCGCGGAGCTTGCTGAGGGTGACGCGGACGGCGTTGGTGGAGTAGCTGGTGTCCTGCTCCCACACCTGCTCGATCAGGTCGTCGTTGCTGACGACGGCGCCCTCGGCGCGCAGCAGGGCCTCCAGGACGGCGAACTCCTTGCGGGACAGCGCGAGCCGGTGCCCGTCGCGGCTGGCGCTGCGGCGGGCGGTGTCGACGGCGATCCCGGCACGCTCCAGTACGGGCGGCAGCGCGGGGCGGGCACGCCGGCCGAGGGCCAGCACGCGGGCGAGGAGCTCGTCGTAGGCGAAGGGTTTGGTGAGGTAGTCGTCGGCGCCGAGCCCGAGGCCCTCCACGCGGTCCCGTACGGTCCCGGACGCGGTCAGCATCAGGACCCGGGTCAGCAGGCGCTCGCGCACCACCTGCCGGCAGACCTCGTCGCCGTGCAGGCCGGGCAGGTCGCGGTCCAGGACCATGACGTCGTACTCGCCCAGGCGCAGGCGCCGCAGGGCCTCCAGGCCGTCGCTCGCCTCGTCGACGGCGAGCGCGTCGCGGCGCAGCCCCTCGGCGATCATCTCCCGGAGGAATTCCTCGTCCTCCACCACCAGTACGCGCATGGCGTCCTCTTTACCGGAGATCCGCATTTCGCCGTCGTAAGCAGGGTGCGAGAGGGAAGCGAAAGGCCCCTTCACCGCAGGCTCGGGCCCATGAAGCGATCCCTGATCATGAGCACGGCCGCGGTCGTCACCGGGCTGACCCTGTTCGCCACCGCCTGCGCGAACGATTCCGCGGCGGGGAAGAAGGACGCCTCCGGAGGCGGTGGCGGGACCGGCGGCGGAGCCGGCGCGGACGCCGACCGGGCCGTGAAGATGCGTCAGTGCCTGCGCGAACACGGCATGGACGTGCCCGACCCCGAGCCCGGCCAGGACCCGCGCGGGATGACGCTCGGCGGGGGCGCCGACCCGCAGAAGGCGCAGGAGGCCATGAAGGCCTGCGGGATGGGCGGACCGGGGTCGGGCAAGGAGCCCACGCAGGAGGAGAAGGACCAGGAGCTCAAGTGGATCCGGTGCATGCGTGAGAACGGGGTCGCCCTCAAGGACCCTGAGCACAACGGCGGCATGAAGAGCGCCACCGAGATCCCCAAGGGTCAGGAGAAGGCCTTCGAGGAGGCCCAGAAGAAGTGCGAAACGGCCCGATGAGGAAGCGCGCCACGTGGCTTCTGGGATCGCTGGCCGCCGTCCTGGCCGTCTCGGGCGGCGGCTACGCCGTGATCGCCCAGCCGCAGCGCGGCGCCGGCGGGCAGGAGCAGCGCGAGGGCGGCGGCCTGCCGCCGGCCACGGCGCCGGTGCGGCGCGGCGACCTCAGCTCGGGCCTCCAGGTGGAGGGCACCCTCGGCTACGCGCAGGAGCGCAAGCTGAACGCGGGCGGGCCCGGCGTCCTCACGTGGGTCGCGGCCGGGGGCTCGGCGATCGAGCGGGACGGGAGGCTGTACGAGGTCAACGGCAGGGCGGTGCGGCTCATGTACGGGTCCACGCCGATGTACCGGCCGCTGAAGAGCGGCGACAAGGGCGAGGACGTCAAGCAGCTCAAGCGGAACCTGCAGGCGCTGGGGTACGGGACCGGGCTCGATCCGCAGGACGGCACCTTCACGGCGGGCACGGCGACGGCGGTCAAGCGGTGGCAGAAGGCGCACAAGACGGCGGAGACGGGCGAGGTCGGCAAGGAGGACATCGCCTTCGCCTCGGGGCCGCAGCGGGTGCGCAAGGGCGACGCGGCGGTCGGTGACGAGCCGGGGCCCGGCAAGCCGGTGCTGACGGTGACGGGAACCGAGCGGATCGTCCGCTTCCAGATCGACGCGGCGAAGGCGGCGGCGGCGAAGGCCGGCGACCCGGTGACCGTACGGCTGCCGGGCGGGGTCGACGCCACCGGGAGGATCGACTCGGTGGGCGGGACGGCCGCCCCGGACGACAAGAACGGCGGCGCGGGCGGCGGAGGCGGAGGGGGAGGGGGAGGCGGCGGCGATCAGAAGGCCAAGGTCGAGGTGTCCGTCGCCTTCGACAAGCCGGCCGAGGTCGACGCCCCCGACCAGTCCCCGGTGAGCGTCGGCCTCACCGGCGAGACCCGCAAGGGCGTGCTCTCCGTACCGGTCAACGCGCTGCTCGCGCTCGCGGGCGGCGGCTTCGGCGTCCAGGTCGTCGAGGACGGCGGGGCGCGCGAGGTCAAAGTCGAGCTGGGCATGTTCGGCAACGGCCGGGTCGAGGTGACCGGCGGCGCCCTCAAGGAGGGCATGCAGGTGGGGATCCCGAAGCTGTGACACAGATGGAGACAGTGGTGGAGCTGACCGGGGTCACCAAGGAGTACCCCGGCGGGGTCACCGCCCTGCGCGACGTCGACCTCACCGTCACCGCCGGCGAACTCCTCGCCATCGTCGGCCCGTCGGGCTCCGGCAAGTCCACCCTGCTGCACATCGTCGGCACCCTGGACCGCCCGACGTCGGGCGGCGTACGGATCGCCGGGCACGACATCGCCGCCCTCTCGGACCGCTCGCTGTCGGCGCTGCGCTCCCGCCACGTCGGCTTCGTCTTCCAGTCCTTCCACCTGGTGCCGGGCATCAGCGCCCGGGCCAACGTCGCCGAAGGGCTGCTCTACAGCGGCCTCTCGCGCGCCGAGCGCGGGCGCCGGGCCGCGCGGGCACTGGAGCGGGTCGGCCTCGGGGACCGGATGGACCACCGGCCGCACGAACTGTCCGGCGGGCAGAAGCAGCGCGTCGCCATCGCCCGGGCGGTGGCGGGCGCACCGGACCTGCTGCTCGCCGACGAACCGACGGGCGCGCTGGACACGGCGTCCGGGGAGTCGGTGATGGAGCTGCTGCACGAACTGAACGGGGACGGAGCCACCATCGCCCTGATCACCCACGACAACGAGATCGCGGCGAGCCTGCCGCGGCAGGTGCGGATCCGCGACGGACGGATCGTGGCGGACGTACGGAGCGGGGCGGGGGTGGTGGCGTGAGGGGCCGTACGAGGACCCGTACGGGCGCGGACGCGGGTACGGGTGCGGACGCGGCTACGGCCTCCGGCAGCGGCCGGCGGGCGCGGAAGCCGACCCCGCCGAGGCTGTCCCCGCGGGACGTCCTGCACGTCGGGTCGGCGGGCCTGCGCTCGCGCCCGACGCGGGTGTTCCTGTCCGCGCTCGGCATCGCCATCGGAATCGCCACGATGATCGCGGTGGTCGGGATCTCCTCCTCCAGCCAGGCCAAGCTGCTGCGCGAACTCGACGCGCTCGGCACGAACATGCTGGTCGCGACGCCCGGCAAGGGGATGTTCAGCGGCCAGGACACCAAGCTGCCCAAGGACGCCCCCGGCATGGTCTCCCGGATCGAGGGCGTCGAGTCGGTGGGCACCACCGGCGACGTGGCCGAGTCCGTACGCCGCTCCGAGAACATCCCGAAGGAGGAGACGGGCGGGGTCGTGCTCAAGGCGGCCAAGGACGACCTGCTGGGCACCCTGCGCGCCGGGACGGGCAGCGGCACCTGGCTCAACGGGGCCACCGGCCAATACCCCTCGGTGGTGCTCGGGCACGTCTCCGCGCGCCGGCTCGGCATCACCGAGCCGGGCCAGCAGGTCTTCATCGGCGGCCGGTACTTCACGGTGATCGGCATCCTGAAGCCGGTCCCGCTGGCCCCGGAGATCGAGCGCTCCGCACTGATCGGCTGGGACGCGGCCGAGCGGCTGCTGGGCTTCGACGGCCATCCGACGGCGGTGTACGAGCGGTCGGCGGACGACCGCGTCGCGGCGGTCAGGAAGCTCATCGCCCAGACGGCCAACCCGCAGACGCCGAGCGCGGTCTCGGTCACCGACCCCTCGGCGGCGCTCCAGGCGAAGGCGGCCACGGAGGGCGCCTTCAGCACCCTGCTGCTGGGACTGGGCGGGATCGCCCTGCTGGTGGGCGGGGTCGGCGTCGCCAACACCATGATCATCTCGGTGTTGGAGCGACGCCACGAGATCGGCCTGCGCCGGTCCCTGGGCGGGACGAAGGGGCAGATCCGGATCCAGTTCGTGACGGAGTCCCTGCTGCTGTCCGGCCTCGGCGGCCTGGCGGGGATCGTCCTCGGCGGCGCGGCCACGGCGGTCTACGCCCGCGCCGGCGACCTGCCCTGGGTGGTCCCGCTCTGGGCGGTGACCGGCGGCTTCGCCTCCACCCTGGCGATCGGCACCGTGGCCGGCCTCTACCCGGCGGTGCGCGCGGCCCGGCTGTCGCCGACGCTGGCGCTGGCGGCGGCGTAGGGCGGGCGGGCCGGGGCGGGTTCGGGCGGGCCGGGCGGCCGGGCCGGGGAGGGGTGGGCCGGGGAGGGGTGGGCCGGGGAGGGGCGGCCGGGCCGGGGAGAAGCGGGCCGAGCCGGGGAGGGCGAAAGACCGGTGCCGACGAGCCCGTCCCCCGGACCCGATCACCGACGTACCCTGAGGTGATGAATCGAACTCCACGTCACGCGGCGCGCGTTGTCATCCTGTCCCCGGCCGGATCCGTGTTCCTCTTCCGCGAGAACAACGTGGAGGTCGGCATCCACTGGCTGCCGCCCGGCGGCGGCATCGATCCCGGTGAGAGCCCCGAGGACTGCGTGCGGCGCGAGCTGCGCGAGGAGACCGGGTGGACGGACCTGGAGCCGGAACGGCTGCTGTGCACCTGGGAGCACGACTTCACCCACCAGGGCATCCCGGTCCGCCAGCACGAGCACATCTACCTCGCCCGCGGCCCCCACCGCGAACCGGTCCTGGAGTCCCCCGGCATCCACTGGCAGTGGCTTCCCGCGGACCGCCTCGCCACCCTCGGCGAACCCCTGTGGCCCCCGCGCCTCCCGGACCTCCTGGCGAACGCCCCGGCGGAACCGGTCCACTTGGGCCTGTTGGCCTGACCGGCCGACTGCCTGGGCCGGCAGCTGGGGCCGCCGGGGTGGGGCGGGGGCCGGTTGCGACGGGGCCGGGCGCGCGCCGGGGTATCTCCTCGGGCGCCGAACGTGGCGAGGGGTCGGAGAGTGAGGGGGCGGTTGCGTTCGACGCCCTGCGGGGACACCCCGCCACACACCCGACCCCGTCACAACCGGCGGGCCGACTTCAGCCTCGCCGGCGTTTGAGACGCGGCGGGGTCCGCCTCGCTGCTAGCCGGCGGCGGGGTTCTTCGCCGTGGCCTTGGCGTACAGCGAGGCGGCGTACTCGCCGAGGATCGTGCTGGTCGACACGTCGTCCGTGTCGCCGCCCGTGAGGATGCCGATGATCTTTCCGTCGCGGGCGATCCACGCGCTGCCGCTGGTGCCGCCGGGGAAGTCGGCGCAGTCGAAGCGCTGTTGGGTGGCGCTCTCGCGGACGCCGACCGCCGTGCAGGTGCGGGGGATCTTACGGTCGGCCGGGTAGCCGGTGACGGTGACCTCCTCGCCCGCGCGCCCGCTGGTGTCGAGCACGGCCGCGCCGGTCACGTCCTCGATGGTGCGGCCCTTGGCGTCGGGGGCCAGGCGGGCGAAGGCGAGGTCGTAGTCGTCGTCCGTGCCCTCGGCCCAGCGGTCGTCCTCGAAGACCTCCTCGATCTTCCAGGTGCCGTACGGGGCCATGCCGTTCGCGTACGCAGGTGCGAAGACGGCGGTTCCGTCGCCCTGGTCACCCTCCAGCAGACAGTGCCCGGCGGTGATGATCATGTTGCGGCCGGGGCTGTGCACCACGGTGGCCGTACAGAAGTGATCACTGTCCAGCCCGTCCGTGAACAGGGCCCCGGTGAACGCCGCGGGACCACCGGGCGGAGGCGTGACGGCGGGCGGAAGGGTGGCTCCGGGCAGGGTCGAGAGCTGAGGCTTCGCCGCTTGCGATCGCGATGTGGCCGTCGGCGATGCAGTCGGGCCCGCCTTCGCTCGCACGGGCGCGGCCCCCTCGGGCGGCGGCACCAGCTCGGCCACCGCGGCGGACGCCCCCAGAGCCGCCACCGCACACAGCACCGCCGTCACGACGGTCCGCTTGTCCACCGGCATGATGATCCTTCCGATTTGCCCTGGCGAAGCATGCCTCGGGGGCAGGGCCGGGTGCAAGGGGCGGGGTGGCGGCCTCCGCCCTTGGCGGGTACCGGGCTTGGACGTCGGTTACTGTGACCCGCCGACAGCACGGGGCACCTGGGAGGAAACACGGTTACCGAGATCCTTTCCGTGAAGGACCAGGGATCCGCCGAGGCGGCGTGCAAGAACTCGCTGCCGTCCTACGAAGTCGCCAATCCTGAACCCGAGCGCGTCGCGGCGGACTGGATCGCCGGTTGCACGGACGCCGCCCTCGCCCACAAAGCCCGCTTCTGATCCGTTCACAGGCGTCGCGCGAACGCCCCGAGGTCGCACGCGAAGCGCAGGCCGGGGCGGCCGTCGAGCTGGATTCCGCCGGTGGGCACGAAGCCCGTGCGGGCCAGTACGGCCCGGGAGCCGGGGTTGTCGAGCGTCGTGACCGCCCGCAGGGTGGTCAGGCCGTACGCGGTGGCCGCCAGGTCGCAGGCCTCGCGCACGGCCGCCGTGGCCACGCCCCGCCCGGCGGCCTTCTCGGCGATCCGGTATCCGAGCTCGGCCGAACCCTCCGCCACGTCGACGAGGTTGACCCGCCCCACGACCGCACCACTGCCGTCCACCAGTACGTGGAACAGGCACAGTCCGGCGTCCTGCTCGGCCATCAGCGCGTGGTGGCGCTCGTCGAAGTGGGCGAAGTACTCATCGCCGCGGTCGGGGACGGACGCGGCGAAGTAGGCCCGGTTCTCGCGCTCGAAGTCGAGCACGGCCGGGGCGTGGTCGAAGCGCAGAAGCTCAAGCCGGGGCACTCACCCATGCTAACCGGCCTCCAACTGCGCGATTTGACAAGCGCATTCGGCCTGTTGATCTAATCGTCGCTCCGATTCCTTGAGAGCCTTCAGAGAGGGCGACGCATACGTGCGGCTGACAGGCAAGCACCGGATATCCATGGTCGCCGCGGCGGCCGCGGTCGCCATCGTGGGAAGTCTGCA
Organism: Streptomyces sp. NPDC029164; assembly: GCF_055563995.1. NCBI lineage: Bacteria > Bacillati > Actinomycetota > Actinomycetes > Kitasatosporales > Streptomycetaceae > Streptomyces > Streptomyces sp. NPDC029164. The sequence continues at coordinate 55,236 of NZ_JBVHWW010000034.1, read as the reverse complement.
GCTCTCCCCCACCGCGTTCGGCACCGAGGACACCGGCGAGAGCGCACCGCCCGCGGCCGAGGCAACGGAGTCACCGGAGTCACCTGAGTCCCTCGATCCCCCTGACTCCCACGACTCCCCGGACTCCCACGTCGAGGACTCCGCCACCCACGGCTCCGACGGCACCGTCTTCAGGGACGGCGTGATGTCGCTCGGCGCGCAGCCGGCGAAGACCGGCACGCGGTCGGCCGCGGCAGCCGCCGCGGCCGCTCCCACGCCGCCGCAGGGCGAGGGCTGGAAGCTGAGCGGCGCCACCAAGTGGCTGCCGACCGGCTACACGATCAAGTTCTACGACCAGAAGTCCGCCGACTGGCTGGCTCCGTACGTCCAGGCCTCCGCCGCGGACCTGCGCCGCATCACGAACCTGCCGGTCACCGTCGACACCAAGCCGGTGGGCTGGGACTACCTACGGCCCAAGGGCGAGGTCATCGTGGGCGTGCTGCACCGCCCGTGCGTTCCGCCGGCCGGCGAGGGCAGCATGGGCAGTACGGGCTGGAAGATCGTCCGGGACGGAACGGGCACCGCCAACCTCAGCTGCGGCTTCACCAGCTCCTCCGTGGCCGAGACCGTCACCAGCGGCCACGCCTACATCGACGACTCGTTCTTCACCCCCGCCGGCAAGCCGACCGCCGCCATGGGCGAGACGTACATGCGCAACCACGTCAGCCATGAGCTCGGGCACACGCTGGGCCTCACCCACGCCAACCGCAGCCTGAACAAGAGCGACTGCGTGAAGGGCACCGACTCGGGCCAGTTCCCCGTCATGTGCTCGCCCACGTACGCCTACCAGGACAAGCGGGCGGGCACCTACGTCCAGCAGTTCGACGTCCAGGGTCTGCGCCTCCTCGCGGCCGGCGGCGGCGCCACGTTGTCCCCGCAGGGCCGGGTGACCGGAATCGGCGCCAAGTGCCTGGACGTCAAGGCCGGGAAGGCGGTCAACGGCGCCCAGGTCCAGCTCTACACGTGCAACGGCTCCGCCGCGCAGTCGTGGATCCTGGGCAAGGACGGCACGTTCCGCGCCTTCGGCAAGTGCCTGGACAACGCGCGCAACGCGAGCACCAACGGCAACAAGATCAGCCTCTTCGACTGCAACGGTTCGGCGGCCCAGCGCTGGTCCGTGAACGCCAAGGGCCAGATCGTCCACGTGGCCTCCGGCAAGGTCCTCGACGTGACGGGCGGCGCGACCGCCAACGGCACGGTGGTCCAGCTCTACACGGCGAACACGAACAAGCGGCAGGTCTGGATCACCCCGAAGTAGACCCGCCCCGTCCGCTCACGACGGGCCGCCCCCGTCCCGCCGGGGGCGGCCCGTGGCGCGGAAGCGGCACGGGAATAAGGCGGTTGCCCGATCCCGGGGGGCCCTTCTCAGACGCACGCTGGTCGGATGACCGATTGGGGAACGGGGCGGGTCCTGCGGGACCGCAATGCGGGGCTCTACCTCGGCGGGGTGGTGGTGTCGGGGGTCGGCACGACCGCGATGTGGCTGGTGGCCGGGATCTGGGTGAAGTCGCTGACCGGGTCGGACTCCCTCGCGGCGCTCACGGTGTTCGCCCTGTGGGCGCCCGTGCCGGCCGGGCCGGCGCTGGGGGCGCTCGCCGACCGGCTGCCGCGGCGGCCGGTGCTCGTCGGCGTCGGCCTCGTGATGGCCGCGCTGCTGCCCGTACTGCTCCTGCTCGATTCGGCGGACCGGGTGTGGCTGCTGTTCGCCGTCCTGCTGGTGTACGGGGTCTGCGGCACCGTCCACGGGGCGGCGGAGGCGGCCCTGGTGCCGCAGGCCGTCGACGGGCGGCTGCTCGGGGACTTCAACGGGCTGCGGCTGACGGCCAGCGAGGGCGTGAAGCTGATCGCGCCGCTGGTGGGCGCGGGCCTGTTCGTCCGGTACGGCGGGGCGGCCGTGGCCCTGCTCGACGCGCTGACCTTCGCACTGGCGGCGGGGATCTTCGCCCTGCTGCGGGTCCGCGAGGAGCCGCCGGCCCGGACCGCGCCGGCGCGCGGTCTCCAGCACGTGCTGGAGGGCGGGCGGCAGCTGTGGGCCTCGCCGGCGCTGCGGCCGCTGGTGCTGACCGGAGCCGCCGTGATGTTCCTGGCCGGTCTGAACGGCGCGGTGGTCTACGCGGTCGCCGACGGCGTGCTCGGGCACGCGCCCACCTACGTGGGCGTGCTGTACGCGGTGCAGGGCGCGGGTTCCGTGCTGAGCGGGCTCGCGGCGGGACCGCTCCTGCGGCGGCTGCCGGACCGGGTGTTCACGGCCGGGGGCGCGGCCCTGTTCGCGCTGGGCGTCGGGGCGAGGGCGCTGCCGTACGACGCGGCGGCCCTGGCCGGCAGCGTGGCGATCGGCGCGGGGCTGCCGTGCGTGCTGATCGCCGCGCTGACCGCGGTGCAGCGCGAGGTGCCGGGCGCCGTCCTGGGCCGGGCGGCCGCCACGGCCAACACGCTGATCTTCGTACCGAACGCGCTGGCCCTGGCGCTGGGGGCCGCACTGGTGGCTCTCGTGGACGTACGGGTGCTGCTGCCGGTGCTCACGGTGGCGGGCCTGGCCGTGGCGCTGCTGCTCGCGGCCTCCCCGGGGGGGGCGGGGCGGCGGAGCCGCGCGGCGCCGGTGCGCGCCGCGCGGCCGGGCGCCCGTAGGGGGTTCTACCCCTGGCCGTGGGCTCCCGCTGCCGCCCACAGCCCGTCCGCCGTGAGTCCCAGCAGGTCGATCGCGTTGCCGCGCACGATGCGGTCCACCACGTCCGGTGCCAGGTGGCCCATCTGGGCCTCGCCGACCTCGCGGGACTTCGGCCAGGTCGAGTCGGAGTGGGGGTAGTCCGTCTCGTAGAGGACGTTGCCGACGCCGATCGAGTCGAGGTTCTTCAGGCCGAAGGCGTCGTCGAAGAAGCAGCCGAAGACGTGCTCCGCGAAGAGCTCCGACGGCGGGCGCAGCACCTTGTCGGCGACCCCGCCCCAGCCCCGGTTCTCCTCCCAGACCACGTTCGCCCGTTCGAGGATGTACGGGATCCAGCCGATCTGGCCCTCCGCGTACATGATCTTCAGGTGGGGGAAGCGCTCGAACTTGCCACTCATCAGCCAGTCGACCATCGAGAAGCAGCAGTTGGCGAAGGTGATGGTGGAGCCGACCGCCGGCGGGGCGTCCGCGGACGTGGACGGCATCCGGGAGGAGGAGCCGATGTGCATGGCGATGACCGTGCCGGTCTCGTTGCACGCCTCCAGGAAGGGGTCCCATTCGTCGGTGTGGACGGACGGCAGGCCGAGGTGCGGGGGTATCTCCGAGAAGGCGACCGCGCGCACGCCGCGCGCCGCGTTGCGGCGGACCTCCGCGGCGGCCAGGCGGGCGTCCCAGAGCGGGATCAGGGTGAGGGGGATGAGGCGGCCGCCGGCGTCGGGGCCGCACCACTCCTCGACCATCCAGTCGTTGTAGGCCCGTACGCCGAGCAGTCCCAGCTCACGGTCCTTGGCCTCGGTGAACGTCTGGCCGCAGAAGCGGGGGAAGGTCGGGAAGCACAGGGCCGACTGGACGTGGTTGACGTCCATGTCGGCGAGGCGGTCGGGAACCGAGAAGGACCCGGGGCGCATCTGCTCGTAGGTGATGACTTCCAGTTTGATCTCGTCGCGGTCGTACCCGACGGCCGTGTCGAGGCGGGTGAGCGGCCGGTGCAGGTCCTCGTACACCCACCAGTCGCCGATCGGGCCGTCGTCGCCCTTGGCCCCCATGACGGGGGTGAACTTGCCGCCGAGGAAGGTCATTTCCTTCAAGGGGGCGCGGACGACGCGGGGGCCGGTGTCCTGGTACTTGGACGGGAGCCGGTCCCGCCAGACGTGGGGGGGCTCAACCGTGTGGTCGTCCACCGAGATGATCTTCGGGAAGGTCTCCATGGCTCATACCGTAGCGCCGATCTGACGAACCGTCAGCTAGTTGGTTCGTGATCGGCCATGGACGGGCTGACGTGTACGCGCAAGACAGGGCAGACTGACCCTTACACCGAACGGAAGGCAGGGGGACGACAGATGGACGGCGTACCGGCCATCCCGCACCCGCGGAAGCACCCCGAGGGAGCCCGGCCCACCACCACGTCCAAACACCCGGCCCCGCGCCCGACCCCGGACGCCGCCACGGCAGCCACGGCAGCCACCCCTGCCGCTCCCGCTGCTCCCGCTGCTCGGGCCACCCCTGCCGCTCCGGCCACTCCCGCCGCTCCGGTCACCCCCGTCTCCCCCGCCGAGTCCCGCTTCGCCGTCCTCGGCCCCGTCCGCGCCTGGCGCGGCGCCGAGCTGCTGCCCTCCGGCACCCCCCAGCAGCGCGCCCTGCTCGCCGTCCTCCTGCTGCGCGAGGGCCGCACCGCCACCGCGCCCGAGCTCATCGACGCCATCTGGGGCGAGGACCCGCCTCAGCAGGCCCTCGCCACCATTCGCACGTACGCCTCCCGCCTGCGCAAGGTCGTCGCCCCCGGGCTGCTCGTCACCGAGTCCGGCGGCTACGCCATCCGGCTGCGCTCCGCCGCCACCCTCGACCTCGGCGTCGCCCGCAGCCTCGCCGCCGACGCCGACACCGCCCGCGCCGCCGGCGACCGCTCCCTCGCCCGTACGCTCCTCGCCCGCGCCCTCGACCTGTGGGAGGGCGAGCCCCTCGCCGGGATCCCCGGCCCGCACGCCGAGACCGAGCGCGCCCGGCTCGCCGAATGGCGCCTCCAGCTGCTGGAGACCCGCCTCGACCTCGACCTGGAGGTCGGCCACCACGCCGAGGCCGTCTCCGAGCTCACCGCCCTCACCGCCGCCCACCCGCTCCAGGAACGATTGCGCGAGCTGCTGATGCTCGCCCTGTACCGCAGCGGCCGGCAGGCCGAGGCCCTCGCCGTCTACGCCGACACCCGACGGCTCCTCGCCGACGAACTCGGCGTCGACCCGCGCCCCGAACTGGCCGCGCTCCAGCAGCGCATCCTGAACGCCGACGCCGATCTCGCCCGCGCGGAGGACCCGGCCCCGGCCGCCGCGACCGTCCACGTGAGGCCCGCCCAATTGCCCGCGACCGTGCCCGACTTCACCGGCCGCTCCAGCTTCGTCGACGAACTCGGCGCCATCCTGTCCGGCGGCACCCAAGGCCAGGTCATGGCCGTCTCCGCGCTCGCCGGCATCGGCGGCGTCGGCAAGACCACCCTCGCCGTGCACGTCGCCCACGCCGCCCGCCCGCACTTCCCCGACGGCCAGCTCTACGTCGACCTCCAGGGCACCGAGGCCCGCCCCGCGGAAGCGGAGGCCGTCCTCGGCTCCTTCCTGCGCGCGCTCGGCACCCCCGACACCGCCATCCCCGACTCCCCCGCCGACCGCGCCGCGCTCTACCGCTCCACCCTCGACGGCCGCCGCGTCCTGGTCCTGCTCGACAACGCCCGCGACGCCGCCCAGGTCCGCCCGCTGCTGCCCGGCACCGCCGGCTGCGCCGCCCTCGTCACCAGCCGCGTCCGCATGGCGGGCCTCGCCGGCGCCCATCTCGTCGACCTCGACGTGATGAGCCCCGAGGAGGCCCTCCAGCTGTTCACCCGGATCGTCGGCGAGGAGCGCGTGCGCGCCGAACGCCAGGCCGCCCTCGACGTCGTCGGCGCCTGCGGCTTCCTGCCGCTCGCCATCCGCATCGCCGCCTCCCGGCTCGCCGCCCGCCGCACCTGGACCGTCTCCGTCCTCGCCGCCAAGCTGGGCGACGAGCGCCGCCGCCTCGACGAGCTCCAGGCCGGCGACCTCGCCGTCAAAGCCACCTTCGAGCTCGGCTACGGCCAGCTGGAACCCGCCCAGCAGCGTGCCTTCCGCCTCCTCGGCCTCGCCGACGGCCCCGACATCTCCCTCTCGGCGGCGGCCGCCGTACTCGACCTCCCCGAGTACGACACCGAGGACCTCCTGGAAGCCTTGGTCGACTGCTCCCTGCTCGAATCCGCCGCCCCCGGCCGCTACCGCTTCCACGACCTCGTACGCCTCTACGCGCGTGCCTGCGCCGAACGCGACGAGCAGCCGCCGAGCGGGCGCGAGGCGGCCCTGGACCGGCTGCTGGACTTCTACCTGGCCACCGCCTCCGGGGTGTACGCCCTGGAACGCCCCGGCGACCGGCTCCCCGCCCACCTCTCCGACACCCACTACCCCGGGCTGGTCTTCGCCGAGTCGCGGGCCGCCCTTGACTGGCTGTACGCCGAGGCCGACCCGCTGCTGGCGTGCGTACGGCAGGCCTCCGTACGCGGCGGCGAGACGCTGGTCCTGCGGCGGGCAGTGGACCTGCTGTGGGCGGCGAAGGACCTGGCCGAGTCCGGGGCCAACTCCCGGCAGTACGAATCGGCCGCCGTCGCCCTGCGCGACGCCGCCCAGGCCGCCAAGGACCCGTACGCCGAGGGCCGCGCCCGCACCACGCTCACCAACGTGCACCTGGTCGCGGGCCGCTTCGCCGAGGCCGACGACGAGGCCGCCCGGGCCACCGTCCTCGCCCGCGAGGCCGGCGACCCGCTGCCCAGCTGCTGGGCGCCCAACGACCGCGGGATCATCGCCCTCTACCAGGGCCGGCACGCGGACGGCGAGCGGTACCTGCTGGAGGCCATCGACGGCTTCCGCGCCGACGCCAACAACGTGGGCGAGGCCAGCGCCCTGTGCAACCTCTCCCGCATCCACGTGGAACTGGGCCGCCTCTCCAGCGCCATAGACCTCGCCCGACAGGGCATCGCCATCTACGACCGGATGGGCCTGACCCTGCGCCTGGCCAACGGCCGCTACGCGCTGGGCATCGCGCTCACCCAGGCCGGCCGGCTCGGCGAGGCCCTCGCCCAGCTCACCGAGGCACTGTCCCTCTTCCACGAGAACCGGCAGCCGCTGTGGGAGGGCGTGACCCACTTCCGGCTCGCCGTGGCCCACTTGGCGGCGCGCCGGCCCACCCTGGCCGCCTCGCACGCCGAGCAGGCGATCGCCCTGCGCGGCATCGGCGGGGAGTGGCGCCGGGCCACCGTGCTGACGGTGCTGGGCAAGGCGCTGCGGCGGCTGGGCCAGACGGACCGGGCGCGGGCGTGCTGGCGTGACGCGGAGAGCGTCTTCCGTCAGCTGGGGTCCGCGGAACTGGCCGAGGTGCAGGCCCTGCTAGCCTCGGAGATCGCGGCCTGACCTGCGACGACGCCCGTTGAACGAGGCGTTCATCGTTCGTTTATCGCCGGTCGGCACGATAGGTGCATCGACCCGGCGCGTCGGGGGGCACCCGGGTCGGTTGGAGGACTACCCGCTCGGCGGTCATCGGGGGAATCGCCGAGCGGGCCCCACCCATCCACCAGGAGAACCGATGACGACGAACGAGAACATCCTGCCGACCGACGGCAACGGCAAGTCGCTCGACAACCACGCCCCGGGCGTCGACGTCGAGACCCTGGACAACCACGCTTCGGGCATCGAGATCAAGCCGCTCGACCCGACTCCCGCTCCCGCTCCGGTTCCCGTTCCGCCGACGCCGGCCGAGGAGATCCAGACGCTGGACAACCACGCGTCCGGCCCGCGCCCGTAACACGTACGCGGCACACGGCACACGGCACGACGCAGGACGCACCACGCAAGAACGCAAGACGTACGGGGGATTCAACGGGGGAACGGCGGTCGCGGTGGCCCGGAGGGGGAGCCACCGCGACCGCCGCACCCGTGCGTCCGGGTCCGCACCGGGTTCCGGACCGCGGCATAGGCTGGGGGTGTGTTTTCCTCCCACGGACCGAGCGTCCGCGAACTCGCCGTGCAGGGCCTCTCCTCGATCGAGCGCGGCTACGACCTGCTGGCGCCGAAGTTCGACCACACGCCCTTCCGCACCCCCGACCGGATGCTCGACGCCGTGGAGGAGACCCTCGCCCAGCGGGAGGGCTCCTTCGGCTCCGGGCTCGACGTCTGCTGCGGCACCGGCGCCGCGATCGGCATGCTGCGGAGGCTGTGCCGGGACCGCGTGACCGGGGTGGACCTCAGCGCCGGCATGCTGGCCGAGGCCGGGCGCGCCCATCCGGAGGAGCGCGTGGACTTCGTACGGGCCGACGCGCGGGCGCTGCCGCCCGCGCTCGGGGACTCGTACGACCTGGCGGTCAGCTTCGGCGCCTTCGGCCACTTCCTCCCGTCGGAGCGGCCCGCCCTCTTCTCCGGGGTGCACCGCGCCCTGCGCCCCGGCGGCGTCTTCGCCTTCCCGATCGGCGCCCCGATCCCGGCGAGCTCCCCGGTGTGGTGGGTGGCGGCGGCCTTCGACGCGGCGATGCGCGTGCGCAACGCGGTGTGGCGGCCGTCCTTCGTCATGTACTACCGGACCTTCCCGCTCAGCGGGGTCCGCCGCGACCTGGAGGCCGCCGGCTTCACCGTGGAGACCGTGCCGCTGGAGCACTTCGGGCGGCAGCCCGGGGGCGCTCCCCGCTGGCGGCTGGTGCTGGCCCGCCGCCGTACCTAGCGGAATCGCTGCGTCACCACCGGTGCACGGGACACAATCGACGAGGGTTCGTCAGGCAGCGCGCCACCGCACCACCCTCACCCTTTGGAGCAGCCGGTGTCGTCGCAGGAAATGCCCATAACGATCACCCCTGAGCAGGCCTCCCACGGGGTCATCCTTCCCGTGCTGCTGCCGTCCGGCCCGGCCCGGCTGCGCATCCCGTCCTGCCGCGACGGCGACCTCGTCCGGGCCCGCGTCGGGGACCAGGAGTTACTGCTGCGCATCCGCGTCTCCCGGGCCGGCGCGGCAACCTCGGTGGGAACCGGAGCGGCAGCCGGGGTGGGAGCCGCGTTCGCGACCGGTGCCGTCAGCGCGACCGGCGGCGCGGGTGCGGGTGCGGGCGTGCCGCAGCCGGGCCCGTCCGCCATGGCGAACGGCCGCGGGTGCCTCGCGGCGTTCCTGGTCGCCGCCGTGATCGTCGTCGTCTTCTTCGCGGTGAACAACGACCAGGACGACAACGGCAAGAACTCCGCCTCCCCCACCCCGACCTATTCGTCCGGCGCGCTGTCCCCTCCCTCCTCCACGCCGTGGACCGCGGAACCCACCACCGCCCCGAACCCGGTGCCCACCCGGTACAGCGCGGCACCCGCTCCGGAACCCACCCCGGAGCCGAGCCCGTTCGACCGGGGCACCTGCCTCAACGGACAGTTGCCGGACTCGACGACCCCGACGACCGTCACAGGTGTGGACGAGGTCTCCTGCTCGGCGTCCGACGCGCACTACAAGGTGATCGAGAGCATCCCCGGCACCTCGGACATGGACCGGTGCAACTCCAACCCCAAGACGCAGTACGCGTTCTCCTACCGCTACACGCGGGGCGCCGCCGTCCTCAACCAGTACGTGTACTGCCTGATCGGCCTCGGCTCGTACGCGCGCTGAGCGGCGCCGACGGCCTAGCGGGCCCGCAGCTCGCGCTTGAGCACTTTGCCGCTCGCGTTGCGCGGCAGCTCGGAGACGAACTCCACCGCGCGCGGCACCTTGTAGTTGGCCATCTCCCGCCGGGACCAGGCGATCAGGTCGTCGGCGGTGAGCGTGGAGCCGGGGCGGCGGACCGCGTACGCCTTGCCGACCTCACCCAGCCGCGGATCGGGGATCCCGACGACCGCGATGTCGGCGATGTCCGGGTGCAGGCCGAGGAGTTGCTCGATCTCGGCGGGGTAGGCGTTGAAGCCGCCGACGATGAACATGTCCTTGATCCGGTCGGTGATGCGCAGGTTGCCGTGCGCGTCCTGGAACCCGACGTCGCCGGTGTGCAGCCAGCCGTCCGGGGTGATCGCCTTGGCGGTCTCCTCGGGGTCCTCGAAGTAGCCCTGCATGACGTGGTAGCCGCGGACCAGGATCTCGCCGGCCTCGCCGGCCGGCCGCGCCGTCCCGTCCGCGCCGACGATCATCACCTCGGTGTCCGGGATGGCCCCTCCGGAGGTCTCGGAGATGATCTCCGCGGGGTCGCCCCGCCGGCACATGGTGACGATGCCGCTGGCCTCGGAGAGCCCGTACGCGGTGAGGACGGTGGCGATGTGCAGCTCGCCGCGCAGCCGCTCGACGAGCCGGAGCGGGACCACGGCGGCGCCGGTGACGACCAGGCGCAGGGCGGAGAGGTCGTGCTGGTCGCGCTGGGGGTGGTCGAGGAGGGACTGGTGGAGGGTGGGCGGCCCGGGGAGTACGGAGATCCGCTCGGCGGCCACGTTGGCGAGGACGGTGTCCACGTTGAAGACGGGCTGCGGGACCATCGTGGCCCCGCGCATCAGGCAGGCGATGATCCCGGCCTTGTATCCGAAGGTGTGGAAGAAGGGGTTCACGATCAGGTAGCGGTCGCCCTCGCGCAGTCCGGCGAGCTCGCACCACACGTCGTAGCAGCGCAGGGACTGGGCGTGGGTGATGACGGCGCCCTTGGGGCTGCCGGTGGTGCCGGAGGTGAAGATGATGTCGGAGGGGGCGTCGGAGGGGATCGCCTCGGCGCGTTCGCGGACGGCTTCGGCCGGTACGCGGTCCCCGCCCGCCAGGAAGTCCTTCCAGGTGCGGAAGGACTCGGGGGCGTCCTCGGCGAGGACGACGACCTGTTCCAGGTGCGGCAGTCCGCGCAGCGGCCCGGAGCCGGGGCCCTCGCCGGCGGCCCGGCGCAGGGAGGCGACGTAGGAGGTGCCGAGGAAGGTGCCGGTGACGAAGAGCAGCCGGGCCCGGCTGCGCTGGAGGACGTACGCCGCCTCCGCGCCCTTGAAGCGGGTGTTGAGGGGCACGAGCACCGCGCCCGCCGAGACGGCCCCGAGCGCGGAGACGATCCACTCCAGGGTGTTGGGGGCCCAGACGGCGACTCTGTCGCCGGGCTCGACCCCGGCGGCCATGCAGGCGGCCGCGGCGCGCTCGACGCGCTCGCCGAGCTGCGCGTAGCCGATGCGGACGCGGCCGTCGACGACGGCCTCCTGGTCGGCGTACCGTACCGCCGCCGCCCGGACGAGCCCCGCGATGCTGCCCCAGCGCAGGTCTGCGCGTGCGTCGTCGCCCATGCGTGTCATCCTCCCGCGAACCCAGTAGCTGACTAACCGTCAGATTAGCTGTAGCCTTCGCGGCTGTCAGTACTGGCGCACCCCGGAGGTGGCGATGGCGGCAACGCTCAAGGACGCTACGGCGATAGTGGGCATCGGGCAGACCGCCTTTGCCAAACGACTGCCGCAGTCCGAAAAGAAACTGGCCTGCCGGGCGATCCTGGCCGCCCTCGCCGACGCCGGCATCGAGCCCTCCGAGGTCGACGCCTTCTCCTCCTACACCATGGAGGAGACCGACGAGGTCGAGGTCGCCAAGGCCATCGGCGCCGGCGACGTCACCTTCTTCTCCAAGATCGGCTACGGCGGCGGCGGTTCCTGCGCCACCGTCGGCCACCTCGCCTCCGCCGTCGCCACCGGCCAGGCCACCGTCGGCGTCGCCTGGCGCTCCCGCAAACGCGGCTCCGGCCCGCGCCCCTGGAAGAACACCGCCGTCCAGCTGCCCACCCCCGGCCAGTGGACCCGCCCCTTCGGGCTGCTGCGCCCCGCCGACGAGATCGGCATGCTGGCCCGCCGCTACATGCACGAGTACGGCGCCACCCGCGACCACCTCTTCAACGTGGCCATGGCCTGCCGCAACCGGGCCAACGCCAACCCGGCCGCGATGATGTACGAACGCCCGCTGACCCGCGAGATGTACATGACCTCCCGCATGATCAGCGACCCGCTCTGCCTCTTCGACAACTGCCTGGAGACCGACGGGGCGCTGGCCTGCGTGATCGTCTCCGCCGAGCGGGCCCGGGACTGCCGCCAGAAGCCCGTCTACGTGCACTCCGTCGCCCAGGGCCTGCCCGCCCAGCACCACGGCATGGTCAACTACTGGAACGACGACCCGCTCTCCGGGCCCGCCTGGACCGCCGCCCGCCACCTGTGGAAGCAGGCCGACTTCGGGCCGCAGGACGTGGACGTCGCCCAGATCTACGACGCCTTCACCCCGCTGATCCCGCTCTCACTGGAGGGCTACGGCTTCTGCGGGCGCGGCGAGGGCGCCGCCTTCACCGAGGGCGGAGCCCTGGAGATGGGCGGCCGGCTCCCCCTCAACACCGGGGGCGGCGGCCTGTCCGAGGCGTACGTGCACGGCTTCAACCTGATCAACGAGGGCGTCAAACAGCTGCGCGGCATCTCCACCGCCCAGGTGCCGGACGCCGCGACCTGCCTGGTGACGGCGGGCGAGGGTGTCCCGACGTCCGCGATCCTGCTGAGGAGCTGACCGACCGATGACCACCGCATCCGAAGCCGCCGCCGAGGCCGCGGCCGAACTGCTCCTGCCCGTCCCCGACGAGGACGGCGCCCCCTTCTGGGAGTACGCCGCGCAGGGCGAGCTCCGCGTCCAGGCCTGCGCCGCCTGCGGGCGGCTGCGCTTCCCGCCCCGCCCCTGCTGCCCGCACTGCGGATCCTTCGACAGCGAGTGGCGCCGGATGAGCGGCCGCGGCCGGATCTGGTCGTACGTCCGCCCGCATCCGCCGCTGCTGCCCGCGTACGCCGCGCAGGCCCCGTACAACGTGGTCCTCGTGGAGCTCGCCGACGCCCCGCACATCCGGCTCGCCGGGAACCTGGTGACCTCGGCCGACGCCCCGCTGGACTCGATGGACCCGGCCCGGCTGCGCATCGGCGCACGGGTCCAGGTGGCCTTCACCGAGATCGGCGGGATGGCCGTGCCGCGCTGGCTCCTGGAGAAGTCATGACCGTGCGGGTGGAACGGGACAAGGCGACCGGGGTCGCGGTCGTCACCCTGGACCGGGAGCGCCGGCACAATGCGATCGACCTGGAGACGGCGGCCGAACTGAGCGCGGTGTGGCGGGAGTTCCGGTTCGCGGAGGAGGTGCGGGCGGTGGTGCTCACGGGCGCCGGGACGGCCGCCTTCTGCACCGGCATCGACCGCGGCGTGGAGGTGCCGCAGCCCGGGTCCCCGTACTCGACCGACGATCCGCTGATCGCGATCGGCCCCAAGGCCGGCGACCTGTGGAAGCCGGTCATCGCCGCCGTCAACGGCATGGCCTGCGGCGGGGCCTTCTACCTGCTGGGCGAGGCGGAGTTCCTGATCGCCTCCGATACGGCGACGTTCTTCGACCCGCACACGACGTACGGCATGGTCAGCGCCTACGAGGCCGTCTACATGGCGCAGCGCATGCCCTTCGGCGAGGCCGCCCGGATGTCCCTGATGGGCACCGCCGAACGGCTCTCGGCGCGCCGGGCCCAAGAGATCGGGCTCGTCTCGGAGCTGACCGCGCCCGACGGGCTGCTCCCGGCGGCCCTGCGGGCGGCGCAGACCCTGGCCGGCTTCCCGACCGAGGCCGTGCAGGGCACCGTACGGGCCCTGTGGTCGGCGAAGCAGGCCGCGCTCCAGCAGGCCCTGGCCCAGGCCCCGGCGCTGATCGCGCTGGGGAACCTGGCACCGGAGCGGCAGGCGGAGCTGTTCACGGGGCGGCGCGGGGCACCGGAGCCGCGGGTGCGGTGAGGCCGGACAGGGCCGGGCAGGGGCGGGCAGGGCCTACGCCCGGTCGACCGTTCCCACCAGGCAGTTCTTCACGTCCGCGGCCTTGCCCGGGACCGTCATCGGGACCACGACGGTCCGGCTCTCGCGCGCCTTGAGCGTGACCTTCACGGAGCCGGCGTCGAGGGTCGCACCGTTCGCACCGCTGAAGGTCACCGGCACGCGCACGGTGCGCTCGGCGTTCACGGTGGAGGTGACCTGGACGGTGGCCCCCTTGGCGTCCGCGCCGGCGCAGCTGACGAGCACGGCCCGCGCGGGCGCCGACGTCGCGCTCGCCGAGGGCGTCGGGCTGCTGCTGCTCCCGCTGCCGTGGCTCTTCTTCTTCTTGCTCTTGGAGCTGGAGCAGCCGCCCCCGCTGCTACTGCTCTTGCTCTTGCTCTTGCCGCTGCTCCCGCTGCTCCCGCTGCTGCTTCCGCCGTGCGACGAGAACCCGGTGAGTGCGAACACGACGGCCACGAGCACCGCGGTGAACCTGATACGACGCCCAGCCACCATGGCCCGAACCCCTCCCCTGGACAACGGCGGGCCACGCTATCAGTGCACCGCCGCCCCGGTAACCGGCCGGGAACAGATCGCCTCCGTCTCCCCACCCCCGCGTGCGCGGCGAGGGCCCCGGGCGTAGCGACCTCTCCTCAACGCACCCCTCGCACCCCTCGGCCCCGGGGGGCCTCAGCGGCTTCGGGCCGCTGCGCCGGACTCCGTCCGACCGCCCCCGCGTGCGCGGCGAGGGCCCCGGGCGTAGCGTCGGGATCAAGACCCCTAGCTCGAAGGGCCGGGCATGATCCGCAACGTACTCGGCTCGCTGATGGGTCTGATCGGAGCGGCGGCCGCCGTCTGGAGCCCCTTCCGTGCCTGGTACGACGGCCGTCACGGGCGCGACTACCGCGTCCAGGAGCTCTTCACCGCCGCCGGGATCACCGATCACAAGGCCGCCCTGTTGGGCTCGCTCCTGCTCCCCTTCGTCTTCGCGGCCGCCCTGACTCTGGTCGCGGTCGTACTGCGCTCGCGGCTGCTCATGGCGCTGGCCGGGGTCATCGTCCTCGGCTTCGCCGTCCTGTGGATGGTCCGCCAGGGCCAGGCCGCCGGAAGCCTCTCGGTGGGCGGCGAAGGCCAGGGCCTCGGTGACGGCCTCGCCAACGCCTTCGGCGCCGGCGCGCTGATCCTCCTGGGCGCCGCCGTCATGCGCGGCCGCCCCACGCGCCGCGCCCGCCCCCTCCCCCCGACGACCACCGCCCCGGATCCGTACCCGGTGGACGAACCCGGGCCGCCGGCCCCGCCCCGGGACCACCCGTAGGACGGGCGGCCCGCACGGGGTGGACATGGCGGCGGCCCCGGCCCCCGGGTGGGGGCGGGGCCGGCCGGCCGGAATGGCGGGTGGGGATCAGGCCTCGACGACGCCCGAGGACGCGATCTCGACCTTGCCCTTGGGGGCGCCGGACTGGGTGCCCAGGGCCTCGATCTGGTCGACGAGCTCCTTGCCCTCGACGACCTCGCCGAAGACGACGTGCTTGCCGTCGAGCCACCCGGTGACGACGGTGGTGATGAAGAACTGCGAGCCGTTGGTGTTCTTGCCGGCGTTCGCCATCGACAGCAGGTACGGGCGGTCGTGCTTCAGCTGGAAGTTCTCGTCCTCGAACTTCTCGCCGTAGATGGACTTGCCGCCGGTGCCGTTGTGGTTGGTGAAGTCACCGCCCTGCAGCATGAACTGGGGAATGACGCGGTGGAAGCCCGAGCCGGCGTAGCCGTAGCCGTTCTGGCCGGTGGCCAGCTCACGGAAGTTGCGCGCCGTCTTCGGGACGACCTCGTCGAAGAGGCTGAAGACGATGCGGCCGGCGGGGGCGCCGTTGATGGTGATGTCGAAGTAGACGTTGTCGCTCATGGGGTCCATCCTGTCACTCCCGGTGCGGTGCGCTACCCGGCGGGGCCGCAGCCCCGCCTCCGGGCAGGTCAGCCGCTCGTCCGGGTGCCCGTCCCCTTCGCCGCGTCCAGGGCGTACACACAGCGGTCCTTGCTGCACGCGTACACCACGCCCGCCTCCGCCACCGGCGCGCCGGTGATCTCTCCGCCCGTGGCCAGCTTCCAGCGGAGCTGGCCGCCCGCCGCGTCCAGGGTGTAGAGGCAGTGGTCGGCGGAGCCGAAGTGCACGCGGCCGTCCGCGACCGCCGGCAGGCCGGTGATCTCGCCGCCCGCCGCGAACCGCCACTTCGGGGTGCCGGTGACCGCGTCGAGCGTGTAGAGCGCGCTGCCCGCGCCCAGGTGCACGTTGCCGTTCGCGACGACCACCGGGTCCGAGGACTGCCGGGACTCGGTCGCGATCCGCCAGCGGTCGTGGCCGGTGGCCGCGTCGAGGGCGTAGACGGTGCCCAGGTAGTCCACGAGGTAGACCCCGCCGCCGGTGACGGCCGCGCCCGGTGCGAAGGCCGGGGCGGCCAGGAAGACCGCGGGGGCCTCGAAGTGCCAGCGGACCCGGCCCGAGGCCCGGTCCACGGAGAGCACCCGGGTGCCGGCCGCGATGTAGACGTTGCCGTCGGGGGCGGGGGTGACCCGCACGGGCACGTTCCCGCAGGAGGCCGCGTCGCCGACCGGGTACGACCAGGACTCGCGGCCGCTGCGGGCGTCGAGCGCGCGCAGCCGGGCGTCCTGCCACACGTACACGGTGCCGTCGTGGAGGACGGGGGCCGCCTCCGGGGTCTCGAAGTCGCTCTGTGCTCCGGTCAGCTCCCACAGCTTCTGGCCGCTGGAGGCCTCCCAGCCCTGTACGCCGCCGCCGCGGGTGGCGGTGACGACCGTGCCGCGGTCGGCGCGCAGCGCGTACACCCAGGCGTCGGCGGACAGCCGCCACCGCTCGGAGCCGTCGGAGGCGTCGAGCGCGTAGAGGGAGGGGCCGTCGGAGGCGTGGATCCGGCCGTCGGAGACCGCCATCGACCAGGCCACGTCGCGGGTCTTGAACTGGCGGCGGCCGCTCGCCACGTCCAGCGCGTGGACCTCGAAGGAGGTGACGTAGAGCAGGTTGCCGGCGACGGTCGGGGTGCCCCAGACCTCGTTGGACATGCGGAAGCGCCACGGGCGCCAGCGGCCGCTGTCCGGGGCCGGGCCGGGGCTCGGCACCGCCACCGCGGAGGGGGTGACGACCGCCGCCCCGCCGGGCGGGCGGACCCAGCCGGTCGCCGAGTCCGCGGCGGGGGCGTGGACGGCCTGGGCCGCGGCGGTCGCGCGCGGACCCGGCCCGATCGGCACCGGCGAGCCGCCCAGGCGCACCGGCTCGCCGGAGGGCGCCGGGGACATCGGCGGGCGGTGCGGGCGCGGCGGTACGGCCTGCCCGGTACGCGGGTCCACCCACGGGTCGGCGCCGCCGCGCTGGCGGCGGTGCGTGGCGGCCCCGGAGGCGGGGCCGCCGGAGCCGGCGTCCCGGCCGGGGGCGGGCGCGGGCACCACGGCGGCGGCGGGCGTACGGTTGCCCGCGCGCCGGGCCTCGATCATCGCGACGGCCCGCGCGGGCAGCCACGCCGAGGCGGTGCCGCTGTCGTCGCCGCCGTCGAACAGGTGCGGGGCGAGCTGCGCCTGCAGGTCGGCCGGGGTCGGCCGCTGCGTGGCGTCCATCTGCATGCAGGAGTCGATCAGCGGCCGCAGCTCCTCGGGGAGCCCCTCCAGGTTGGGCCCCTCGCGCAGCAGCATGAAGACCGTCTCCACCGGGTTCGCCCCGTGGTACGGCGGGTGTCCGGTGGCGGCGAAGACGAGGGTGGAGCCGAGCGAGAAGACGTCGCTGGCGCCCTTGACGCTGCGCGAGTCCTTCGCCTGCTCGGGCGACATGTAGGCGGGGGTGCCGACGGCGACGTTCGTCATGGTCAGGCGGGTGTTGGAGACCCCGCTCGCGATGCCGAAGTCGATCACGCGCGGGCCGTCCTCGACGACGAGCACGTTCGATGGCTTCAGGTCGCGGTGGACGAGACCGGCTCCGTGGATGGACTGCAGGGCCTCGGCGATGCCGGCCGCGAGCCACCGTACGGCCTGGGCGGGCATGGGCCCGCACTCGTTGACGATCTCCTCCAGGGAGGGCGCCGGGACGTACGCGGTGGCCAGCCACGGCACGGCGGCGCGCGGGTCGGCGTCGACCACGGCCGCGGTGTAGAAACCGGACACGGCGCGGGCCGCCTCCACCTCGCGGGTGAAGCGGACCCGGAACAGCTGGTCCTCGGCGAGCTCGGTGCGCACCGTCTTGATCGCGACCCGCCGTCCGGACGCGGACCGCGCGAGATAGACCAGCCCCATGCCGCCGGCGCCGAGCCGTCCCAGCACCTCGAAGGGGCCGATCCGTCTCGGGTCGTGCTGCGTCAGCTGCTCCACCACTCGCCTCCACACCTCCCCGTACGGGCCCTCGCCGGGCCCGCTCCCACCGGCACGGGGCCCTGGGCCCCGTGCAGCGTCTCACTCCGGGCGCCGCCCGGGTCGCGCAACCCCGATTCTGTCAGGCCCGGGCCTGGTCCGGCCCCGGCACGTCGAGCAGCGCGGTGTGATCTGCTCGGCGAAGGGGCTGCGGGGTCGCCGCTGGGGCTATGCGTCCGGCTTCGTGCGGGGCTCCGAGAGCAGCCCGAAGACGGCCCCCTGGTTGTCGGCGACGACCGCGATCCGTCCGTAGGGGGTGTCGAAGGGATCGGCGGTGACCCGGCCGCCGAGCCGCTGGACCATCGCGACGGACTGGTCGCAGTCCGGGACGGCGAAGTAGGCGAGGAAGTGCGCGGGCATGATCTCCGGGAAGGCGTCGGTGATCAGGCTGCGCCCGAGGACGGCGGTGTCGGTGCCGGGCGCCTTGCCGGGCGGGGACCAGATGCGGTATTCGACTCCGGCGTCGTCCTGGTCCTGCGGGACGTAGCCGAAGACCTTGGCGTAGAAGACGTCGACGGCGTCGCGGGCCCGCGTGTAGACCTCGCTCCAGCAGTACGTGTACGGCTCCTGCTGGGCCTCGAAGCCGTGGTGGGTGCCGGGCTGCCACAGGCCGAAGACGGCCCCGCCGGGGTCGGCGGCCATCGCGGCGGTGCCGTACGGGCCCACCGGCATCGGGTCCATCACCATCTGGCCGCCGGCGGCGCGGATGCGCTGGGCGCAGGCGTAGGCGTCGGTCGTGTAGAGGTAGACCCCCCAGACGGTGGGCATCCGGCCGTCCGGTTTGGGGGCGAGGGCGGCGACGTTGCGGCCGCGGCTGTACGCCTGCGTGTAGTGGCCGTACTCGGCGCCCGCACTGTCCGCGAAGGTCCACCCGAACAGCTCGCCGTAGAAGCGCTTGCCCGCCTCGACGTCCGGAAGCGAGGCGTCCACCCAGCAGGGTGCGCCTTCCGCGAATGCGGCCATGGGCCCGGTTCCTTCCGTTGTGCGGGGGTGTGTACCCTTCCCACCCTCTCAGCCATGATCCGTCCGAAAACTTGTCCACAGCCTGTTGATAAGACTATTCGGGGGAAACCTCGCGGATCCGGGCGACACGCCCGGGCCGCGACTACGGGGCGCACGCGGGGCGCGGCCGGGGCCGGGCCGTCCGAAAATCCGCCGCCGGAACGCTTCGGACCGCCTCCCGCCCAGGCCAGGGACCCCGTAACCCCATTTGCAGGCGGCCGAATAGCGCGCCGATCACCCCTCGGTAAGCTGACGGCATGACAGGACAAGTACGCACCGTCGACGGGCGTGTCGCCGGCCGGCGCGGCCAGGCGACGCGGCAGAAGCTGCTCGACTGCCTCAGCGAGATGCTCAGCTCCTCGCCGTACCGCGACGTCAAAGTGATCGACGTCGCCCGCAAGGCCGGTACCTCCCCCGCGACCTTCTACCAGTACTTCCCGGACGTCGAGGGCGCCGTCCTGGAGATCGCCGAACAAATGGCCACCGAGGGCGCGCAGTTGACGTCGCTCGTCGAGGGCCGGACCTGGGTCGGCAAGTCCGGTTGGTCCGCCGCCGAGGAACTCGTCGAGGGTTTCCTGGAGTTCTGGCGCCGCAACGACGCGATCCTGCGGGTCGTCGACCTCGGCGCGGCCGAGGGCGACAAGCGCTTCTACAAGATCCGCATGAAGATCCTGAACTCGGTCACCAACTCCCTGACGGAGTCGATGAAGGACCTCCAGGCCAAGGGCAAGGTCGACAAGGACGTCAGCCCCGCGGCGATGGCCGGTTCGCTGGTCGCGATGCTGGCCGCGGTCGCCTCGCACCAGAAGGGCTTCCAGACCTGGGGTGTCAAGCAGGCCGAGCTCAAGCCGAACCTGGCGCTGCTCGTCCACCTCGGCATCACGGGCAAGAAGCCGGCCAAGTAACGGCGGATCCCTTCCGGGGTCCGCCGCCTTGGGCGGCCTCGCGCCGGCACCTCCCCTGCCCGTGCCCCGCGCGGGCGTGCACGACCGCCTGGGATCAGCGGCGCTCCAGGCGGAACAACCGGATCTCGCGCTCGATGCGCGCCTGGTACGTCGCGTACGGCGGCCAGAACCTCAGCACCGCCTGCCATGCCGCGGCGCGTTCCTCTCCCGCCAGCAGCCGGGCCCGTACGGGAATGTCCCGGCCTTGCCAACTCACGTCCGCGTCCGGGTGCTTGAGCAGGTTCCCGGTCCATGCCGGGTGCCCGGGCCGGCCGAAGTTGGAGCCGATCAGGATCCAGCTCGTGCCGCCGTTCTCCGGCATGCAGGCGAGCGGGGTGGTGCGCGGCTCGCCCGTCTTGGCGCCCTTGGCGGTGAGGATCACGCCCGGCAGCATCTGGGCGCTGAGCATGACCTTGCCGCGGGTGAGCTTGTGCACCGCCCTGTCCAGGGCGGGGATGAAGTGCGGTGCGATCTTGGCGAAGAGCATGGTCGAGGAGACCTTCTGCATCAGCTTGACGCCGGGTGCCGCGGGAGCCATCAGACGGCCACCTTCTCTTGGGCGGGCGGGACGTGCGGAGCGGCCGCGGCGGGCGCCGGGGCCGGGGCCGCCGCAGGCGCGGCAGGGTCCGCGTCCGGGGCCGCGAACAGGCCCGCGCGGTCCGCGGCGTGCGCCCGCAGCCGGTGGACCGGGCCGAAGAGCAGTTCGTCGGCCGCCGCGCGCTTGAAGTAGAGGTGTGCGTCGTGTTCCCAGGTGAAGCCGATGCCGCCGTGCAGCTGGATCGCCTCGCCGGCGGTCACCCGCAGGGCTTCCAGCGCCTGGGCGAGGGCGAGGCCGCCCTGGTCCGCGTCCCAGGCGGCGTAGTAGGCCGCCGAGCGGGCCGCCTGCACCTGGACGTACAGGTCGGCGAGCCGGTGCTTGACCGCCTGGAAGGAGCCGATCGCCCGGCCGAACTGCTCGCGCCGGCGTACGTACTCCACGGTGCGGGCGAGGGCCTGCCCGGCCGCGCCGACCGCCTCGGCGGCGAGCACCGCGGAGGCGGTGCGTCCGGTGGCGGCGAGGGCGCCCACCACGTCGCCTTCCTCGCTACCGAGCAACTCCGCGGGGGCGTCGCGCAGTTGGACCCTGGCCTGCGGGCGGGTCTCGTCCAGGACGGCCTGCCGGGACCGTACGAGCCCGGGCGCGTCCTCCCGTACGAGGAACAGCAGCGTACGGCTGCGGGCGAAGCCCCCGGTGTGCGCGGCGACCAGCAGCAGCGGGGCGCTGTGCCCGTCGAGCACCTGGGCGGCCTCCCCGTACAGCCGCCAGCCGGCCCCCGTGGCGTCGGCGCGGGCCTGGATCCCGCCCGCGCGGCCGCCGCCGGACCAGTGCCCGGCGCTGTCGTCGCCGGTCAGCGCGAGTGCGGTCGCCAGCGCCGGGCCCGGTACGGCGAGGGCGGCGGTCAGCCCGCCGGCCGCGAGCGGCGGGAGCAGCGCGGAACGCTGGGCCTCGGTGCCGAGGGCGGTGATCAGGGGCGCGCAGAGTGCGGCGGTGGCCAGCAGCGGCGAGGGCAGCAGCGCCCGCCCCGTCTCCTCGCAGGCCAGGGCCAGGTCGGCGGGGGTGCAGCCGACGCCGCCGTACTCCTCGGCGATGGCGAGGCCGGGCAGCCCGAGCCGCTCGGCGAGCTGCTGCCACAGCTCGCGGTCGTGTCCGGCGGCGGTGCCCACCGCGGCCTTGACCTCGTCGGGGCCACAGCGTTTGCCCAGGATCTCGCGCAGGGTGCGGCGTATCTCGGCCTGCTCCGCGGTGAAGGCGGCATCCATCGTCTGGCTCCTCCTGGGGGCACCTCCCGGCGGCGGCCGGGGGCGTATCTGACGGGCCGTCATGTTAGGCCCGGCGGCGGCAGATGCACAGGGGGCGGCGAGGGCGGGTTGCGGGCGGGGCGGGACCTTGCCCCCTAGTATCTGACGATACGTCAGATGTACCGTCCTTCCCATGCCTGGACTCACACCTGGAACCGCCTCCCGCGCCCGCCGGAGGGTCGCGGTGGTCGGCGTCGCCCTCTCGGACTGCGGGCGGGTGGACGGCCCCACCCCCTACGCCCTGCACGCGCAGGCCGCCCGGCGCGCCCTCGCCGACTCCGGCCTGGACCGCTCCGTCATCGACGGCCTCGCCTCCGCCGGCCTCGGCACGCTCGCGCCCGTCGAGGTGGCCGAGTACCTCGGCCTGCGCCCCACCTGGGTCGACTCCACCTCGGTGGGCGGCTCGACCTGGGAGGTCATGGCCGCCCACGCGGCGGACGCCATCGCCGCGGGGCACGCCAACGCGGTCCTGCTCGTCTACGGCTCCACCGCGCGCGCCGACATCAAGGCGCGCCGGCGCACCTCGAACCTCTCCTTCGGCGCGCGGGGACCACTCCAGTTCGAGGTCCCGTACGGGCACACGCTGATCTCCAAGTACGCGATGGCCGCCCGCCGGCACATGCACGAGTACGGGACCACGCCGGAACAGCTCGCCGCGGTCGCCGTACAGGCCCGGGCGAACGCCGCCACGAACCCGGACGCGATGTTCCGGGACCCGGTCACGGTCGACGAGGTCCTGTCAGGCGAGATGATCGCCGACCCCTTCACGAAGCTGCACTGCTGCATCCGCTCGGACGGCGGCTGCGCGGTGCTGCTGGCCGCGGAGGAGTACGTACCGGACACGGCGAAAGCCCCGGTGTGGATCCTCGGCTCGGGCACCTCCGTCTCCCACACCACCATGTCGGAGTGGGAGGACTTCACGGTGTCCCCGGCGGCGGTCTCGGGCCGCATCGCCTTCGAGCGGGCCGGCCTCACCCCGGCGGACGTGGACCTCGCGGAGATCTACGACGCCTTCACCTACATGACCCTGGTGACCCTGGAGGACCTCGGCTTCTGCGCGAAGGGCGAGGGCGGGGCCTTCGTGGAGAAGGGCCGCCTGCTGCGCGACGGGGAACTCCCCGTCAACACCGACGGCGGCGGCCTCTCGGCCTGCCACCCCGGCATGCGCGGCCTGTTCCTGCTGGTCGAGGCGGTCCGCCAACTCCGCGGCGAGGCGGGCCCGGGCCAGGTCACCAAACGCGGCGGCCGCCTCCCGGAGGTGGCCCTGGCCTCGGGCACGGGCGGCTGGTTCTGCTCCTCGGGCACGGTCCTGCTGGGCCGGTCCTGAGCCGGTTGCCTCCGGCGGTTCGGCAGGGGTGCGGGCCGGTTGGCTGCGCCGCTCGGGCAGGGGCCGGTTGTGCCGGGGCCGGGCCGGGTGGCTGCGCCGCTCGGGCCGGTCATGGGGCCGATCACGCCGGGCCCGGGCTTGGGGGGCCGATCACGCCGGGGCCGGGCTTGGGGGGCCGCTCGGGCCGGGGCCGGGCGCGCGCCGGGGCGTCTCCTCGGGCGCCGAACGTGTCGAGGGGTCGGAGAGATCGGCCCTGTTGTGTTCGGCGCCCTGCGGGGATCACCCCGGCACACACCCGACCCCGGCCCAACCGGCCCGGCTGCTACCCCAGAACCTGCGACCGCTCCGCACCATATTCAGCCTCGCCGCACTACTCCAGCCTCGCCGGCGTTTGAGGCGCGGGGTGCGGGGCGGAGCCCCGGCAACGGCGCCGCACCCGGAGACGGCGGCATCCCCAGGCGGGAGCGGCTAGGCGAGGGTGTGTGCGACGAGGGCGTTGGCGTGGCCGTGGCCCATGCCGTGCTCGGTCTTGAGCCACGTGACGAGCTCCATGTGCCGGGTCAGCGGCGAGGACCTGATGAGCTCCTTCCACTCGGTGATCGGCCGCCCGTACTTCTTCTCGATCGAGGGGAAGTAGCTCGCGGGGCCCTTGACTGTCTCGGTCATGATGTCTCTCCTTCGTTTACGTATATGACCGCGGTCGAACGTCGAACTCATCGGTCCCGCGGAGGAATTTTCGAGACGGCCTAGCCTGGGGGCATGACCAGTGACGACTTCCACGCCACCCTGCACTCCCTGCGCGTGTGGGACTCTCCGCTCCCCGGGTTCGACACCGGGGCCGCGCCCCGCGAGCCGCTTCCGCTGTTCCGGGAGTGGTTCGTGCACGCCGCCCGGGCGGGGCAGTTGGAGCCGCACACG
Source organism: Streptomyces sp. NPDC029164 (assembly GCF_055563995.1). NCBI lineage: Bacteria > Bacillati > Actinomycetota > Actinomycetes > Kitasatosporales > Streptomycetaceae > Streptomyces > Streptomyces sp. NPDC029164. The sequence continues at coordinate 31,289 of NZ_JBVHWW010000034.1, read as the reverse complement.
ATGAGCCTGGCGACGGTGGACGCCGCGGGGCGGCCCGATGTGCGGACGCTGATGCTGCACGACGCCGACGCGCGCGGCTGGCACTTCGCCTCGCACGCCACCAGCACCAAGTGCGTGCAGCTGGCCGGGCAGCCGCGGGCGGCGCTCGGGTTCTACTGGCCGACCGTGGCCCGGCAGGTGCGGATCCGGGGCCGGGTCAGCGCGTGCGGGCCCGAGGAGAGCCGCGCGGACCTGGCGGTCCGCTCGCGCGGGGCGCTCGCCGCCGCGCTCACGGGCCGGCAGAGCGAGGTGCTGGAGTCGGCCGAGGATCTGGTCCGGGCCTCGGAGCGGGCCTGGGATCGGGCCGGGGCCGAGCCGGACGCACCGGCTCCGACCTGGACCCGGTACGTGCTGGACGCCGACGAGGTGGAGTTCTTCCAGGGCGACCCCGCCCGCCGCCACACCCGCCTGCGCTACCGCCGCACCGACGCCGCCGACGGCTCCTGGGTCCGCGAGCTGCTCTGGCCCTGATCCGGCCGGAAGACCGCGACCCACACCCCGTCCGCCGCCTCCCGGAAGGTGACCGTCAGCGGCATGCCGATGCGCAGGTCCGCCGCCTCGCAGGACACCACCTCGGTCATCATCCGCGGGCCCTCCGCCAGGTCGACCACCGCCGCCGTGTAGGGGACGCGCGTGCCGAAGGGCGGGAGGTCGTTGCGGTGGATCACCGACCAGGTGTAGAGGGTCGCCCGGCCGCTCGCCGTCTCCCACGTCACGCGGTCCTCGCCGGCCCAGCAGTACGGGCAGAACTCGCGCGGGTAGTGGTGCGCCCGCCCGCAGTGCCCGCAGCGGCGCAGCAGGAGCCGGCCCTCGGCCGCCGCGTCCCAGTAGGGGCGGGTGAAGTCGTCGGCCTCGGGGAGGTCGTAGCGCGCCGCGCCGCCGCTCACAGGAAGAGTCCGATCGCCGCGTCGAGGGACCAGGTCTGCCAGGACATGGCGAGGAGCGCGACGAGCGAGATGAGCGCCATCATCGCGTTCTGGCCCTGCTCGGCCCAGTCGTGGATCATCAGCACCAGGTAGAGCAGGTTCAGCAGCAGCCCGCCGACCAGGGCGACCGGGGTCAGGAAACCGAGCACCAGGCCCAGCCCGAGCGCCAGTTCCGCATAGACGACGATGTACGCCATCGCCTTCGGGCGGGGTGCGACGACGAGTTCGAAGCCGCCCTTGACGAAGGTCCAGCGGTGCTTGTTCGCGACGTCGGCGGCCCACGCGATGCCGGTGCCGCGTTCGAACCAGCCCTTCTTGTCCTTGTGCCGCCAGCTCTCCAGCCACCACAGGCCGAGGCCTATCCGGAGTACGGCGAGCCATTCGGCCCCACTGAGCCAGATGGTCTGCATCGGCAGCCCCCACCCCTCTCATCATTGACCTGACGGTACGTCAGTTCAGCGGATGCGAGGCGATCCCGCAAGGCCCCGGCGACCTCGGCAGGAGCCAAGGCCGCCATCCGGCCCGGCGGGTACATCGGGCCGCGTTTCCCGATTCCGGTCCGACGCACGCCGGCCGTGACCGTTCCGCAATCGATTCCCTCCTTGTCCGAGACCCATCAACTCAGCGTGGCGATACGATCACACCTCATGCCTGGAGTCCCCGCAGCACCCGACATGACCACCCAGCCCCGCCCCGTGTACGTCATCGGGGCCGGCCCCGGCGGCCTCGCCGCGGCCGCCGCACTGCGCGCCCGCGGGGTCCGCGCGGTGGTCGTCGAGAAGTCCGACGCGGTCGGCACGTCCTGGCGGCGGCACTACGACCGGCTGCACCTGCACACCACGCGCCGCCTCTCCGCCCTCCCCGGCCTGCCGATGCCGCGCCGCTTCGGGCGCTGGGTCTCCCGGGACAACGTCGTGCGCTACCTGGAGAAGTACGTCGAGTTCCACGAGCTGGAGCTCGTGACCGGCGTCGAGGTGACCCGGATCGAGCCCGCCCCGGAGGGCGAGGACGGCTGGACCCTGCACGCCAGCGGCGGGCGGGTGCTGGCCGCCGCGGCCGTCGTCGTCGCCACCGGGTACAACCACACCCCGGCGATCCCCGACTGGCCGGGCCGGGACGCGTACGCAGGCCGGCTGCTGCACGCCGCCGACTACCGCAATCCCCAGCCGTACGCCGGCCAGGACGTCCTCGTCGTCGGCGTCGGCAACACCGGCGCCGAGATAGCCGTCGACCTCGTCGAGGGCGGCGCGGCCCGCGTGCGGCTCGCCGTGCGCACCGTCCCGCACATCATGCGCCGCTCCACCGCCGGCTGGCCGGCCCAGCGCAGCGGGATCCTCGTGCGCCAGCTGCCCGTGGGGCTCGTGGACCGGCTGTCCGCGCTCGTCGCCAGGACCTCGGTCCCGGACCTGTCGGCGTTCGGACTCCCGCGCCCGGAGACCGGCCTGTACAGCAGGGTCAAGGAGGGGTCGATCCCGGTCCAGGACGTCGGCCTGGTCGACGCGGTCCGCAGCGGCAAGGTGGAGCCGGTGGCCGCCGTCGCGTCCTTCGACGGCGCCGAGGTGGTGCTCGCGGACGGCTCGCGGATCAGCCCGGACGCGGTGATCGCGGCCACCGGGTACCGCCGCGCCCTGGAGGGGCTGGTCGGCGGCCTCGGGGTGCTCGACGAGCGCGGGCGGCCCCGTACGCACGGCGCCCGCACCGCACGGCAGGCGCGCGGGCTGTACTTCACCGGCTTCACCAATCCCATCAGCGGGATGTTCCGGGAGATGGCCCTGGACGCGAAGAAGATCGCCAAGGCCGTGGTCAAGCAGTCGCGTCACCAGGCACCGCCCCGATAGAGCCCGTCGATGGGGCCGACCGATGGGGCCGACCGATGGGGCCGGCCGATGGCGCCGGCCGCCAGAACCCAGTCGTCCGTTTGTCGATAATCCGCGACGGATCGACTTTCGTTACCCTGACGGACATGACCGCCATGACGCGCACCCGCACCCGCACCGAACCGGACCTGTCGTTCCTCCTGGACCACACCAGCCACGTGCTGCGGACCCAGATGAGCGCGCGGCTCGGCGAGATCGGGCTCACCCCGCGCATGCACTGCGTGCTCGTCCATGCGCTGGAGGAGGAGCGCACCCAGGCGCAGCTCGCCGAGATCGGGGACATGGACAAGACCACGATGGTGGTGACGGTGGACGCGCTGGAGAAGGCCGGCCTGGCCGAGCGCAGGCCGTCCGGCACGGACCGGCGGGCGCGGATCATCGCGGTGACCGAGGAGGGGGCCAAGGTCGCGAAGGAGAGCCAGAAGATCGTCGACCGGGTCCACGGGAGCGCCCTCGGCGCCCTGCCGGACGACGAGCGCGACGTGCTGCTCCGCGCGCTGAACCGCCTGGTCGCGGGGCACCTGCAGACACCCGAGGAGGGGCCGCGGCCGGCCCGGCGGGCACGCCAGAAGGGCTGACACCACACCACCCCGCACACTCCGATCCGTAAGAGATAGTCTGCAACAAAACTATCTGCTACGGTCCTTCCTGTTGCCTCCCAACGACAGGAGAGACCGCAATGCCCTCGACCACCTCCACCACCTCCGCGGCCGCACCCACCTCCGCGGCCGCACCCACCGCCTCGCGCTCACGCCGGCTCGCCCTCGGCGTCCTGGCCACCGGCATGCTGATGACGGTCCTCGACGGCAGCATCGTGACCGTCGCCATGCCGGCCATCCAGAGCGATCTGGACTTCACCCCGGCCGGGCTGAGCTGGGTCGTCAACGCCTACCTCATCGCCTTCGGTTCGCTGCTGCTCCTGGCCGGCCGCCTCGGCGACCTGATCGGCCGCAAGCGGATGTTCCTCGCGGGCACCGGGGCCTTCACCGCGGCCTCGCTCCTCGCCGGCGCCGCCACCTCCCCCGGCCTCCTGATCGCCGCCCGCTTCCTCCAGGGCGCCGGCAGCGCGATGGCCTCCGCCGTCAGCCTCGGCATCCTGGTCACGCTCTTCACCGAACCGCGCGAACGGGCCAAGGCCATCGCCGTGTTCAGCTTCACCGGAGCGGCCGGCGCATCGATCGGGCAGGTCCTCGGCGGTGTGCTCACCGACGCGCTCACCTGGAACTGGATCTTCTTCATCAACCTGCCCATCGGCGTCGCGACCCTCCTCCTCGCCCTTCCCGCCCTGCCCGGCGACCGCGGGCTCGGCCTGAAGGCCGGCGCGGACACCCTCGGCGCGCTGCTCGTCACCGCCGGCCTGATGCTCGGCATCTACACGGTCGTCAAGATCGAGGAGTACGGGGCGACCTCGCCCCACACCCTCGGCTCCGGCGCCCTCGCGCTCGCCCTGCTCGCCGGCTTCCTCCTGCGCCAGGCCACCGCCGCGAACCCGCTCATGCCCCTGCGGATCCTCCGCTCGCGCAGCGTCTCCGGCGCCAACCTGGTCCAGATGCTGATGGTCGCCGCCCTCTTCTCCTTCCAGATCCTCGTCGCCCTCTACATGCAGAACGTCCTCGGCTACAGCGCCGGCGAGACGGGTCTCGCGATGCTGCCGGCCGCGGCCGTCATCGGCCTCGTCTCCCTGACCGTCTCGGCCCGCCTCAACGCCCGGTTCGGCGAGCGCGCCGTCCTGCTGGCCGGTCTGGCGCTCCTGATCGGCGCACTCGGCCTGCTGATCCGCGTGCCCGGCCGGGCCGAACAGGCGGACTACCTCACCGACCTGCTGCCCGTGATGCTTCTGGCCGCCGGATTCGGCCTCGCCCTGCCCGCCTTGACCTCCCTGGGCATGTCCGGCGCCAAGGAGGAGGACGCGGGCCTCGCCTCCGGGCTCTTCAACACCACCCAGCAGATCGGCATGGCCCTCGGCATCGCGGTCCTCTCCACCCTCGCCGCCTCCCGCACCGAGGCCCTCACCGAGGCCGGACGCCCCGCCCCCGAGGCCCTGACCGGCGGCTACCACCTGGCCTTCGCGGTCGGGGCGGCCCTCCTCGTCGCCGCCCTGGCCATCGCCTTCACGGTCCTGCACCGCCCGAAGGACGCCCCGCGGGAGGCGACCGCCGGGCAGGACGCCGTTGGCCGAACCGCGCCCTGGACCGACCCCGCGGGGATCTGACACCGTGATCTGACACCGTTCACCACATCACCTCCACCAGCTTTCCTGCGCAGCCCTGTTCCTGACGGCACGTCAGTTCAGTAATCTGACTACACGTCAGTTATTGAGTTCCAGTGTTCCATCAAGGTTCATCGAGCAGGAGCGGGCGGAACGATGCTTGGATCTACTCACGGCACCCTCACCACCGACTTCCGCGCACGTGTCGAGGCCTGCGGGGAGTCCCCCAGGACGGCCGTCCACTCGTCGGCGGCCCCCTCCGCCGACGACGCGGTCGCCGTCGACGTCAGCGGCCGGCCGCTGCACGCCGACGTGCCCGACCTGGACCGGTTCTTCCGGCCCGAGTCCGTGGCCGTCATCGGCGCCTCCGACGCCGAGGGCAGACCTAACACCGGCATCACCCGCCAGCTCATCGCCTGGGCGGAACGCGTCGGCGCCCGGATCCACCCCGTGCACCCCACCCGCCCCACCGTCTTCGGGCTGACCTGCCACCCCTCCGTGGCCGACCTGCCCGAACAGGTGGACCTCGCCGTCCTCCTCGTCGCCGACCCGCTCCCCGTCATCGAGGAACTGGCCGAGACCAAGGTGAAGTTCGCCGTCGCCTTCGCCTCCGGCTTCGCCGAGACCGGCGACGCGGGCGCCGCCGCCCAGGACCGGCTCGGCGCCGCCGTCCAGCGCTCCGGCCTGCGCCTCCTCGGCCCCAACACCAACCTCAACGCCTTCGAGGAGTTCCGCGACGACCTCGACGGCCCGGCCATCGCCCTGATCACCCAGTCCGGCCACCAGGGCCGGCCCGTCTACACCCTCCAGGAGCTCGGCATCCGCCTCTCCCACTGGGCACCCACCGGCAACGAGGCCGACCTGGAGACCTCCGACTTCATCTCCTACTTCGCCGAGCAGCCCGAGGTCGGAGCCATCGCCTGCTACGTCGAAGGCCTCAAGGACGGCCGGTCCTTCCTCCTCGCCGCCGACCGCGCCGCGCGCAACGGCGTCCCCGTCGTCGCCGTCAAGGTCGGCCGCACCGAGACCGGCGCCCGCATGGCCGCCTCCCACACCGGAAAGCTGACCGGCGCCGACACCGTCGTGGACGCCGCCATGCGCCAGTTCGGCGTGATCCGCGTCGACGGCCTGGACGAGCTCCAGGACACCGCCGCCCTGCTCGCCCGGGCCCGCAAACCGCAGGCCGACGGAGTCGTCGTCTACTCCATCTCCGGCGGCACCGGAGCCCACTTCTCCGACCTGGCGACGGAGGCGGGCCTGAGCCTGCCCACCCTCTCCGAGGCCAGGCAGCAGGAACTCCACCAGTGGATCCCGGAGTACCTGAACGTCGCCAACCCCGTCGACAACGGCGGCCACCCGGTCGGCGACTGGCGCGGCCGCAAGATCATCGACGCGATCCTCGCCGACCCGTCCGTCGGCGTCCTGATCTGCCCCATCACGGGCCCCTTCCCCCCGATGAGCGACAAGCTCGCCCAGGACCTGGTGGACGCGGCGGAAACCTCGGACAAGCTGATCTGCGTGATCTGGGGCTCTCCCGTCGGCACCGAGGAGGCCTACCGCACCACCCTCCTCGGCTCCTCCCGCGTGGCCACCTTCCGCACCTTCGGCAACTGCATCACCGCCGTGCGCGCCTACCTCGGCCACCACCGCTTCACCGCCGGCTACCGCTCCCCCTTCGAGGACGCACCACGCACGCCCTCACCCTCGTACCGCAAGGCGCAGGCCCTCATGCGGCCCGGCCAGCAGCTCAGCGAGCACGCGGCGAAACAGCTGCTGCGCGCCTACGGGATACGGGTCCCCCGCGAGCAGCTCGTGACGAGCGCGGCGGCGGCCGTCCGCGCGGCCGGCCTGGTCGGCTACCCGGTGGTGATGAAGGCCTCGGGCCCGCAGCTGGGGCACAAGACGGAACTCGGCCTGGTGAAGATCGGCCTGACCTCCGCGAGCCAGATCCGCGACGCGTACCGGGAGCTGACCGACATCGCGCGGTACGAGAACGTGCCGCTCGACGGGATCCTGGTCTGCCAGATGGTGGAGCGGGGGGTCGAAATGGTCGTCGGCGTCACCCAGGACGACCTCTTCGGCCCGACGGTGACGGTGGGCCTCGGCGGGGTCCTGGTCGAGGTCCTGCACGACGCGGCGGTCCGCGTCCCGCCGTTCGGCGAGGACCAGGCCCGCGCGATGCTCACGGAACTGCGCGGGCACGCCCTGCTGGAAGGCGTACGGGGGGCGCCCCCGGCCGACGTGGACGCGCTGGTGGAGGTCGTCCTGCGGATCCAGCGGATGGCGCTGGAACTCGGGGACGCGCTCTCCGAGCTGGACATCAACCCCCTGATGGTCCTCCCCCGCGGCCAGGGGGCGGTGGCCCTGGACGCCCTCGCCATCTGCCGCTGACCCGCCGTCTCCCGGGGCTCCGCCCCAGACCCCGCCGGGCTCCGCCCGGAGCCGCTCCTCAAACGCCGGCGGGGCTGAAAGATCCAGCCCCGCCGTTTCCCGGGGCTCCGCCCCAGACCCCGCGCCTCGATCGCCGGCGGGGCTCAAGACGAACGGGAGCTCACCCATGACCGGCATCACGGAGGACGAAGTCCTCCACCGCACCGAGAACAACGTCTCGTGGATCACCCTCAACCGCCCCGCGGCCATGAACGCGGTCACCTGGGACCAGCGCGAGCGCGTCATCGCGCTGCTCGCCGAAGCCTCCGCCGACCCGGCGGTGCGCGCCGTCGTCCTCACCGCCACCGGCAAGGGCTTCTGCGCGGGCGCGGACCTCCGCGGCGGCGGCGCCCCCGCCGCCGAGCGCGTCGCCGGCGACGTGGCCCGCATGATCCGCCTCGGCGCGCAGCGCCTGATCACCGCGGTGCTGGACTGCGAGAAGCCCGTCCTCGCGGCCGTCAACGGCACGGCCGCCGGCATCGGCGCGCACCTCGCCCTCGCCTGCGACCTCGTCATCGCCGCCGAACCCGCCCGGTTCATCGAGGTGTTCGTCCGCCGCGGCCTGGTCCCCGACGGCGGCGGCGCGTACCTGCTGCCCCGTCTCGTCGGGCCGCAGAAGGCCAAGGAGCTGATGTTCTTCGGCGACGCCCTCCCGGCGGCCGACGCCGAGCGCCTCGGCCTGGTCAACAAGGTGGTGCCGGCCGAGGAGCTGGAGGCGACCGCCCGCGCGTGGGCGGAGCGGCTCGCGCAGGGCCCCACCCGGGCCCTCGCCCTGACGAAACAGCTGGTCAACGCCTCCCTGGACGGTGACCGGGCGACGGCCCTGGCCGCCGAGGCCACCGCTCAGGAGGTCAACATGACCACGGCCGACGCGAACGAGGGCGTGGCGAGCTTCGTGGAGCGCCGCACGCCCAAGTACCTGGGCCGGTGAGCTACATCCCGGGGGTGGGCTTGAGCAGCGCGAACACCGCGCCGAAGGGGTCGGCCAGCCACGCGAGTCGCCCGACGTCCGGTACGTCCGCCGCCGGCATGAGTACCGACCCGCCGTTCTTCTGCGCCTTCGCGATGGTCTCGTCGACGTCCGCCACGTGGAAGTACGGCACCCAGCGCGCCTTCTCCTCCCCGCTGCCCGCGCCCTCGCCGAGCGGGGCGACCCCGCCGAAGGAGGCGTCCTCCTGGTCCCCGTCGGCGGTGCTCAGGACGCGGTACGTCATCCCGGGCACCTCCATCTCGGCGTACCGCCACCCGAACAGCTCGGCATAGAAGCCGATGTCCGCGACCGGGTCCGGCACGTGGAGCTCCGCCCACACCAGCGTGTTCTCGTCGGAGGCAACCTCGAACCCGGCGGTGTTCCCGGGTTGCCAGCAGGCGAACTCCGCGCCCTGCGGGTCGGTGAAGTGCGCGAGCCGGCCCTCCCCCATGACGTCGCCGGGCTCCATCCGGACCGTGCCGCCGCCGTCGCGGACGGCCGCGGCGGTGGCCTCGATGTCGGGGGTCATGAAGTGGTGCATCCAGGCGGACGTGGCCCCTTCCTCGGTGAGCGGTCCGAGCGCGGCGACGGTCTTCCCGTTCACCTGGAAGAAGCCGTAGCCACCGGCCTCGGGCCCGGCGGAGGCGAAGTCCCAGCCGAGGACGGCGCCGTAGAAGGCGGCCGCCGCGGTCGTGTCGGGGCTGCCGAGGTCGAGCCAGTTGGGTGATCCGGTACGGAAGTCGGTGCCGAGCATGGGGGTCCTCCCGGGAGTACGGCAGCGGTACGAGGTTCGCTGCCACGATGCCGAGCCTCCACCCCCGGCCCGGCGTACGGACCCACGGGGGCGGGGGGTTTCACTCGTGTGGGGGAAAAAGGGGCCGGGGCGGCTCGCGCCAGGCTCCCGCTTCAGCTGCCGACCCGCTCCAGCGCCGGCAGGAACTGGTCGTAGAAGCTGACCTTGAGCCGCAGCGCGCGCAGCTCCGCCTCCCTGAAGCAGTCGGCGGTGGCCGCGCCGTCGCCGATCAACTGCCGCAGCCGGTTGCCCAGCCGGTCGCAGTGGCTGGTGACCAGCATGTTCACGGTCTCCAGCGCGTGCTTCTTGGCATCGTGATGGTGGTGCGGGTAGTAGAAGCGCGAGTGGTTCTCGCCGTCGCGCACCAGCAGGGGCTCCATGCGCCCCCACAGCCGCCCGTACTCGGCGGAGACCAGGATCTCGCCCCAGAGGCGCAGGACCGTCAACAGCCTGAGGTCGGCGTGGCCGTGATCGCCCGCGTCGGCGATGAGGGCGAAGGTGTCCTCGACGAGGGTCGTTGGCGCCCGGCGTGAAGGCCCGAGGTCAGCGCGATCCGTCAACGCGCCGGCGCCCGCCTCTTCCTATCTGACGAACCGTCAGCTTCAATCGTCGGTGTGATGGGACATGCAGGGATGGCGGCCACCGTCGTCCGATACCTCAGGTCAGTCGGCTCCCCCACCTCCGCCGCGGCGGAGCGGGAACCCGAGCCCGTCGACGCCCTGCCGCGCCCCGATCTGCGCGCCGTCGGCGAGGACGAGCGCGCCCCGGTCAGCCCCGCCGAGTTCCGGGCCGTGCTCGGGAACTTCGCCAGCGGGGTCACCGTCATCACCGCGCCGCCCGGCGAGGACGAGGACGGCCCGGCCGGCTTCGCCTGCCAGTCCTTCGCCTCGCTGTCCCTCGACCCGCCCCTGGTCACCTTCATGGTGGCCCGTACGTCGACCACCTGGCCGCGGATCGCCCGCGCCGGGGTGTTCTGCGTCAACATCCTCGGCGCCGAGCAGGGCGAGCTGTGCCGGTCCTTCGCGGTCAGCGGCGCGGACAAGTTCGCCGGGGTGGGCCACACCCCCGCCCCCGTCACCGGATCACCGCAGCTCGACGCCGTGCCCGCCTGGATCGACTGCCGCGTCCAGGCCGTGCACACCGGCGGGGACCACCTCATCGTCGTGGGCCGGGTCGTCGCCATGGGCGCGGCCGGCGAGGGCGACCCGCTCCTCTTCCACAAGGGCCGCTTCGGCCGCCTGGCCGACTGACACGGCGATCGGGCGCGAAGACGCGAAAGGGTGGCTCCGGGCGCGGCCCGGAGCCACCCTTTCCGCGGTCAGAAGGTGAGCACCCCGCGCGCCACCCGCCCGTGGTGGGCGTCGTCGACGGCCTTGGCGAAGTCCTCCACCGGGTAGACCTCCGTCACCAGCTCGTCCAGCAGCAGCCGGCCCTGCCGGTAGAGCTCGGCGTACAGCGCGATGTCACGCTGCGGGCGGGAGGACCCGTACCGGCAACCCATGATCGTCTTGTCCAGGTACATGGAGGAGACGAGGAAGGACGCCTCCTCCGTGAATCCGGGCACGCCCAGCAGGATCGCCTGACCGTGCCGGTCCAGGAGGTCCACGGCCTGCCGGATCAGCTTGACGTTGCCCACGCACTCGAAGGCGTGGTCGGCGCCGGTCGGCAGGATCTCGCGCACCGCCGCCGGGGAGTCGGCCACCGCGGACGCGTCGATGAAGTGCGTGGCCCCGAACTGGCGGGCCACCGCCTCCTTCGCCGGGTTCGCGTCCACGGCGACGATCGTCGTGGCCCCCGCTATCCGGGCCCCCTGGAGCACGTTCAGCCCGATGCCGCCGGTGCCGATGACGACCACCGACTCGCCGCGGTCGACGCGGGCCCGGTTCAGCACCGCGCCCACTCCCGTGAGGACCCCGCAGCCGATGAGCGCCGCCGAGGTCAGCGGGATGTCGGCGGGGATCTTCACGGCCTGGACGGCCTTGACGATCGTGTGCTCCGCGAAAGCGGAGTTGGAGGCGAACTGGAACAGTGGCTTCCCGCCCCGCGAGAACGGCTGCCCGGGCATCCCGATCGCCTTGCGGCACATCGTCGGCCGGCCCCGGTCGCAGTCCGCGCACGCCCCGCAGTTGGCCAGGGTGGACAGCGACACGTGATCGCCCGGCGCCACGTGGGTGACCCCCGCGCCCACGGCCTCCACGATGCCCGCGCCCTCGTGCCCGAGCACCACCGGCGGCGGGAACGGGATCGTCCCGTCGATGACGGACAGGTCGCTGTGGCACAGCCCGGCCGCGCCGATCGCGACCAGCACCTCGCCCGGTCCCGGGTCCCGGATCTCCAGGTCGTCGACCACCTGGGCCTGCTTGCCGTCGAATACGACGCCTCTCACCTGGACTCCTTAGGCAGGCCGAGCACGCGCTCGGCGATGATGTTCCGCTGGATCTCGTCCGAGCCGCCGTAGATCGTGTCGGCGCGGGTGAACAGGAAGAGCCGCTGTTCCTCGTCGAGTCCGAGTTCGTACGGGAGCCCGGGCGCCCAGGCCGCCGGCCCGGCGGTGGCCGCCGCACCGCGGACCTCCACAGCCAGCTCCCCGAGCCGCCGGTGCCAGCCGCCCCACAGCAGCTTGGCCACGCTGGGCGCGCCCGCGTCGTCGGTGGCGCCGAGCGTGCGGAGGGCGTTCCACCGCATGGTGCGCAGCTCGGCCCACTGCCGCACGAGCCGGTCCCGCAAAACGGGATCCGCCGTGCCCGGAACCGCCGTGCCCGGAACCGCCGTGCCCGGAGCCCGCGTGCCCGGAGCCGCCGTGCCCGGAGCCCGCGTGCCCGGAGCCGCCCGCGCCGCGTACGCCGCCAGCACCCGCTCCAGTTCGGCCGCGAAGCCGATCTGCTGCACCAGCGTCGAGACCCCGCGTTCCAGGGCGAGCAGGCCCATGGCCACGCTCCAGCCGTCGCCCTCCCCGCCGACGGCCTCCGCCGCCACCGCCCCGTCGAAGAACACCTCGTTGAACTCCGAGGTCCCCGACATCTGCCGGATCGGCCGTACCTCGACCCGCCCCGGCTGGTCCATCCGTACGAGCAGGAACGACAGCCCCCGGTGGCGCCGCGATCCGGGCTCGGTGCGGGCCAGGACGAAGCACCAGTCGGCGTCCCGGGCCAGGGAGGTCCAGATCTTCTGCCCGGTGACCCGGTACAGCCCGTCGGCCGGGTCCCGTACCGCGGCCGTACGGATCCCCGCGAGGTCGGAGCCGGCCCCCGGCTCGCTGTAGCCCTGGCACCACAGCTCCTCGCCCCGCGCGATGCCGGGCAGGAAGCGGTCCCGCTGCTCCTGGCTGCCGTACGCGATCAGCGTGGGCGCGAGGAGGTTCTCCCCGATGTGGCCGACCCGGCCGGGCGCGCGCAGCGCCGCGTACTCCTCGGCCCACACCACCTGGCCGGTCAGCGTGAGCCGCCGCTGCCCGTACGCCCCGGCCGGGACCTCCCAGCCCTGCCCGATCCAGCCGCCGCGGCCCAGCTCGCGCTCCCACGCGCGCCGCGCCTCGACCCCCTCGTGTTCGCTGCCCGGCCCGCCGAGGCCGAGCACTTGCGCGTACGGGCCCACGAGGTGCTCCGTCAGCCACGCCCGGGCGTGCCCGCGCAGCTCCTCGTCCTCGGCCCCGAAGCTGAAGTCCATCCCGCTCAGGCCCCCTACGCGTTGGGGCGGTCCTTGGCGGCCGCCGCCCTGGCCATGGCCTCCAGCTGCGCCAGCATCGGCATCGGGTCGGTGCCCACCGTCCCGGGCAGGAAGTCGGCGATCTTCTCGGGGGTCCAGGAGCCCTCGGCGTACGCGGCGCGCAGCTCGCGCGGCTGCGCCCAGACGGCGATCTTCGGCCCGGCGATCGTGTAGACCTGCCCGGTGATGTCCTCGGCCTTGGCGCGGTCGCTGAGCAGGTAGATGACCAGCGCGGCCACGTCCTCCGGCTCGCCGATCTCCTTGAGCTCCATGGGCACGTTCGCCGACATGCGGGTACGGGCGACGGGTGCGACGGCGTTGGCCGTCACCCCGTACTTGGCCAGGCCCAGTGCCGCGGACCGGACGAGGGAGATGATCCCGCCCTTGGCCGCGCTGTAGTTGGCCTGGGCGACCGAGCCCTGGTGGTTGCCGCTGGTGAAGCCGATCAGGGTGCCCGAGCCCTGCCTGCGCATGACGGCGGAGGCGGCGCGGAAGACGGTGAAGGTGCCCTTGAGGTGGGTGGCGACCACCGGGTCCCACTCCTCCTCGGACATGTTGAACAGCATCCGTTCGCGCAGGATGCCGGCCACGCACACGACGCCGTCGATGCGGCCGAACTCGGTGAGCGCGGTGTCGACGATGCGCTGGCCGCCCGCCATGGTGGAGATGTCGTCGGCGACGGCGACGGCCCCGCCGCCGGCGGCCTGGATCTCCTTCACCACGCCGTCGGCGACCTCGCTGGTCGGTTCGCCGCCCCCGATCCCCACGCCGTAGTCGTTGACGACGACCTTGGCGCCCTCGGCGGCCGCGGCGAGTGCCACGGCCCGCCCGATGCCCCGGCCGGCGCCGGTGACGGCGACGACCTTGCCTGCCAAGAAGTTCCCCACGTCCGGCCCCTTCCCGCGTTTTCTGACGGACCGTTAGATTCTATGGGTAGTCAGACGCACCTGCACAAGCCCTCGTTGCCGTCGTTGCCGTATCCACGCAAGGAGCTGTCGACGCCCATGACCCTGCCCGCCGCCTTCCACGACATCGCCAAGCGCGTCAACAACTGGGGACGATGGGGCGCCGACGACGAGATCGGCACCCTGAACCTGATCACGGACGAGGTCGTCCGGGCCGCCGCGGCGGAGATCCGCAGCGGCCGCCGCATCCCGCTCGCCCTCCCCCTCAAGGAGGACGGGGTGCAGGTCGGCATGATCCCGGGCCGGATCAACCCGCTGCACACGATGGTGCAGATCAACCAGGAGATCTTCGGCCCGGGCACGGTGGCGTGCAGCGACGACGCCGTGAGCATGGGCCTCCAGGCGGGCACCCACTGGGACGCCCTCACTCACGTCTCGCACTCGGGGAAGATCTACAACGGCCGCCCGGCCGGCACCATCACGGCGCACGGCCGCGCCGAGTACAGCGGCATCGACAAGGCCGGCCCCATCGTCTCGCGCGGGGTCCTCCTGGACGTGGCCCGAGCGAAGGGCCTGGACCGGCTGGAGGGGGGCCACGCGGTGACCCCGGAAGACCTGGCGGAGGCCGAGGAGTTCGGCGGGGTCACGGTCCGCGCGGGCGACATCGTCCTGGTCCGCACCGGCCAGATCCAGGTCTACCTGGCGGGTGACAGACACGGCTACGGCTTCCCCTCGCCCGGCCTCTCGGTGCGCACCCCGGAGTGGTTCCACGCCCGGGACGTGGCGGCCGTCGCCAACGACACCCTCACCTTCGAGATCTTCCCGCCGGAGATCGACGACCTGTGGCTGCCGGTGCACGCCCTCGACCTGGTCGAGATGGGCATGCACCAGGGCCAGAACTGGGACCTCGAAAAGTTGTCCACAGCCTGTGCAGAAGAAAACCGGTACTCCTTCCTCCTCTCCGCGATGCCGGAACCCTTCGTCGGCGGTACGGGCACCCCGGTGGCCCCGGTGGCCGTCCTCTGACCCCGGCCGCGCGGGTGCCGTGCGCAGTGGAACCATGAGGTGGACATGACGCGTCCCCGTACGCGCGCGTCACACCCGTCCCCACCACCTTCCCCGCAGGAGAAGCCCGCATGGCCAACCCGTACCAGGTAACGCCACCGCCCGCCCCCAGGCGCCGCTCGGGCGGCAACGCCGTCGCCGTCATCGTCCTCGCCGTGATCGTCATCGGCGGCTACTTCGCCTTGCAGACGTTCCGCAAGGACGACGGCAAGCCGTCGGCGTCCACCTCGGCGTCCCCCTCCGCCAAGCCCACGGCCAAGGACCCCGGTTCCCCCGAGTCCTCCTCCGACACCTCCAGCGCGTGGAAGGTCGGCGACTGCGGCGGACCCGACCCGGCCAAGGCCCCCGACGGGTACAAGCGGACGGGCTGCTCCGACTCCGGCGCCACCTTCAAGGCCATCGACATCAAGGAGGCGAGCATCCTCCCGGGCGCGATCCAGTGCCCGCCCGGCACGGACCTGATGATCGACGTGAGCATCTCCTACGGCAGCTCCAAGTCGAGCGGCATCCCCACCAACACCGTCTGCGGCCGCAACCTGTCGAACGACCACCCTGGTGACGCGGGCGCCGGCGGCGGCCAGCTGGTGAAGGGCGACTGCGTGACCAACCAGGCCAAGGAGGTCGCCTGCGGCGGCTCGGGCGCCCAGAAGGTCCTCGGCCTCGTCAAGACCAAGGCCGAGTGCCCCTCCGGCACCACCGACCCCATCGAACTCACCATGGCCATCGGCCGCCCGTACGACGTCATCTGCACGGACGGCTAGCAGCTGTCTGCCTGCCCGCTGTCCCGGCGCGATGCCCGGGACAGCGGGTGGCCGTGGCCGCCGACGCCGGCCTCAGTCGGTCTCAGTCGGTCTCAGTCGGTCTCCTTGACGCAGGTCCGGTCCTTCGCCGGCAGTTTGCCGGTGGCCAGGTACCTGTTGACCTGGTCGTCCACGCAGGCGTTGGCGTAACTCCCGTAGAGAGCATGCCGGTTCGCGCCCTCCAGGGTGATCAGCCTGGAGCTCGGCAGCTGCCGGCGCAGCTCGACGCTGCCCTTGTACGTGGTGCGCGGATCGCCGGTGGCGGCCACGATCAGCACGGAGGCGTCATGCCGCACCCGGGTGGGCTCCTCGCGCGGCCGGTCCCAGAAGGCGCACGGGTTGATGTTGCGGGTCAGCGGGCCGAACAGGGGATGCGCGGCGCGGCTGCGCTCGATGTCCCGCCAGTACTGCTCGGGATCGCGCCCGGCGGCCACGTCCCCGCAGATGATCGCGGACTGCGCTCCCGTGGGCTCGCCCTCCCCGCGCAGCACGTACCGGAGCTCCCCGGCGAACCCCGCGGGCAGCGTGGTGGGCGCCCCGCCGGCGGCCTCGACCAGTACGGACAGCAGCTCGCCGAAGGACGCCCGCGCGGGCTCGGTGTCGTCCGCGATGCCCGAGAACAGCAGGAGCGGCACCTGACTGTCGTCGATCCGGAAGGCGTCGGCGCCCGAACCGATGGTCAGCGGGCCGCGCGCGGCCGCCGCGACGACGCGGTCGACGGAGGCGAGCACCTCGGCGCGGGTGCGGCCGAGGCCGTAGGTGCCGTGGCGCTCCGCCGCCCAGCCCGCCCAGTCGGACAGTGCCTTCTCGTTCTCGCGCTCCGTGCCTTCCAGCAGTCGGGGGCGGTAGTCGCCCGGGTCGATCGCCCCGTCGAGCACCATCCGGTCGTGGCGGCCGGGGAACATCTGGGTGTAGACCGTGCCCAGGTAGGTGCCGTAGGAGTAGCCCAGGTAGGAGATCTTCCGCTCGCCGAGCGCGCCGCGGATGACGTCCATGTCGCGGGCGGTGTTGCGGGTGCTGATGTGCGGGAGCACGGAGGCACCGGTGGCCCGGCACTTGTCGGCCAGGCTCTTCTGCAGGGCGACCTGCCGGTCGAAGCCCGCCCGGTCGGAGCCGGCCGACAGCCAGGTCATACCGAGGGGCCAGCCGCAGTCCAGCGGGGTGCTGCGCCCGACGAAGCGCGGGTCGAAGCCGACGATGTCGTAGCGGGCCCCGACTTCCTTCATCGCCGCGCGGGCCGTCGGCGGGTATGCCCGTGCGGGGCCGCCGGGGCCGCCCGTGTTCAGCAGGATCGCGCCGATGCGGTGACGGGTGTCGGTGGCCTTGAGCCGGGATATCGCCACGGTGATCGTGCGGCCCCGGGGGGCGGCGTAGTCCAGCGGCACGGTCACGTCCGCGCACTGCACACCCGCCTTGTCCAGATCAGGGCCCGTGGTGTCGTCGGGGCCCGTGACGCAGCTGCCCCAGGCCGGCCGCTGCTGGTAGTACCGGTCGAGCCCCGCGCCGGAACGGTTCGCGGCGGACGCGGACGCGGGCGCGGCCCCGGCGGACGCGGCCTCGGCAGCGACGGCGAGGGCGGGGGTGGTGGCGAGGCAGGCGGCGAGGACGAGACCCACGGAGAACGCGCGACGAGCGGCGGGGCCGAGGGTTCGGTCGGCGGTGGGCGGCGCATCGGCCGCTTCGTGTGATCGCATGCCCCGAGGCTAGGAACCGGCGCCGGCACGGCACATCTGCCACGGGCACGAGGTCGCGGGTCCCGCCCTCCCCCGGCGCCCGGGACCCGCGGCCCGGTCCGGCCTCCTCCCCCAGGAGGAGGCGCGGCAGGTTCTGCGGGTGGCGGCGGCGCGCATGCACGCCCCGAGCGCGGCACGGCAGCCGCCACCCCGCGACCCGCACTCGTCAAGGCGTGTCCTTGGCGTCCCCTCGCGTCGAATCGCTCCACACCAGGGTGATCAAGATGTGACGGAACGTCAACACCTCGTTAGAGGTACAAGCGTGGTTCCCGGGTCGGGGGGTGAACTTCCGACGGGCCGTCGGAGGCGCAGTCCGACGCCGCCTTCTCCGCGCGGTCGATCTCGCACCAGATGCGTTTGCCCGCACCCTCGCGCTGCCAGCCCCAGCGGTCCGCCAGGCCGTCCACCAGCTCCAGGCCGCGGCCGCCGGTGTCGTCACCGGCCGCCCGCCGGCGGGCCGGCGCCCGGTCGCTCGCGTCGGCCACCTCGACCCGCACCCCGGGTCCCCCGAACAGCATCCGCAGCACCGCCGGGCAGCCCGTGTGCACGACGGCGTTGGTGACCAGCTCGGAGATCAGCAGGATCAGCGTCTCGGCGAGCGGCTCGTCATCCCCTATGCCCGACCCCGCCAACCGGGACCGTGCCCATCGGCGGGCCCGGCCGACCTCGGCTGGGTCCGCGCCTACCTCCAGCTGAACCTGAAGCACCTGCACCGCTCACACCATCCGAACCGGCGGACACTTCGCCTCGCGACAGGATGGGATCACCCACTGTGATCCCCTTGCGGAGCAGCATGGTTGACATACAGTCACCACAACAAGCGCTTCGGGCATATTCCCGCGCGAAGGAGTGGGCGTGGTGCATACTGTGCGACGCTCGCGCCGCTCAACCGCTCGCATCTGTGGGAGCGTACCGGAGCAGGCCCCCGACTCCGGTCCGTAACGGCGGGGGCGAAGGACACAAACCGATATCAACTCTCTGTAATCGGACATGCGTCCCGCAGCGTCCCTCCCGTGCCCCGCGCCGTCCCTCCCGTACCCCGCGACGACCGCGAACGGCTACTCCGCCGCGTCCAGCAGCTCCGCCGCCAGCAGTTCCTCCGCCTCCCCCGCCGTGCGCCACTGCTCGGCCCGCACCCACGCCCGCTTCAGGTGCAGGTGCACGTCCGCCTCCCACGTGAAGCCCATCCCCCCGTGCACCTGCAGACAGTCCCGGGCACCCCGTACCGCCGCGCCGTCCGCCAGCAGCTTGGCCGCCGCCACTTCCCCCGGATCACCGGTCACCGCCGCCGCGTAGACCGCCGTACGGGCCACCTCCGCCCGCACCAGCATCCGCGCGCACAGGTGCTTGACCGCCTGGAACGCCCCGATCGGCTGCCCGAACTGCTCGCGCTCGCCCGCGTACCGGACCGCCAGCTCCACCGTCCGCAGCGCGCTGCCGACCTGTAGCGCCGCCGTCAGCAGCGCGCCCGCCGAGCGGTACTCCGACACGTCCCCGGGCGGCGACGCCACCCGGTGCAGCGGCGTCAGCGGGTCCACCGAGCGCACCGGTGACCCGGCCGGCATCCCGGAAGCCCCCAGCACCGCGTCCGCCTCCCCCAGGTGCGCGACCAGGCCGCCTCCCGGGCCGCCCCCCGGGCCGCCGCCCAGGTCGAAGGCGGTCACCACCGCCGTCCCCACCGCTGCCCCCGGGACCACCCCGGCGGCCAGGTGCGTGGCCACCAGCGGCCCCGGCAGCAGCGCCCGCCCGGCCTCCTCGAAGACGAGCACCGCCTCCGGGAGACCGAGGCCGACGCCCCCGGCGGACTCGGGCAGCCGCAGCGCGAAGAAGCCCGCCTCGCCCAGCTCCCGCCACAGCCCGCGGTCCACGGCGACGCCCGTGTCCACCGAAGCCCGCAGCGCCTCACGCCCGTACCGCCCCGCCAGCAGTTCCCGTACGCCCGCCCGCAGGTCCCGCTGCTCCTCCGTCGGCTGGAAGTGCATGCCCTCACCGGCCCTTCGGGAGGCCGAGGATCCGCTCGGCGACGATGTTCTGCTGGATCTGCGAGGTGCCCGCCGCGATCGTGTACGAGAGCGAGGAGAGCCGGTCCAGCGTCCATTCCTCCTCCAGGGAGAGGGAGCCGGCGCCCAGCACCTCCGCCGCCACCTCGTACAGGTCCTGCCGCGCGTGCGAGTACGCGAGCTTGAAGACCGAGCCGCCGATGCCGGGGACCCCGCCGGAGCCCTCCGACTCGCTGACGTTCCACTGCGTGAGCCGCCACAGCGCGCCGAACTCCCCGTACAGCCGCCCCAGCCTGCGCCGCAGCACCGGATCGTCCCAGCGGCCGTTCGCCTTCGCCGTGCGCGCCAGCTCGCCCAGGGTGCGGCGGCAGGCGACGACCTCGCCGACGAAGGCGGTGCCCCGCTCGAAGGAGAGGGTGACCATGGTGACGCGCCAGCCGTCGTTCTCGGCCCCGACCCGGTTCGCGACCGGGACCCGCACCTCGTCGAGGAACACCTCCGCGAACTCGGTCGACCCGGCGAGCGTGCGCAGCGGCCGTACGGTGACCCCCGGCGCGTCCATCGGCATGGCCAGCCAGGAGATCCCGCGGTGCTTGGGGGCCTGCGGGTCCGTCCGCACCAGCAGCTCGCACCAGTCGGCGACCTCCGCGTGCGAGGTCCAGATCTTCGACCCGGTGACCACGTAGTCGTCGCCGTCGCGGACCGCCCGCGTGCGCAGGGAGGCGAGGTCCGAGCCCGCGTCCGGCTCGCTGAACCCCTGGCACCACACCTCGTCCCCGCGCAGCACGGGCGGCAGCCAGCGTGCCCGCTGCCCGGCGCTGCCCTCGGCGGCGATCGTCGGACCGGCGTGCAGCAGCCCGACGAAGTTCGCGCCGACGTACGGGGCGCCGGCGCGCTCCGTCTCCTCCAGGAAGATCAGGTGCTGGGTCGGGGTGGCCCCGCGCCCGCCGGCGTCCACCGGCCAGTGCAGGCCCGCGTACCCGGCCTCGTACAGCCTGCGCTGCCAGCCGAGGTCGTACGCCCGCCGGCCGGGCCAGTCGTCCGGGGACGGCTTGGCGGGCAGCTCGGGCAGCACCTTGCCGAGCCATGCGCGCAGCCGTGCCCGGAAGTCCTCTTCCTCCTCGGTGCAGGTCAGATCCATCAGACGAGGTCCAGGCCGAGCATGCGGATGGCGTTGCCGCGCATCAGCTTGTGGATCGTCAGCTCGTCGAGTCCCTTCACGTGGTCGAGGGCGACCTCCTTGGTGTGCGGGAAGGTCGAGTCCACGTGCGGGTAGTCGGTCTCGAAGGTGGCGTTGTCGCGTCCGACGACGTCGATCGAGGCGATCCCGTGCTTGTCGCGGAAGAAGCAGCAGAAGATCTGCCGGTAGTAGTAGGTGGACGGCGGCTCGGGGATCAGGTCGCGGACGCCGCCCCAGGCCCGGTGCTCCTCCCAGACGTCGTCGGCGCGCTCCAGGGCGTACGGGATCCAGCCCATCTGGCCCTCGCTGTAGGCGAGCTTGAGCGTCGGGAACTTCACCAGGACGCCGCTGAAGAGGAAGTCCATCATCGAGGCCATGGCGTTGTTGAAGCTGAGCGAGGCCTGGACGGCGGGCGGCGCGTCGGGGGAGGCGGCGGGCATCTGGGAGCTGGACCCGATGTGCATGTTGACCACCGTGCCGGTCTCCTGGCAGACGGCGAAGAAGGGGTCCCAGTAGCCGGAGTGGATCGACGGCAGGCCCAGGTGGGTGGGGATCTCGGAGAAGGTCACGGCGCGCACCCCGCGTGCGGCGTTGCGCCGGATCTCCGCGACGGCCAGGTCGATGTCCCAGAGCGGGATGATGCACAGCGGGATCAGCCGGCCGCCGCTGTCGCCGCACCACTCCTCGACCATCCAGTCGTTGTAGGCGCGCACGCAGGCGAGGGCCACCTCCTTGTCGTGGGCCTCGGCGAAGGTCTGCCCGCAGAAGCGCGGGAAGGTGGGGAAGCAGAGCGAGGCCTCGACGTGGTTGAGGTCCATGTCGGCGAGGCGCGCCTTCGGGTCCCAGCAGCCGCGGCGCATCTCCTCGCGGGTGATCCCCTCCAGGGTCATGTCGTCGCGGTCGAAGCCGACGGCGGCGATGTTGCGCTTGTACGGGAACTTCAGGTCCTCGTAGATCCACCAGTCGGTCGGCGGGCCGTCGGGATCCATGGTGATCACGTACTTGCCGCCCGTGTACGCCAGCTCGCCGATGCCGGCGGTGAGTGCCTTGGGTCCGCGGTCGCGGTACTTGGCGGGCAGCCAGACGTCGAAGAGGTGTGCGGGTTCGATCACGTGGTCGTCGACGCTGATGATCCGAGGCAGTTCCAGTCCCATGGCCGTCTCCCCAATCGCGTGCCAATCTGATGGATCGTCAGAAACAAGCTAGCCCCGCCACCCCTGGACCGACAAGCGCCGGAGCCCTACGCTCTGCGCTTGATCTGACTAACCGTCAGCTATGGGGAGGTCTGGGATGACGGACACCGCGACCGCGACAGAACTGAGCCGCTCCCGCACCCTGTGGGAACTGATCACCCGCCGGGCCGCACTGACCCCGGACGCCACCGTCCTGATCGAGGCCGCCGAGGACCCGGCGCACGACCGCCGGCTGACCTTCGGGGAACTGCGCGACCGCTCCGACCGCGTCGCCGCCGGCCTCCACGGCATGGGCGTCCGCCCCGGCACGGTCGTCGCCTGGCAGCTCCCCACCCGCATCGAGACCGTGCTGCTCTCCGTCGCCCTCGCCCGGATCGGCGCCGTCCAGAGCCCGGTCATCCCCTTCTACCGCGACCGCGAGGTCGGCTTCGCGCTCCGCGAGTCCAAGGCCGAGTTCCTCGCCGTCCCCGGGGTCTGGCGCGGCTTCGACCACCCCGCGATGGCGCGCCGGCTCGGCGCGCGCGGCGTGTTCGAGGCCTACGCCGGCCTCCCGGACGGCGACCCCTCCGTACTCCCCGCGCCGCCGCCCTCCGGCACGGACGTCCGGTGGATCTACTGGACCTCCGGCACCACCTCCGACCCCAAGGGCGTCCTGCACACCGACCGCTCCCTCATCGCGGGCGGCTCCTGCCTCGCGCACGCCCTGCACCTGACCCCGTACGACGTCGGCTCGATGGCCTTCCCGTACGCGCACATAGGCGGCCCGGACTACCTGGTGATGCTGCTCCTGTACGGCTTCCCCGCGGTCCTCTTCGAGAAGTTCGCGATGCCCGACGCGCTGGACGGCTACCGCCGCCACGGGGTCACGGTGGCCGGCGGATCGACCGCCTTCTACTCCCTGTTCCTGACCGAACAGCGCAAGGACCCCTCGTCGAAGCCCGTCCCCACCCTCCGCCTCCTCGCGGGCGGCGGCGCCCCGAAGCCGCCGGAGATCTACCACGCCGTCGTCCGCGAAATGGGCTGCCAGCTGACCCACGGCTACGGCATGACCGAGGTCCCCATGATCACCATGGGCTCCCCGGACGACACCCCCGACCACCTGGCGACCACCGAGGGCCGCCCCCCGGCGGGCATGTCCATCCGCATCACCACCCCCGACGGCACCCCGCTCCCCCCGAACACGGACGGCGAGGTCCGGCTCCGGGGCGAGGCCGTCTGCCAGGGCTACCTGAACCGCGACCAGTCGGCGGAGGCATTCGACACCGACGGCTACCTGATCACGGGCGACCTCGGCCACCTGACCCACGAGGGCTACCTGGTCCTCACCGGCCGCAGCAAGGACGTCATCATCCGCAAGGGCGAGAACATCTCGGCGAAGGAGATCGAGGACCTGCTCCACCGCCTCCCGGGCGTCGCGGACGTCGCGGTCATCGGCCTCCCCGACCCGGCCCGCGGCGAGCGCGTCTGCGCGGTGATCGAACAGCGCCCGGGCACCGCCCCCTTGACCCTGCCCCAGCTGACGGCGTACCTCCGCGCGGAAGGCCTGGCCACCCACAAGCTCCCGGAACAGCTGGAGCTCCTGGACTCCCTCCCCCGCAACGAGGCCCTGCGCAAGATCCTCAAGTACAAACTCCGCGAACGCTACGCCTGACGGGAGGCGGGGCGGCTCGTCTCACACGCGGAGGGAGCGCCCCATGCACACCAGCCACGGTGCGTCCGGGCCCGGCTGCACCGCGCCGATCTCGCGATACCCCCAGCCCTCGTACAACCTCATGACCTTCCCGTCCCCGGCAGCCGGATTCACCATCAGCGTGGCGTAGGGCTCCGCCCGCCCGGCAAGGAGGGCGTCATGCATCCGGCGGGCCAGCCCGACGCCACGGTGTGCGGGGGTCACGCCGATCTCCTTCACCGCGACGGTGTCCCGCGCGGTGAAGCGCGGGGTAACGGGAACGGCCATCCGCTTCCACCAGCGGTCCCTGGGGCCAACCGTGTTCGCGTAGGCGTACCCGACGGCCGCGCCGCCCAGCTCGTACGCCACGGCCACGGCCCACCCCGGTTCGGCGGCATGCCGCTCCAGCCGCTCAACGAAGACATCCACCCGGTAGTTCGGGTGGTCGAGAAGGTCCGCGCGCACCTGCGCGTACACGTCGGCGAGCGCCGCCCGCAGATCGGGCGTCAACGTGCCGTGTCGGCGTATGCGGGACTCCGGAACAGTCATCGTGGACTCACACCTTCAATCGGACCGTGTGGGACCGCCACGCATCCGCGTGGCTGCTTCCGGGGGCGATCTGGTTCAGCCGGTTGCCGAAAGCCACGAGCATCGCCGACACCCGGGGGTGACCGGCGGCCGCATCGGCGGCAACGCCCACCGCGGTCGTCACAGCCGATTCAACCTCCCTCTGCTCAAGCTGCGCCCGCGCGAGGCGGGCGGTGGTGATCGCCCTCGACCGAACCATGTGTGGCCGCAGTACGGCAAGGCACCGGTGCCCGCAGGCCTCCGCCGCCGCCCAGTCTCCGAGCGAGGAGTACGCGGACAGAGCCAGCGAATCGATCTCGGCCGCATCGTAGAAAGCGGTCAGCCACACAGGCCGAACCTCACCCGGGTCGGCCCGGTCCATGGCTTCCTTGGCTTGCCCGAACGACCGTCGCGCCGCGGCCCGGTCCCCGACCGCTGCCTGGATCGCCGCATGCCTGGCCAGCCCGAGCGATGCGAACATCGGATCCCGGCGAGTGAGGCCCAGACCGCGGCCAACGTCATTCGCTGCCGCCGCTTCCGCCGGCCGCCCCAAGTGCCGATACATCGTTCCCGCATGTGACCAGATCCGGAACTTGATCGCCGGATCACCCGACAACTCCGCCAGTGACTGAGCCTCCCGCATGTGGTTTGCCGCGTCACCGAACCGACGCCCATCGATCGCCGCCCACATCGCAGAAGAACGAAAGCTCGCCGCCGACGCGTACAGGCTGGCCCTGACACGCTGCGATGCCGTTCCGATCGCCTGAAGCGCCAGCGCCTCGTCGGCGAGCCTCGCTGCCTGATTCTCGATACCGAGCTGCCCGCCATGCCGGTGATCGGACGCGATGATGTCGGAGAACCGCTGCTGAATCAGCGCCACATCCGCCATGCCCACCCGCCGTGGGACGGCCCCGCCCAACACAGCTGTCGCGGCGGCGGCGGCAATGAAGGTACGGCGGTCCACGGGTGGCTCCTGGTCCTTGGTGCGAGTACGGCACACGAATCCCAAAGCCAGGGCACTGCGTCCGCTGATCAACTCCAACGCCGCGCGCTGCGCCCCCTTCGGGCAGCGAACACGGCCCGACCGCCATGCCCGGATGCTGGAATCATCCAGCCCACCCAGCTTCCCGGTCAGCTCACCCACCGCACGATTGACCCGATCGGCAAGCTCCCGGGAGCTGTAACCCTGCTCCTTCATCCATGCCGCCAACGCGTGGTTCGGCACTGCGTCCATGTCGGCTCACGGTAGCCCCGGCGCTGGTGTCACGTCAGGTCAACGGAACGTCAAATCGCCCTAGCTGCAGCGTTGTTGATCTCCATGGATCGTCCTACTCAGAGCCATCGAGAGAACGGTTCACTGAATCCAGCACAGCCGCTGATTTGGCAGGAGGCCTGGACACAGTGAGGAACGATCACGCAAACAACGACCCTGTCGTCACTCGGGGCCGGGCATGGGTCGGGGATCTGGTCAGGGACGAAGACGGCCGGGAGGCGATTGTCACCGACGTCGCATCAGGCGCCGTATGGATCCTCCGCCCCGCTGACGTCCTCCTCGCAGACCAGTGGATCACCACCGATCCCGCAAGCCTCGTCGTCCTCAAAACGCGTGCACAGCGCGGCATGGACGTTCACCAGCCCGTCCTCAGGACGGTTCCCAGGACATGAAGGAGAAGACGGTGTTCAATCACGTAGACCGCATGCCCTCCAGTGATGCTCTGCCCACGGGACATGCCACGCCCGTCCCCTGGGGTGTCCGGCGCATGACCCCGTACCCCGCCGCGACCACCGCCTACGGACGCGTCGCGATCGACGCAGACACGCAGACCGCCCGCTATTACGGAGCGGATGGCCGGCCGATGGCGATGCCCGCGCACGGGACCAGCACCGGCACCAACCCCGCGACCAACACCGGAAACCCATCCGACGGCAGCAGCGGTGGCGGTTCCGGCGGCGGCGACCAGGACACCGGGAATGACAACGACCAGTGAGCCATTCCGGCCCGGTGATGGTCGTCACCATAAACGACGACCCCACGGCCGACCTGGTGATTCGCGAGCTCCACGACCGGGGCGTCCCTGTCGTGCGGCTCGACTCCGGGCAGTTTCCCGCCACCTTGTCGTTCGCGGCATACATCACATCTGATGGCATTGAGGGGTCCCTGACCACCCCGACCCGGACAGTGGACCTGACACGGATCCGGTCCCTCTACTACCGACGGCCGTCCGGATTCGCCTTCCCCCACCTGCCCGAGCACGACGCGCGGTTCGCGCTCACCCAAGCCCGGTACGGCCTCGGTGGCGTGATCGCCTCCTTGTCAGGCTGCCTGTACGTCAATCACCCGCACCGCATCGGCGACGCCGAGTTCAAGCCCTCTGGTCTCGCGGCCGCCGTCACGGCCGGGTTCCGAGTCCCGGCCACGCTCATCACATCCGACCCGGACGCCGCCCGCGGCTTCATCGAGGAAGAGGGGCCGGTGATCTACAAACCTCTGTCGACGCCGCTCTACCGCATCGACAGAGTCTCATGCACGGTCGAGGTGAAGGAAGTGACGGCCGACGAGATCGACGGCCGGGTGTCCGGCACAGCCCACCTGTTTCAACAGCGCGTCCACAAAGTGGCCGACATGCGGGTGACCGTGATCGGCGACCGGGTCTTCGCGGTCCGCATCGACTCCGACCTGTTGGACTGGCGCACCGACTACGACCAGCTGACCTACAGCGTCGTACAGCCCCCTCCCCAAGTCACCACAGCACTGTTCCGCTACATGTCGTTGTTCGGGCTGGTCTTCGGCGCTTTCGACTTCGCCATCGATCACGCCGGGACGTGGTGGTTCCTCGAATGCAACCCGTCCGGACAGTGGGCATGGCTGGAGCCCGAAACCGGCTTGCCCATGGTCGCGGCCATGGCTGATCTCCTGGAAAGGAACAGCGCATGAACGAAGACGCCGCAGAACTGCGGCTCCAGCTCGCCGAACGGCTCGCCAGAGCCGGCCACTTGCGTACGACCCCCTGGCGGACGGCGGTCGAGACGGTCCCACGTCACGAGTTCCTGAGCGGCGGGTACTTCGAACGCATCGATGTACCCGGCCGCCCCACTGCGTGGGCGCCGGTGATGCCTGAAACTCCGTCGTGGCTGACGTCCTGCTACGCGGACAGCTCCCTCGTCACACAGATCGCAGGCACGATCGTCCCCGGGGACCTGCGCGGGGAAATCACACGACTGCCGACGTCGTCGAGCACTCTGCCGTCCCTGGTGGTGCGAATGTTCGAAGACCTACAGGTGGAGGCAGGGCACCGGCTTCTCCTCGTCGGCATCGGCACAGGCTACTCCAGCGGCCTCGCCTGCCACCGTCTCGGCAGCGACCACGTCACCGCCGTGGAGATCGACCCGGACATCGCCGCCCGCGCCCGCAACGCCCTGGGCCGCTGTGGCTACGCGCCCACCGTGGTCGTCGGCGACGGTCTCTCCGGGTGGAAGGACGGCGGACCGTACGACAGGACAATCGCCTACTGCGGAACGGTCACCATTCCGTACGAGTGGGTGGATCAGACCACGCCTGCGGCATCATCCTCACCGCCGTCGGCGGCTGGATGTACTCCTCAGAACTCGCTTGCCTCACAGTTGGCGAAGACGGCACCGCTGTGGGCCGGTTTCTCGACGGCCGGAACTCCTTTATGCTCGCCCGCCCGCAGACACCTCCGCCGCTCGGCCTCCTCCCCGGCCTCGACCAAGCCGACGAACAGCCCACGGACCTCGGCCCCCACGTACTCGACGACTGGGACACACGGTTCGTCGCCCAGCTCGCGGCTCCCCGCACTCAGCGCATGACCCTGGACCGCGACGGCCGAACGGAACACCTCCTCCTCGACGTCGAAGCGGGCGGGTGGGCAGCACTGCGGCGGGACGGAGGCCGATGGCTTGTACGGCAGGGTGGACCGGACAACCTGTGGGACCGGATCGCTGAATACGTCACCCGCTGGCATGACGACGGATCACCCTCTCTCGACAGGTTTGCCATCACCGTCACGCCTGAGGCCCAAACCATCACGTGGCGCCCCTGACTGCACTGGTTGCAACCAGCCCGCCGGGGAAACCCATGAGCACCTCTGATCTCGCCCGAAGGGCCGCCCCGAAGGCGAAGCCGCACAGGCCCGCACCGCCGAAGCGCAATCCACCCGCCCCCGATCCCGGCTGGCAAGCCTCAGCCCCCGCCCTGCCGCCGAGGGGGCGGGTGGGCAACCACCGCACGCGAGTGGGGGGCTAGGGGGCGGAAACCCCGCACGCGGGGCCCCGTACCCGACGCGCGCGAGTCGTGCCCCGGGCGCCCCGCTACAGGCGGCTCAGGGACGCCGCCGCGAAGAGGACGTCGCGGATCGCCTCGCGGTCGCCGTGCTGGCCCACCGCCGCCTCCTGCGGGGAGATGTGGCCGGCCGCCAGCTGGCAGAACTCGATGCCGTCCAGGGCGATCTCCGCCACCGTGCGCTCCGGCGACGGCTTCGCCGCCGGCGAGTCCAGGGCGATGTCCCAGCCTCCGCCACCCGCGCCCTCGATCTCCAGGTGCAGGGTCCGCCCGGGCGCGCCCGCCGCGACCAGGCCCCGCGCCGGCGCCGCCAGGCCCGCGCGCCGCCGCTGCGCCAGCGCACCCGGCAGCAGCCGCGCCGCCAGGTCGATCATCCCGTGCAGGTGCGGCCCGGACGGCGGCTCGTACGGATAGTCCACCGCCTCCGCGATGTCCCACGCGTGCACCCAGCACTCGAAGGCCCGCTCCAGGAACGCGTCCCCGAGCGGCAGTGCGAAGCTTCCGTAGTCCACGGCCAGCTCGGCGACGCCCCGGCCGGCGAAGGACACCGTACGCACCAGCGTGTGCCCCTGCTCCCGCCACGGGTCGCGGACCTGCCGCGTCGGCGGGTACGCCGACGCGTTCCAGAAGTGCTCCGTCCGCGCGGTCGGACCGCCCGGCGGCGCGTCCGGGCCCAGCGGGTCGTCCAGCCCCAGCGCGTTGGCGATCAGCCCGTCCACCGTCATCAGGTGCCCGATGACCCCCGCCACCGTCGTCCGCTGTGAGCGGCGCCGCTCCTCCTCGAACCACTTCAGGCGCACCGGGGTGTGCCACTCCGAGTCCCCGAAGTCCTGCAGCAGCGCGTCGAGCCGCGCGGTCTCGGTGTCGTACGGGCTCGCCCACACCGGAACCGGGATGCGCGCCGGCCGCTTGCCCAGGCAGTCCTCCAGGACGCGCGAGCGCAACAGCGGTTTCAGGTCGAGGGTCTCCTCCGGGTGGAGCAGCCCCACCGCGTCCCGCAGCCGCAACGCCTCCTCCGCGCAGGGGGCGCACTCGGTGAGGTGGTCCTCGACCGCCTGGGTCTCCTCGGCGGAGCAGGCCGCCAGCGCCCACGCGCCGAGCAGGGACTTCAGCACGGCGTGCGAGGGCGGCGCCACCGGCTCGGGGAACGGCTCGGGCACGGGTTCCGGCACCGGCCTCGGCGTACGCGTCGGCTGCGGCGCGTACCCCGGGTCCAGGTCGTCGGCGGCGCCGCGCGGACCCGGTATCCGCGCCTGGCCGCCGGGACGCTCGTATCCGTCGTCGGGCGACTCGGCAGGTCCGTTCATCGGGGCGTTCCGTATCCGGACTGGGCGGTGTCCTCCTGCGGGAGGGCGTTGGCGGTCGACAGCAGCTGCAGGCCGAGGCGCAGCCGGCGGCGCGCCTCGTCCTCGCTGATCTGCAGGTCGGCGGCGGCCTGCCGGTAGTCCCGCCGCTTGAAGTACGCGAGTTCGAGCGCGGCGCGCAGCGGCGCGGGCATGGAGGTGACGATGTAGTCCGCGCGGGCGGCCGCGTTGGCGCTGCGCACCTTCTGCTCCAGCTCCTCGCGGGAGCCCCGGCCCAGTTCGGCCTGGCGCAGCCGGGCCACCGCCTGGCCCTGGGTGATCCGGGCGACCCAGGAGCGCATGGAGCCCTGCTTGGGGTCGTAGGCGTCCGGGTTCTCCCAGATGTAGCCGAAGACCTCGCGGGTGATCCGGTCCGCCGCCTTCTCGTCGCCCAGCACCCGGTGCGCCAGGCTGTGCACGAGCGAGGCGAAGCGGTCGTACAGCTCTCCGAGCGCGGCGGCCTCGCCGCGGGCCAGGCGTTGCTGCATGCGGCGGTCCCAGCGCGGTGGTACGTCCTTCGGCATAAGTGCCCCCAGCCGTGTGTCGACCCAACGAATGTAGTGGGCACATGGTGGATCGCGCCCCTTTTGGGAGAAGCTCACCCTGGAAGTGCGCCCTCCGTGATAGAGGCGTGGCAGGGCGTGAACGGTGGTACGGCCGACGGCACATGGGGACAGGCGTACGCGCCCCACCGCGCTCCCCGTGCGCGGGTTCGATGCGGCAGCCTCCTTGACCACTTCGCTTAACGCGCTGGCCACGTAGGCCTTACGCTCCTGCCTTGTCTTGAACTGAACCCCATCGCATACGTGAAGGCGGAACGCCGAACATGGACAGCGCAGAATACGAGCGCAAGATCGCCGCCCGATTCGCCACCTTCGACCAGGACGGGTCCGGGTATATCGACCGGGAGGACTTCAGCGCGGCCGCGAAGGCCGTCCTGGCCGAATTCGGCACCGCCGCCCGGTCGGACCGGGGCCAGGCCGTCTTCGCGGGGGCCGAGGCGTTCTGGCAGGGGATGGCCGGCATCGCGGACGTCGACGGGGACCAGCGGGTGTCCCGCGAGGAGTTCATCACCGGGGCGGCGAAGCGGCTGCGGGACAACCCGGAGCGGTTCGCGGAGATCGCGCGGCCGTTCCTGCGGGCCGTGATCGCGGTGGCGGACGAGGACGGCGCGGGGGCGACCCCGCAGGCCGCCGCCCGCGTCCTGCGCGTCCTGGGCACCGCGCCGGACCTGGCCCCCCGGCTGGCCACCGCCCTCGACGCCGACGGCGACGGCCGCATCTCGGAGGACGAGATCCTGTCGGCGTTCGCGTCGTACTGCGGGGTGGAAGCCCCTGACGCGTAGCGCGAACCCGGCCTGGTCCTCCGGCATGGCCGCGCACGTTCAGCCCCGCCGGCGTTTGAGGCGCGGGGGTCCGGGGGCGGCGCCCCCGCAACGGCGCCGCACGGGCCCACTGTGCCTCACCGGTATCCGGCCCTGCGGACCGGCTTCGGGGGGGGGGGGGGGGGGGGGGGGGGGGGGGGGGGGGGGGGGGGGGGGGGGGGGGG
Source organism: Streptomyces sp. NPDC029164 (assembly GCF_055563995.1). Classification (NCBI taxonomy): domain Bacteria; kingdom Bacillati; phylum Actinomycetota; class Actinomycetes; order Kitasatosporales; family Streptomycetaceae; genus Streptomyces; species Streptomyces sp. NPDC029164. The sequence goes on along the minus strand of NZ_JBVHWW010000034.1, from coordinate 37 downwards.
GGGGGGGGGGGGGGGGGGGGGGGGGGGGGGGGGGGGG
>NZ_JBVHWW010000033.1:87753-103115 GCF_055563995.1 Streptomyces sp. NPDC029164 | reverse complement strand
CCCCCCCCCCCCCCCCCCCCCCCCCCCCCCCCCCCCCCCCCCCCCCCCCCCCCCCCCCCCCCCCCCCCCCCCCCCCCCCCCCCCCCCCGCGCCGGTGAGCTCCGGATGGGCTGCGATCAGCCGTTTCGGGGCCGCCTGGAGCCAGGAGTCGGTCAGGATGGAGCGCAGCTCGGTCGCGTCCGCCACGGCCTTCAGGCGGACTCGGATCCAGGCGTAGTTGTCGTCGTGGCCCGGGCGCATGAAGAACTTCTCCGGCTCCGCCGCGATCAGCTCGGCCCGGTCCTCCTTGGGGCACTTCACCCCGATGGAGGTGTCGTCGTCGGCCAGCGCGACGAAGATCTTCCCGCCCACCCGGAAGGTCGGCATGCCCCAGGCGGGCTTCTCGCTGCTGTCCGGGAGCGACAGCGCGATCAGGCGGACGTCCTGCGCGGTCGTGGCCATCCCCGAGACTCCTCTCCAGCCACCGGTGAACCCTCGTCCGACGACCGTAGCCCCCGCCACCGGCAATCGGGCTCACCCCCGCCGGTCCGCCGCGCGGGCCTGCGCCCGGTCCTCCCGTGCGTGCACCAGGGCCACCAGCTCCGCGGCCAGCGCCTTGACGGTGGCCAGCCCCGCCGTCCCCCACCGCCGCGGCACCACGTCCACCGCACACACCGTGCCCAGGACGATCCCGCGACGGTCCGTGAGGGGCGCGCCCACGTACGAGCGCACCCCGCTCTCGTCCACGACCGCGTTGCCCGCGAAGCGCGCGAAGTCCCGTACGTCCTCCAGCACCAGCGCCCGCCGCCTGACCACCACGTACGGGCAGTAGCCGTGGTCGCGGGCCAGGACCCGCGCCGGGTACTTGCCGGCCGGGGACTCGGGCGCGTGGTGCAGCCCGGCGAAGAACTGCCGTTCCTCGCCGATGAAGTTGACCCCGGAGTGCGGGGCTTCGAGCACGTCGGCGACCCGCCGCGCGAAGGCGTCCAGTTCGGCGTCCGTCCGCTCCCCCAGCCCCAGCTCGCGCAGCCGGACGGCGCGCGCGGGTGCCTCCCGGTCCACCGGCGTGAGCAGCAGGTGTCCGGTCGATTCGTAGTACGTCATGGCGGTTCCCCCGACTCCGAAGACGAAGAGCTGACTCTCGCTGTGGCCGTGGCTGTGGCTGTGGCCGTGGACATGCAGAGGAGGTGGCGGACCAGGGCGGCCAGTGCGCCCGTCCCCGAACTGGTCAGGCGGGCGTCGCACCGTACGACGGGCACCTCGGGCCCGAGCCCCACCGCTTCGCGGACCTCCTCGGGCGCGTAGCGGTGGCCGTCGTCGAACTCGTTGACGGCCACGATGAAGCCGATCCCGCGCCGCTCGAAGAAGTCCACGGCGGGGAAGCAGTCCGCGAGGCGGCGCGTGTCGGCGAGCACCACCGCCCCCAGCGCGCCCGCGCACAGCTCCTCCCACAGGAACCAGAAGCGGTGCTGGCCCGGCGTGCCGAAGAGGTAGAGCACGTGGCGCTCGTCGAGGGTGATCCGGCCGAAGTCCAGGGCGACGGTCGTGGTGGTCTTCGCCTCGACGCCGTGCGTCGGGTCGGCGGCCGAGCTGAGGTCGCTGAGCAGTTCCTCGGTGCTCAGCGGCTCGATCTCGCTGACCGCGCCCACGAAGGTGGTCTTGCCCGCGCCGAAACCCCCCGCGACCAGGATTTTCAGGGTCGCGGGGGCGGCAGCGGGGGCTTCACAGGCGTTTTCGCAGGCCATCGAGCACCGCCCTCAGGAGTGACTGGTCGGTGGCGGCGAACCCGTCGCCGCCGATGCCGGGGAACCGCGGCGCCTGCGCCATGACGGCGCCGTTTTCCATCAGGTCGGACAGCAGCACCTTCACCACGGCGGCCGGCAGCCGCAGCTGCCCGGCCAGCTCGGCGACGGTGACCGCGGCCGCGCCGGCGCAGAGGCGCAGCACGAGGGTGTGCTCGGCCCCGAGCGGAATGCGCGGGCGTACGCCGGTCGCGGTCACCAGCGAGAGCAGGTCGAGCGCCACGCCGGGCCGGGTCCGTCCGCCGCTGGCGGTGTACGGGCGCATCACCCGGCCCGCCGAGTCGTCGAGCCACGGTGTGTCCCGCCCCTTCGCGTACGCCGCCCCCGTCGCGCGGGCCCTCATCGCCCCGGGTCGGCGGTGGGCCGCCGCGGCGGGGCCGCCAGGTACGGACGGACGCTCTTGACCAGCATCGCCATCTCGTAGCCGAGTACCCCGGCATCGGCGTGGCGGTCGGCGAGGACGGCCAGACAGGTCCCGGATCCGGCGGCGGAGACGAAGACGAGCGCGGTGTCGAGCTCGACGACGACCTGCCGTACCTCCGAGCCGTCGCCGAACCGGGAGCCGGCGCTGCGGCCCAGCGAGTACAGCCCGGAGGCGAGGGCGGCCAGGTGGTCGGCGCTGTCGGCGTCCAGGCCGTGTACGCAGGTGACGAGGCCGTCGGCGGTGAGGAGTACGGCGCTGCGCGTGTACGGCACGCGCTGCACCAGGCCGCTGAGCAGCCAGTCGAGGTCCGAGAGCCGGGTGCCGGTCTTCGTCGCCAGTTCGCCGCCCATGGGGGTGTGCTCCTTGCTGAGGTGAGGTGTCGGGGTCATAGCTGGTTCTCCGACTGGGCGAGGCCGAAGCCCCGTTGGAAGGCGGCCATCAGGCCCGGATCGTGCAGCGGCGGCTCGGCGTCCGCGGGCGGCCGCGGTACGGGGGCCTCGCGCAGCTGCGGCGCCAGGTGCTGCTGTGCCCGCCGCCGGGGCAACGCGGGCCGCTCCTCCTCACCCTCGGGCTCGGGTTCGCCGCCGCGCTGCAGGGGCAGCAACCCGGCCGCCTCTCCGCCGCGCGGCCCACCCCACGCCCTCGCGCCAGCCCACGCCTCGTCCCCGTCCGAAGCCGGATCCCCCGCCGCGGGAGCGGGCAGCGGCGCGGGTACGACCATCCCCTCGGCCCCGGACACGTCCCGGGCCCAGGGCTCGGCCGAAGCCGAAACCGAAGCCGAAGCCGAAGCCACATCCGCCGGACCGGCTCCGCCCCAGGGCTCCGGCCCGGGCCGGAGCCCGCCCTCCGAGCCGGTCACGGCCGCCGGATCCCCGGCACCGGGTGCGGGGAGCGGCCCAGGCACGGCAGTCACCGCGGGCCCGGCCGAGGCCTGGTCCTCCGCGCCCGGCGCGGGCACGGCCGTCGCCGCGGCGTCCGCCCAGGGCTCGGCCACCGAGCCGCTCGCGGGCTCGGCATGAGCCGGGGACCCTCCTCGTGCGGCGTCCGCCGGCCACGCCGAGGCAGACCCGGACCAGGGCTCGGCCCACGGCTCGGCCGGAGCCGAGGCCGCAGCGCCCGGAGCGGCTCCTTCGCCAGGCGCGGGCACGGCCGGGGTCCCGGCCCAGACCTCGGCCACCGGGCCGGTGACGGCCGTGGCCGAAGGCGGGTCCCCCGCCCCGTCACCGGCCGAGCCCACAACAGCCACAGGCCGGCCCGCGGGCTGATCCTCGGGCACAGGCCAGTCGCCGGCCTCCGGCGCCGGCACGGCCTCCGGCGCCGGCACGGCCTCGGGCCAAGGTTCGGCCGCCGGGCCGGTCACGGCCGCACGCTGATCGTCCGCTGCCGGAGCGGGCAGCGCCGCGGCCCATTCCTCGGCGGAGCCCGCCGGGGCCCCGGACCACGCTGAGTGCCCGCCCTCAGGCACGGGCCGGGGCCAGGAACCGTCCTCCGGCGAAGGCTCGGCCACCGGGCCGGTCACGGCCACGGCCGGGGCCCCCGTGCCCGGAGCGGGAAGCGGCGCGGGCCCGGACCAGGGCTCGGCCGCCGCAGCGGGCTCGGTCGAGGCACCGGGCGCGTCGGGCTCGGCGTCGCGTGGAGTCGGGACGGCCGGGGTGCCGGGAGCCAGTGGACCCGATCGCGGTGCGGGAACGGCCGGGCCTCGTTGCGGAGGCGCGGGCGCGGGCGCGGGCGCGGGCGCGGGCCAGGGCAGCGGTGCGGGGACCGGTTCCAGGTGGGGGGCGGGGGCCGACGGGGGCCCGCCCGCGACCCACGAGGTGGGCCGGGAGCCACCCGTCGCGTCGGCGGCGCTCGGCGCCTCCGCACCCAGCAGCTCCTGCGGCAGCACCAGCACGGCCAGCACGCCGCCGTAGATGTTCGACTTGAGCTCGACGGCGATCCCGTGCCGCCGGGCCAGCGCCGAGACGACGAACAGCCCGATCCGCCCGTCCGCGAGGAGGTGCCGGACGCTGATCTGGTCGGGGTCCCCGAGCAGGGCGTTCATCCGGTGCTGTTCCTCCACCGGCATGCCCAGCCCCCGGTCCTCCACCTCGACCGCGATCCCCGCGGTGACCCGCTCGGCGCGCAGCACGACATCGGTGTCGGGGGCGGAGAACACCGTGGCGTTCTCGACCAGTTCGGCCAGCAGGTGCACCACGTCCGCGACGGCGTGCCCGCGGACGCTGCCGCCGGCCGGGGGCACGACCTTGACCCGCGTGTACTGCTCGACCTCCGCGACCGAGGAGCGGAGCACCTCGCTCAGGTCGATCGGCCGGGTCCACTGGCGGCGGGAGGCGGCCCCGCCCAGCACGGCGAGGTTCTCGGCGTGCCGGCGGATCCGGGTGGCGAGGTGGTCGACGTGGAAGAGCTCCTTGAGCAGGTCCGGGTCCTCGACCGTGTCTTCGAGGTCGTCGAGGAGCGCGATCTCCCGGTGCACGAGGGATTGCAGGCGGCGCGCGAGGTTGACGAACACCTCGACCTTGCGCTCGCTGTCGGACGGGGTGGCCGGGCCGGCCAGCCGTACGAGGGTCGCGTGCGCCTGTTCCCGGGCGCCGCGCAGCTCCTGGGAGAGCAGCCAGAACTCGTCCACGCCGGCCGGGTCGCCCCCGACGAGCGGGCCGATCGGCCCGCCCCGCACCGGGCGGGGCGGGGTCTCGCCCCGTTCCAGCAGGTCGGCGGCGGTACGCAGCTCCTGGCGGCCGCGCACGCTGGAGCGGCGCAGCGCCTCGCACCGGTCCCGTACGGCCTTGGCCCCGCGCTGGGCCCCGAGCAGGGCCGCCGCGAGGGCCCCGACCACGAGCAGGGCGCAGCCCGTGAGCACCGGCCAGAGCCGGGTGTCGCGGTCGCCCGCGCCCCCGCCGAGCTGGAGGGTGAAGATCACCGCGGCGGCGCCGCTGAGCCCGGCGGCGAGCGTGGGCAGGACGGCGGCGCGCACCAGCTGGGGACGTATCTGCCGGGCTGGACCGGTGACGGCGTGTCTCGACGGGGCGTGGCGGGCGGCGCGGAGTCCGGACATCGGCGTCCTCGGTACGTTCGGTACGTGGGGCCCGGCCCCCAGAGTTCCGGGGCCCGGTGTTGATCACCGGATACCCACGCTAGACCCCGCCGTCCCGCCCTGGAACGCCAGTTGGGGAACTTCGAGGGGGTGCTTCCCGCTCCCGGTGGAGCGCTCGCACAACCGCCCGAATGCGCCGCCCGGCCGCCTGCGCCGGGGCGAGGCGAGCACGGGCGGCGGTGACGTCAGGACCCGACGGCCTCGGGTTCCTCGCGGGTCACGGCCCGCGGCCGCTCCTCCGCGGTGACCGGGCCCGGGGCCGCGGCCGGGGCGGTGGCCGCGCCGCCCGCGACGAACGGCCGCCACCAGGGCTGCGCCGGAGCCCCGTCGGCGCCCGGCTCGAACGGCTGGCCCGGGATCGGCAGCGCGATGGCCGCGCCGGCCCCCTCGGCCGCGGCCAGTGTGCCCTCGCCCGGCTCGTCCCACGGGTGCAGGGCCAGGTTGAAGGTGCCCCAGTGGATCGGCAGCATCGTGCCGTGCGGGGCGCCGCCCTGGAGGTCGAGGTGGGCCCGCATGCCCTCCTCGGGGGTCATGTGGATGTCGGGCCAGTACTCCGAGTACGCCCCGATCTGGATCATCGTGGCGTCGAAGCGCCCGTGCGCGGCGCCGATCTCCTTGAAGCCGGGGAAGTAGCCGGTGTCCCCGCTGTGGTAGATCCGGTGCTCGTCGCCCGCGACGACCCAGGAGGCCCACAGGGTGTGCTGCTGATTGCGCAGACCGCGGCCGCAGAAGTGCCGGGCGGGGGTGGCCGTCAGGGAGAGCCCGGCGATCTTGGTGGTCTCGTTCCAGTCCAGCTCGCGCAGCCGGTCGGCCGGTACGCCCCAGCGCTCCAGGTGCGCGCCGACGCCGAGCGGGACGGCGAAGACCGTGTCCGTGCCGGCCAGGGCCTTGATGGTGGGCAGGTCGAGGTGGTCGTAGTGGTCGTGGGAGATGACCACGACGTCGACGTCGCCCAGCGAGGCCAGCGGGACCGGCACCGGGTGCAGCCGCTTGGGGCCGGCGAAGGGGAAGGGGGAGCAGCGCTCGCCCCACACCGGGTCGAACAGCACCCGGCGGCCGTCGATCTCCGCGAGCACGCTGGAGTGGCCCATCCACGTCAGCCGCAGACCGCTCGCCGGCGGCTTCGCCAGTTCCGCGAGGGTGGTCGGGTACACGGGAATCGGCGCGGCGGGACCGCGCCGCACCCGCTGCTCCCGGTGGAAGTAGATCTTGGCGAACTCCGCCATCGAGCCCGAGGGTCTGTTCCGGGCACCCACCGGGTTCTGGAAGACGCCGTCGGCGAAGTTCGGCGAGCGGCGGATGCGCTCCAGCCGGGCACCGGACGGGTCCGCGCCGAAGGCTTCGGGCCGCAGGGCACGCAGCCGGGGACGCAGGGGACGGGAGCCGGTCAAAGCGCCTCCAGGGAGGATGGAGTAAGGGGTGGTCGTCTCTCTACGACCATCCCAACGCACACCGGCCCCGAAGGATTCCGCTTACCGCCCCCGTCCGGGGCCGCGCCCCACCGGCCCTGCCCCGTCCCCGTCCGCGCCCGGGTGCGCACGGCTACAGCGGCAGCAGGTCGGGCCGCTTCGCCTCCACGTGGTCCCCCGAGGACTCCCCGCGCAGCCGCCGGCCGATCCACGGCACGAGGTGGTCGCGCGCCCACTGGATGTTGTCGCGGGTCACGTCCACGGAGCCGCGCGGCCGCTGCGGCGGCCACGGCTGGTCGGGGTCGGTCGGCACGTCCAGCCCGAGCACCTGCGCCGCGCGCAGCGCGACCCGCGTGTGCCCCTCGGGCGAGAGGTGCAGCCGGTCCGTGTCCCACGCCCGCCGGTCCTGTACGGACTTCAGCGACCAGAGGTCGAGCACCGGGCAGTCGTAGCGGTCGGCGATGGCGCGCACGTGCGCGCTGTACGTCGCCACCTTCCCCCGGAGGTGCTTGAGGACCGGTACGCCCCGGGTGTCGAAGCCTGTCGTGATCATGACCTGGCCGACCGCGCCGGCGAGGTCGGCCACGGCCGCCTCGAACCGCTCCGCCACGTCGTCCGGGTCGCTGCCGGGCCGGATGATGTCGTTGCCGCCCGCGCAGAAGCTGACCAGGTCGGGTGCCAGGGCCTTGGCCCTGGGAAGCTGGTCGGCCACGATCTGGTCGAGGAGCTTTCCGCGCACCGCCAGATTCGCATAACGGAAGTCGTGCTCGTCGCGCTGATCGGCCAGGAGTACGGCGAGCCGGTCCGCCCAGCCGAGATGCGAATCCCCGGGTCCCGGGTCCCCCACGCCTTCGGTGAAGCTGTCCCCGATCGCCGCGTACGAGCCGATGGTCTTGAGTTTCGTCGTCGTCGCTGCCACGAGAACCCATCCTTCACTCCCGTAACCAACCTACGCCAACGTAATGAGGGGTTGACGGACCGTGATCTGTACCACGTGGGGGATAAGGAATAAGTACACGTGAGGCCGGGACCCCCCTCGGGTCCCGGCCTCATGTGTGTTCCCGCTCCGACGGCGGGTGCCGTCAGATGCTCACGCCCTTCGAGCGGAGGTAGGCCAGCGGGTCGATGTCGGAGCCGTACGAGGAGCCCGTACGGATCTCGAAGTGGAGGTGCGGGCCCGTGGAGTTGCCCGTGGAGCCGGAGAGGCCGAGGGTCTGCCCGGCGGTGACGCTCTGGCCGGAGGAGACGGACAGCTGGGACAGGTGGGCGTACTGGGAGTACTTGCCGTCCGCGTGCCGGATGACGACCTCGTTGCCGTACGAGCCGCTCCAGCCGGCGGACACCACGGTGCCCGCGCCGACGGCCCTGACGGTGGTGCCGGAGCTCGCGATGAAGTCCACGCCGGTGTGGTAGCCGGAGGACCACATGCTGCCCGCGACCTTGTACTGGGTGGAGACGCCGGTGTTGCCGAGCGGGGAGACGAAGCCGGAGGCCGACTTCTGCGCGGCGGGCGCCCCGGCCTCGGAGTCCTGCTGCGCGGGGGCGGCCTTCGCGGCCGGCTTCGGTGCCGCCTTCGGTGCCGCCTTCGGCGCCGCCTCGGGGGCGGCCTCGGGGGCGGGGGCGGGGGCGGCGTCCACCGGGTCCGCCTCGCCCACGCCGCCGAGGTGCAGCTTCAGGCCGGGGTGGATCAGCGACGGGTTGGCCCCGACCGCCTCGCGGTTGTCGGCGTACAGCTGCTCCCAGCCGCCGGAGAGGTGGCGCTCGGCGGCGATCTTGGAGAGGTAGTCGCCCGGCACGACCGTGTAGACGCTCGGGGCGGCCTGCACGGCGGCGACGGGCGCGGCCTGCAGCGCGGCGGGGACCTGCGGGGCCACGGCGGGGGCCACCGCGGTCGCCGCGGCCGGGGCGCCGGCCGCCTGGGCGCCCGCGGCGCCCATCAGCGGCAGCGCGAGGGCCGCGCCACCGGTGCCTGCGACGGCGAAACCGCGCGATATCGACAGGGACTTGGGACGGCGGTGCTTGCCCTTTGCAGGCATGGCGAACTTCCTCTCCGGCGCCTGCGAGGTGAGCTGTCGGGTTCGGACTGGAGATGTCCGGCCGTACATGTACGGGACATGTACGTCTTCACCCCGAGCCGTCCCGGCGAAAAGATCTCCGAAAAGATCTCCGGGACAGCGGCTTACCTGGTTCCCCCGCTCCTGCCGCGCGAATAGTCGGGTGCGGTTTCCGGGCGGCGGCAGGATTCGGCGATCCACCCGGATCGATCGCGAAGGTAAACCCTTGCGACGGCGGGGAACAAGCCGCGAATTTCCTGACGGAATCACAGGATTGAGGAATCGGCGGAATTCTGGTCACCCTGCGTCCATTACCCGCCGTCAACAACCGCTCTGACGGGGCCATTCGGCATTCGCGATCAGGCACTCACGGTCACCGTATGATCTGGCTCACGGGGACGTGCCCGATCTCGCCTCCGGATATGGCAAGTTGGCGCCAAACAGCTCAATTCGGACAGAAGTCTCACCATGAAGCGGAGGAGTTCCCGTGACCCAGCAGATACAGGAGCCGGAGCTGACCGGAGTGCGCAATTTCCGTGATGTGGGCGGATTGCCGACTTCTGATGGCCGAAGGGTCAAGGCGGGACGACTGTTCCGAAGCGGACATCTCGCGCATGCCACCGAAACCGATGCAGAGTTCCTCGCCTCGCTCGGCCTCCACACCGTCTTCGACTTCCGCAACGGCGCCGACCACGCGCTGGAGGGGCCGGACGTGGAACTGCCCGGGGTACGGAACGTGAACATCCCGCTCTCCGATCCGGCCGACGGCCGGGAGTTCTGGCGGCTGGTGCGCGAGGGCGACCTCGCCCAGCTGCGCACGATCCTGGGCGACGGCAAGGCCGCGGCCCGGATGACGCACTCGTACCGCAGGATCATCGAGCAGCGCACCGCCGAGCACAGCCGGGTCGTGCACGCGCTCGCCGAGGACAGCGTCCCGGCCCTCCTGCACTGCGCGGCCGGCAAGGACCGGGCCGGCCTGTCGATCGCCGTCACCCTGCTCGCGCTGGGCGTCGGGCGCGAGGCGATCGTGGCGGACTACCTGGAGTCGAACGCCCCGCACCGCCGTTACCGGGTGCGCCGCAGCAGCGCGTCCGACGAGGCCCGCTCCCCCGAGGTGATGGAGCTGCTGGCACCGCTCTTCGACGCCCGCGCCGAGTACCTGGTCGCCGCCTTCGAGACCATCGACGAGACCTGGGGCGGGGTGGACCCCTACCTGGCGGAGGGCCTCGGGCTGAAGCCCGAGACCCTCGGCCGACTGCGTGAGCGACTGCTGGAATAGGCCGCCCGGAGCGGGCCGTCAGCGCTGGGCGACGGCCTGCTTCACCAGCGTCCTGCCGAAGTCCCACATCAGCCCGGACCCGCCGTGCGCCTCGTCCATGACCGCGCGGAAGGCACCGACGAACCGGTCGACGTCCCGCTCGTCCACGACCAGTGGCGGAATGAGCTTGATGACCTCCAGGTGGTCCCCGGAGACCTGGGTGAGGATCCGGTGCTTCTGGAGCAGCGGCACCACGACCATCTGGGCGAAGAGCCCCTTGCGGGCCGCCTGCAGCATCGTCCACCGGCTGCGCAGCCCCAGCGAGGACGGCCGGCCGAACTCGATGCCGATCATCAGCCCGCGCCCGCGCACCTCGTGCAGCAGCTCGTACTCGTCCACCATCGCCGCGAGCCGCCCCCGCAGCAGGTCCCCCGTCGCCCGGGCGTGCGCGACGAGCTCCTCGTCCTCCATGACCGACAGCACCGCCAGCCCGGCCGCCATCGCCTGCGCGTTGGACCCGAAGCTCGCGGAGTGCACGAGCACCCGGTCCATGGACGAGTAGACCTTCTTGAAGATCCAGTCCTTGCCCAGGGTGGCGCCGACCGGCACGTAGCCGCCCGACAGCGCCTTGGCGACGCACACCAGGTCCGGCTCCACGCCCGGCTCGTGCTGGTAGGCGTAGAAGTCACCGGTCCGTCCGAGGCCGGTCTGCACCTCGTCCGCGATCAGCAGCGCCTTGTGCCGGTGCAGCAGTTCCTGCGCGGCGAGCAGGAACCCGGGCGGGGCCTCGAGAACCCCCTTGCCCTGGATCGGCTCCACGACGAAGGCCGCGACGTCGCCCTTGCGGAGCTCCCGCTCCAGGGCGCCCAGGTCTCCGAGGGCGATCTTCGTATCGGGAAGGAGGGGGGCGAAGCCGTCACGGAACCCGCCCTCTCCGTTCACCGACAAGGAGCCGGTGGTCAGCCCGTGGAAGGCGTGGTCGCAGTAGAGGACCCTGGGCCGCCCGGTGGCGTACCGGGCGAACTTCAGGGCCGTCTCCACCGCCTCCGTGCCGCTGTTGCCGAAGAAGACCCGGTCCAGGTGCGGGCTGTACGAGAGCAGCTTCTCGGCCAGCAGCCCGGGCAGCGGCTGGCAGTCGAAGCGGGTGAGGTCGGCGAGCTGCGCGTCCAGTACGTCGTGCAGGGCCCGGCGGACCACCGGGTGGTGGCGGCCCAGGCCCATGACCCCGAAGCCGGCCAGCATGTCGAGGTAGTCGTTCCCCTCGGCGTCCCAGAAGTGGGCGCCCTCGGCCCGCTCGTAGACCTTGTCGAAGCCGATGGTGTGGAGCATCCGGGGCAGTTGGTGGTTGAGGTGGCGGGCGTGCAGCTCGTACCGCTCCCCTGCGCGCGCGGCCAGCAGGGCGCCGAGGTCGAAGCCCTTGCCCCGGGCACCCGCCCCTTCCTCCGCCGGGGCGGTCATGCCGACGTGCCCCGGTTGCCGCCGATCGTCTCCCGGGCCGCCCGCAGGGATTCCTTGAGGGAGCCCATGGTGGCGAGGACGGCGGTGGGCTCGTAGCCGCAGTGCGCCATGCAGTTCGCGCAGCGCGGGTCCTTTCCGCGGCCGTACTTGCTCCAGTCGGTGTCGTTGATCAGCTCCCGGTACGTCGGCACGTAGCCGTCGCTCATCAGATAGCAGGGGCGCTGCCAGCCGAAGAGGGAGTAATTGGGAATGGCCCAGGCCGTGCAGGGGAAATCGGTTTTCCCTTCCAGGAAGTCCAGGAAGAGCGGCGAGTGATTGAGCCGCCAGCGCCGCCGGTTGCCGCCCGCGAAGGCCTTCCTGAAGAGTTCCCTCGTCTGTTCGACGCCGAGGAAGTGTTCCTGGTCGGGGGCCTTTTCGTAGGCGTAGGCCGGGGAGATCATCATCTCGTCGACCTGGAGGTCGTCATTGAGGTAGTTGAGCACCTCGATGATCGTCTGCGGGGTGTCCGTGTTGAAGAAGGTGGAGTTGGTGGTCACCCGGAACCCGCGCCTCTTCGCCTCCTTGATGGCCGCGACCGCCTCGTCGAAGACGCCTTCCTTGGCCACGGACTCGTCGTGGCGCTCGCGCAGGCCGTCGATGTGCACGGCGAAGGCGAAATAGGGGGAAGGGGTGAACTTCTCGATCTTCTTGCGCAGGAGCATCGCGTTGGTGCAGAGGAATACGTACTTCCGCCTCGCCACCAACTGCCGGACGATCTCGTGGATCTGCGGGTGCATCAAGGGCTCGCCCCCCGCGATGGACACCATCGGGGCGCCGGACTCCAGCACGGCGCCGACCGCCTGGGCGACCGGCATGCGCTGCTTGAGCACCCCGGCCGGGTGCTGGATCTTTCCGCACCCCTCACAGGCCAGGTTGCAGGCGTAGAGCGGCTCCAGCTCGACGATCAGCGGGAACTTCTCACGCTTGCGGAGCTTCTGTTCGAGAAGATAGGTCCCGACCCTGATGGACTGGCGCAGCGGCATGGCCATCTGGCTCACCTCCTGGGGAGCAGCAAAGAACGGTGCCATTCGTAAAACGCGGGCAGTACGGCACGCAGAACGCGGAAGGCCGATATTCCCCCGCGAACCGTGCCGATACGGACGAGCTCATGCTCCGGAGCGTCCACGATCACCCGGACGGCCGCAACCGGGCGGCCGCCTTCCGGGGAAGGGCCGCCACGGATGGCGGTCCACAGGGTGGCCGCGGACTCCATGTCGACCGCGATGGCGCCGGTGGCGCGCAGCCGCGCGCGCTCCTGGCCGCGGACGACGTGGTCGGATCCGGTCAGTGCGCCGGTGTGCACGGTCCGGCCCGGTGCGGCCCGGGCCAGTGCCTCGGCGAGCAGCGCGGTGCCGGTGCAGGTGACGGCCCCCTGCGGGCCCCGGGTCTCCTCGGCGACGACCAGGTCGCCGGGGTGCATGCCGGGCACCAGCCCGGCGCAGAACCCGGTGGCGAGGACGGCGGCCCGGTCCATCCCGGGGCCGTCCAGTGCCCGGGCGACGGCCCGCTCGGCCGCGCGCGGGCCCATCCCGGTGCGCAGCAGGGAGTAGCTCCCGGCCGGGCCGCGGGCCGCCGCCCCGGGTTCGGCGCTGCGCAGCGCCGCCTGCTCGATGCGCAGCGCGCAGGCGACCAGCAGCGGGTCGGGGTTCCCGGCCCGGTCCCCGCCGCTCCGCTGTGGTGCGGCGGACATCAGACGGCTCCGCCGGGGGCGAACGGTTCCCCGTACAGGTAGCGGCCGAGCGCGGTCAGCGGGAACACCTGCCGGTACAGGTGGTAGTTGATGGAGAAGTCCCAGGGGAAGCCGGTGCCGGTGAAGTGCGGCTCGTCCCAGGAGCCGTCCTCCCGCTGCGTCTCCACCAGGTAGCCGATGCCCCGTTCGACGGCCTTGCCGTCCCGCTCGCCGGCCGACAGCAGGGCCATCAGCGCCCACGCGGTCTGCGAGGCGGTGGACGCCCCCTTCCCGGCCCAGGACAGGTCCTTGTAGGAGCGCTGGTCCTCGCCCCACCCGCCGTCCTCGTTCTGTACGGTCTCCAGCCAGCGCACGGCTCTGCGGACGGCGGGATGCCCCGGGGAGATGCCGGCCGCGGTGAGCGCCGGGACCACCGAACCGGTGCCGTAGACGTAGTTGGTGCCCCAGCGGCCGAACCAGGCGCCGTTCGCCTCCTGTTCGGCGAGCAGCCAGGCGATGCCGCGCCGGGTCCGGGCGTCGCCGGAGCGGCCCTCGAAGGCGAGCATCTCCACCACGTGGGCGGTGACGTCGGCCGAGGGCGGGTCGATGACCTCGCCGAAGTCGCAGAAGGGCAGCCGGTTCGGGAAGGGGCTGGTGTTGTCGGCGTCGAAGGCGCCCCAGCCGCCGTCCTTCGACTGCATGCCGAGGTTCCAGGACACCCCGCGGGCGATGGCCGCCTCGACGCGGGCCGGGTCCGGGTGCTGGATCCGGCGCAGTGCGAGGACGACCTCGGCGGTGTCGTCGATGTCGGGGTAGGTGTCGTTGTGGAACTCGAACGCCCAGCCGCCGGGGGCCAGCCCCGGCCGCCGCACGGCCCAGTCCCCACTGCGGGTGATCTCCTCGCCGAGCATCCAGTCGGCGGCCTTGACCAGCGCCGGGTGGCCGGGGTGCAGGCCCGCGTCGGCGAGGGCGATCGCGGCCAGGCAGGTGTCCCATACGGGGGACTGGCAGGCCTCGATCATCCGAGCGCCGTCCTCGCGCCACACCGCGAAGCGGTCCAGGGACTCCAGTCCGGCGCGCATCACCGGGTGCCGGAGGTCGTAGCCGAGCAGGTGCAGGGCGATGACGGAGTACACGGCGGGCGGCTGGATCCCGCCCCAGCAGCCGTCGTTCTCCTGGCGCTCGACGATCCAGCGGCCGGCGGTGGCCATCGCGGCCTTGCGCAGCCGGCGCGGGGCGAACCGCCGGTAGACGTGCAGGGCTTTGTCCATCCGCTGGAAGGCACCCTCCCAAGTGGTCAGCGGCGCGGGGCGCTTGGCGGGGTTCGGCGTCCGGGCGTCGGCGTGCAGCTCGTCGAGGGCGAACGGGGCCGGACGGACGGGGCGCAGCGCGGAGACCACGGTGAGCGGGACGATGGTCTGGCGGGCCCAGCAGCCGAAGTCGTAGATGTTCAGGGGCGCCCAGGACGGCAGGAACACCAGCTCGGGCGGGAGTTCGGGCAGGTGGTCCCAGTTCCACCAGCCGAAGAGGGCCAGCCAGATCCGGGTGAAGACGCGGGCGGCGGCGATCCCGCCGTGGGCCCGGATCCAGGCCGAGGCGCGGGCCATGTGCGGGGCGTCCGGGGCGTCCCCGGCGAGGCGCAGCGCGACGTAGGCCTCGATGGTGGCGGACAGTTCGGGCGGGCCGTCGTGGAAGGTGGCCCAGGTGCCGTCCTCCCGCTGCTCTCCGCGGATGAAGAGGGCGGCGGCCTGGGTGACGGCCTCGTCCCGGATGCCGAGGAACTGCCGCAGCAGCAGGTCCTCGGCGTCCATGGTGACGTTGGTCTCCAGGTCGCCCTTCCACCAGCCCTCGGGGTCCTGGCGCTCCAGCAGGTGCCGGGTCGCCCGCGCGGCGGCCTCGTACACCCCCGGCGGGGCGCCGTCCGGCGGCTCGGGCAGGTCCGCGGCGGTCCGGGCCGTGCCCGCCCGGTCCGGTCCGGGGCCGGCGGGGACGTCCGCGAGCACGCTCACGCGCACGCCGCCTCCGGGCACGTCCGGTGGACCGGCCTCCGGGCTGAACCCGGCCTCCGGTCCGAAGCCGGGTGCCGCGGTGCCCGGCGGGCCGTAGTCGGCGCGCGGGCCGAGTACGGCGCCGGACGCGTCGCCCGCCCCACTCCACGGGACATGAGAGGGCGAGTTCG
>NZ_JBVHWW010000033.1:0-87746 GCF_055563995.1 Streptomyces sp. NPDC029164 | reverse complement strand
GAACCCCCCCCCCCCCCCCCCCCCCCCCCCCCCCCCCCCCCCCCCCACCCCCCCCCCCTCCCCCCCCCCCCCCCCCCCCCCCCCCCCCCCCCCCTCCCTCCCCCGCCCCCCCCCCCCCCCCCCCCCCCCGGGCCGGGCCGGGCCGCGTGGGACGGGGCCGGGAGCCCCGCCTCGGCGGCCGGGCCGCGGGCGTGCCCCACGCCGGGGGGCGCCTGGAGGCCCGGGGTCGATTCGCTGCCAGCAGCAGCGCCCTCGGCGCTGCCGTCGGTCGTCGCTGTCATGGCTTCCCCTTAGAACAGTGTCCTCTGCTGTGCTGGGGTCTGCCGTCGGCCGGTGCGCGCCACGCTCAGGCGGCGGCGCCGGCCGGCGACTCGCGATTCATATCCGCTGTCGGGTGGCGATCACCTCTTGCGCACGACGACGAAGTCGGCGAGGTCCACGAGCTGCTCGCGCACGCGCTGGGGCATGGCGACGTCGTCGAGGGCCCGGATCGCGATGGCGTGCTGGCGGCGTGCCTCGTCCGCGGTCCACTGGCGGCCGCCGGCCTCCTCGATGAGCGCCGCGCGGGCCGCGAACTCCTCCTCCGAGAAGTTCTCGAAGTCGCTGGCCTTGGCGTCCGCGGCGAGCAGTTCGGCGAGCTGCTCGGAGGCCGGGCCGCCGGCCGCGAGGGCGGCGACCACCGGCAGGGACTTCTTGCGCTGGCGCAGGTCGCTCCAGGTCTGCTTGCCGGTGGCCTCCGGGTCGCCCCAGATGCCGAGCAGGTCGTCGATGGCCTGGAAGGCGAGGCCCAGGTGGTAGCCGTACTCCTCCAGCTTGTCGGCCGTACGGTCGTCCGCGCCGCCGAGCACGGCGCCGATGGAGACGGCGCAGGCGAGCAGCGCGCCGGTCTTGTTGCCCTCCATCTCCAGGCATTCCTCGACGCTGACGCGCTCGCGGTGCTCGTAGGAGATGTCCTGTGCCTGGCCGTCGATGAGCTTGCGGCTGGCGGTGGTCAGGCGGCGGGTCGCCCGGCCGGCCTCGACGGTGCCGAGCTCCAGCAGCACCTCGTTGGCGAGGGCGAAGAGGGCGTCGCCGACGAGGATCGCGAGGGCGGGTCCGTGCACCTTCCACACCGTGTCGCGGTGGCGGCGCTGCTCGTCGCCGTCCATCAGGTCGTCGTGCAGCAGCGAGAAGTTGTGCACGAGCTCGACGGCGACGGCGCCCGGGATGCCGACCTCGGCCGCGGCGCCCGCGGCCTCGGCGGAGAGCAGCGCGAGGGCGGGGCGCACGGCCTTGCCGCCGTCGCCGTCCGCCGGGTTGCCCTGGGCGTCGATCCAGCCGAAGTGGTAGGCGGCGACGGTGTCCATGGGCGCGGCGAGCCGGTCCACGGCGGCGCGGAGCACGGGGGTCGACAGTGTGCGGCCGCGCTCCAGGAGGGCGATCGTGTCCGCCTTCTCCACGCCCCTTCCGGCCGTGCCCACACTGGCATCCGTGTTCTCGACGGCCGGATTCCCCGGGTTCACTGGCTCTCCTCTTGTTCCTGTACCTGCTGTGCCGGTGTTGCTGGTGGTGCTCGTCGTGCTCGTGGTGATCGTCATGCCGCCTCCTGCAGAGGGTGGTCGCGGTGGCGGCCGAGCGCGGCGAGTGCGGCGTGCGCCGCGCTCATTCCGCTCCGGACGGCGCCCTCCATGGTCGCGGGCCAACCGGTGGCAGTCCACGCACCGGCCAGGTAGAGCCCCGGCGTGTCGGTGCGCGCTCCGGGGCGCAGCCGGCCGACCCCGGGGGTGGGGGCGAAGGTGGCCGTCCGCTCCCGGGTGACGAAGAAGTCCCGTACCTTGGCGCCCCGCGCGGCGGGGAGCAGTCGCTCCAGCTCGGGCAGGTACTTGGCGCGCAGGACCGAGACGGGCTCGTCGATGTCGTCCTGGGCCGCGGACTGGGAGAGCGCCAGGTACTGGCCGCCGTCGGGGAGTCCGGAGGAGTCGGTGCGGTCGAAGACCCACTGCACCGGGGAGCCGAGCGCGGCGAAGAAGGGCTGCTTGAGCACCTTGCGCTCGTAGACGACGTGGACGTTGAGGATGGGCGCGGTGCCGATGTCGAGGAGCTTGTCGGGGTCGGCGAGGGCGCCGGCCGGGAGCAGTCCGTGCGCCTCGCGCTGCGGGACGGCGAGGACGACGGCGGCGGCGTCGAGGGATTCGCCCTCGGTGTCGATCCGCCAGTTCCCGTCGGCGGTACGGGAGATGCCGGTGACCCGGGTGCGCAGCTCGGTGCGGACCCCCGCCGCGTCGAGGGCCTTGCGGGCGAGCCCGTCGTGCAGGTCGCCCAGGGGTACGTGGGCCCAGCCGATGTCGGCGGCGCCGTTCTCGGAGAGCAGCCCGGTCTTGAAGACCATGGCGGCCAGGCCCAGCGAGGACTGCTCGGCGGTGGCGTTGAGGGTGGCGATGCCGACGAGGTCCCACAGGGCCTCGATGGCGCGCGGGCTCTGCCCGTAGCGGCCGAGCCAGGTCGCGAAGTCCAGGCCGTCCAGGGCCGGGTCGGCGGGGTCGAGGCGGCGCAGCGCGAGGGCGGCGCGGCCGACGCTCGCCCGCTCGGCGAGGGACAGGTGCGGGTAGCGGGCCAGCGATCCGGCCAGGTGCAGGGGCACGGGCAGGGCGCTGCGGCGCAGCCGGCCCAGGCGCGGGCCGCCGGGGTGGGCCACGTCGAGGACGGGTACGTCGAGCCGGTCCTGCAGGGGGGCGAGGGCGGCGCCCTCGACGCGGTCGAGGAACCACCGGTAGGCGGTGCAGCACCGCAGGTAGACGTGCTGGCCGTTGTCGACGTTGAGGTCGCCGCGCTTGAAGGAGAAGGCGAGCCCGCCGAGCCGGGGGCGGCCTTCGAGCAGGGTGACGCGGAGCCCGGCGTCGGCGAGTTCGAGGGCGGTGGTGACCCCGGCGAGGCCGCCGCCGACGACGACGGCGTGGTGCTCGGTGCCGGTCATGCGCCCTCCCCCGTGGTGCGGCCGCCTTCCGGGCCGGCCGGCCGGTCCTGAGCGGACGGTGCCGCCGCGCGTGCGGCGGCCCGCCCGGCACGGCCGGAGCCCGCGGGAAGAGACGCGCCCGCCGTCGCGGTGGTTGCCCGGGCGCCGGACGCGCCCGCGGCCCCGTCCGCGCGGCGCGCCGTGAGGGACGCCCCCGTGCGGTCGGCCCGTGCGGCCCGGTGCGGCGCGGGCGCGCATGCCGGGAGTGCGCCCCGAGCCTTCGCCGGGGTCCGGGTGGTGGGAGCCATCAGGGCCGCCTCCGCGTGCTCTGGCGGGAGATGGTCCGCGCGTCGAGGCCGGACAGGCCGCGCACGGCGACGTACGCCTTCTCGTGCGGCGGCAGCGAGACGCGGCCCCGCAGCACCGCCTCCGGCTCCCGCTCGATGCGGTCGAGGAGGCGGCGGTAGATGCCGGCCATGGCGGCCACGCAGGCGCCGCTGCGCCGGTCGAGCATCGGCAGCAGCCGGTAGCCCTCGACGAACAGGGCGCGGGCGCGCCGGACTTCGTGGTGGACGAGCCCCGCGAAGTCGGCGCCGGCGGGCGCCAGGTCACGGTGGAAGCCTTCCGAGCAGCCGAACTTGGCGAGGTCCTCGGCGGGCAGGTAGGTGCGTCCGTTGCCCGCGTCCTCACGAACGTCGCGGAGGATGTTGGTGAGTTGCAGGGCGAGGCCGAGCGTGTCGGCGTACTCGGCGGCGCGCCCGGCGTCGGCCGCGCCCGGCGTGGTGCCGAAGACGCCGAGCGAGAGCCGACCGATGGCCCCGGCCACGCAGCGGCAGTAGACCTTGAGGTCGTCCCAGGTCTCGTAGGTCTCGCCGCGGACGTCCATCAGGACGCCGTCGATGAGTTCGTCGAGGCCGCCGAGCGGGATCGGGAAGCGGCGGGCGGCGTGCGCGAGGGCGACGGCGACCGGGTCGGTGTCGTCCTCGTCGACCTCCTCGGCCAGGATCCGCCCGAGCAGGGCGCGGGTCTCCTCCAGCCGGGCCAGTTTGGCCTCGGGCGGCAGGGTGCCGTCGCCGATGTCGTCGACGCGCCGCGAGAAGGCGTACAGCGCCGACATCGCCTGCCGCTTGTCGGTGGGCAGCAGCCGGATGCCGTACGCGAAATTGCGCGCCTGTGAACCGGTGACGGCCTCGCAGTAGCTGTAGGCGGCCGAAATCGGTGCGGACATCGCAGCCGGTGCGGACGCGTGTGTGGGGCCCTCCACGGTCGGGCTCACCCCTTTCTCGGCGCTGTGCGCAGGACGGCGGCAACCTCGCGGAGCAGGCCGCTCTTGGTGGGCTTGGGCGGGCCGGGGAGTACGTCGAAGCCGGCGGCCGTGACGGCTCGCAGGGCTGCGCGCCCTCCTCCCACGAAACCCGCGAGCAGCAGCCGGAGTCTGCCGTGCACGCTACCCACGAGGGGGGTGCCTTCATTCAGCAGTTCGCGTGCGCGCTCAGTTTCGAATGCGACCAGGGAGCGTACGGACGCGCCGGCGGACGGGGCCGCCAGGTCGGCCTCGCCCACGTGGAAGCGCCGCATGTCCTCGGCGGGCAGGTAGATCCGGTCGTTGCCGAGGTCCTCGGCGACGTCCTGGATGTGCTCGACGATCTGCAGGGCGGTGCAGACGGCGTCGGAGCGGCGGACGCGCTCGGGGGTGCTGGTGCCGGTGAGGGAGAGCACGAGGCGCCCCACCGGGTTCGCGGAGAGCTCGCAGTAGCCGACCAGGTCCCCGTAGGTCTCGTAGCGGGTGACCCGCTGGTCCTGCCGGTTGGCCTCGATGAGCCCGAGGAAGGGCTCGGGGGTGAGGCCGTGGGCGCGGACCACGGGCTGGAGGGCGAGCAGCAGCGGGTGCCGCGGGGGGCCGTCCGTGCCGCCGAACACGCGCCGCAGGTCGGCCTCGAAGGCGTCGAGCATGGCGAGTCGGTCGTCGGCCGCGGCCGGGTCGAGGCCGAGGAGCACGGCGTCGCGTCCGCCGGGTGCGAGGTCGCCGTCGCCGATGTCGTCGACGAGGCGGGCGTACCCGTAGACGGCGGTCAGCCCGTCGCGCCAGGCGCGCGGGAGGAAGGCGGGGGCGACGGGGAAGTTCTCCGCCGAAGCCTTGTCGAGGGTGGCGCTCACGTGGACCGTGTCGGACAGGGGCCGGATGCCGTGCGCCGCGGTCACCGCCCGCCGCCCGGGGCGGGGACGGCCGTCGTGCCTGGGGGCCGGAGAATTCCCGTAGCCATTGCCGTCACATCTCCCGTTCTACACTGCCGACCCAATACATCCCATTTCGGACACGCCGCCGGGGGTTTCCCCGGGGCTGCCCCAGGGCCGTTCACCTGCGGGGAATCGTCCCCTCTTGCCGCGATTCAGGACCGCTTCAGCTTACGCTGTAGAACGCCGCGGAGGCCTCTCGGGTATTCGCTCCGGCGTCGAATGTCGCGGCGGAATGCGAAAGCACGCCGAAGGCCCCCGCCACGCACGGCAGCAGGGGCCTTCGAAAGGAACGGACGGGCGCCGCGCGGGCGCCCCGCGACCCGGAGGTCAGCCGTTGGAGGCCTTCTCGTAGGCCGAGACGACTTCCTCGGTGGGCCCGTCCATCAGGAGCTCGCCCTTTTCCAGCCACAGCACCCGGTCACAGGTGTCGCGGATGGACTTGTTGTTGTGGCTCACCAGGAAGACCGTGCCGGCCTTCTCCCGCAGTTCGCGGATGCGGTTCTCCGAACGCACCTGGAAACTGCGGTCACCGGTGGCCAGGGCCTCGTCGATCATCAGGACGTCGTGGTCCTTGGCCGCCGCGATGGAGAAGCGCAGTCGCGCCGCCATGCCCGAGGAGTAGGTGCGCATCGGCAGGGAGATGAAGTCGCCCTTCTCGTTGATGCCCGAGAAGTCGACGATGCCCTGGTAACGCTCCTTGATCTGCTCGCGGCTCATGCCCATCGCCAGACCGCCGAGGACGATGTTGCGCTCACCGGTGAGGTCGTTCATCAGCGCCGCGTTGACACCCAGCAGCGAGGGCTGGCCGTCGGTGTAGACCTTGCCGGCCTCGCAGGGCAGCAGGCCCGCGATGGCGCGCAGCAGGGTCGACTTGCCGGAACCGTTGGAACCGATCAGGCCGATCGCCTCGCCGCGGTACGCCGTGAAGGAGACCCCGCGCACGGCGTGGACCCGGCGGACGCCGGGGGCGTCGCCCTTGCCCCGGCGGATTATCTTGCTCAGCGCCGCGGTGGCGCTGCCCTTGCCGGAGCTGCCGGTGTTGACCCGGTAGACGATGTGGACGTCGTCGGCGATGACGGTGGGGACGCGCCCCATGGAGTTCTCAGCCACGGCCGTAACGCTCCTCAGCCTTCCAGAAGTACACGAATCCCCCGAGGCCGATCACCACGGCCCAGCCGACCGCGAACGCCCAGACGTGCGGCGGCAGGTTCTCCGCGCCGTAGCCGTCGATCAGCGCGAACCGGATGAGGTCCATGTAGATGGCCGCCGGGTTCCACTGGAGCACGTCCGCGATCCACGCGGGCTTGTCCTTGAGCATCTCGCTGATCGAGAACATGACGCCGGAGGCGTACATCCACGTGCGCGTGACGAACGGCATCAGCTGCGCGAGGTCGGGGGTCTTGGAGCCCGCCCGCGCGAAGACCATGGCGAGGCCGGTGTTGAAGACGAACTGCAGCACCAGCACCGGGAGGACCAGCAGCCAGGACAGCTGAGGGAAGTTCCCGAAGGAGATGACGATCACGAACACGACGATCATCGAGTACATCAGCTGCTGGAGCTGCTGCATCGAGAAGGAGATCGGCAGGGAGGCGCGCGGGAAGTGCAGTGCGCGGACCAGGCCGAGGTTCCCGGGGATCGCCCGGACACCCGCCATCAGGGAGCTCTGGGTGAAGGTGAAGACGAAGATCCCGATCACCAGGAAGGGGATGTAGACCCCCTTCGGCATGCCCTGGTCCGCGTTCAGGATCAGCGCGAAGATCAGCCAGTAGACCAGCGCGTTCAGCAGCGGGGTCGCCACCTGCCAGACCTGGCCGAGCTTCGCCTGGCTGTACTGCGCGACCAGCTTGGCCCGGGAGAAGGCCATGATGAAGTGGCGCCGTCCCCAGAGCTGGCGCACGTACTCGCGCAGGCCGGGCCGGGCACCGCTGACGGAGAGGCCGTACTTCCTGGCGAGCTCGGCGGCGCTGAGCCCCGCGTCGTCGGACGGCGGCCTGCTCGTGGCGAGGGCGCCGTCGTGGGTTGTGTCACTCACAAGTTGAAACTTTCGTCTTCAAGATGCGGCCAGGTGGGCATCAGGCTGGTGGCGCGAGGCCCGTGATCGCGCCATGTTCCCAGACGCGGGCCGGTCAGATGACAGGTGGTCGGCCCAGGCGGGTCAACCGCCAGACCGTACGCCATCTCATGGGGCGGCGGGGCCCGCAGGGAGTGGTCCATCCCTCACGGAATCCGCCGAACCAGGCCTTGAGCGCCGGTGCCGAGGGCCTGCGTACGAGCGTCAGCAGGAGCCAGACGCCCAGGTAGACCGGGACCAGCGGAGCGGGCAGGTTGCGGCGGGCGAGCCACACCCGGTTACGAGCCACCATACGGTGGTAGACCGCGTGCCGGGAGGGGGCAGTGGTCGGATGCAGCAGGACCATGTCCGCCCGGTAGTCGATCAGCCACCCGGCGTCGAGCGCCCGCCAGGCCAGATCGGTCTCCTCGTGCGCGTAGAAGAACTCGCCCGGCAACGCTCCGACCTGCTCGAACACCGTCGTGCGGACGGCGTTGGCGCCGCCCAGGAAGGTGGTCACGCGGGAGGAACGCATCGGGTCCGAGGCGCGCAGCCGCGGCACGTGCCGGCGCTGGGTCTCACCGGTGTCCGGATCGGCGATCCGGAAGCTCACGATCCCGAGTGCGGGGTCCTCGGCGAAGGCCTGGCGGCACAGCTCGGCGGTGTCGGTGCGCTCCAGCAGCCCGTCGTCGTCCAGGAAGAGCAGCGCGTCGACCTCGCCGCCACCGGGGCCGAAGGCCTCGATGCCGACGTTGCGGCCGCCCGGGATGCCCAGGTTCTCGGGCAGCGTGATGCTGCGCACACCCTCGGGCAGCCCGGTGACCTCGACGCCCTGGCCGACGACGACCACCTCGACGGGGTCGCCTTCCTGACGGGCCACCGAGTCGAGGAGCGCCTTGAGCTCGTCGGGCCGGTTGCCCATGGTGATGATCACGGCGCCCAGCCGCATCGGGGCGGTCACTTGAGCCTGCTGGAGGCCAGGATCGACACCAGGTGCAGCACGGTCTGCAGCACCGCGATGCCGGCCAGGACGGCCACACCGACGCGGGACCAGTACAGGTCGCCGCGCATCTGGTCCAGGACGGCCAGCACCAGGATGAGCAGCGAGGCCTCGATGCCGAGGACCAGGCGGTGGAACTTGAGCGCGGCGGCGGCCCGGCGGGCGAGCGCCATGCCGGACGAGCGCGGCTCGGCCGCCGCGTCCTTGACCACCGGCTTGCCGGCCTGGTGACGGGCGACGCCGACCAGGTCGGTCTCGGCCTTGATCAGGATCGCGCCGAGCGCCGCGAGGGTGCCCAGGAACGCCCAGAGCCAGTCGATCCGCCCGGTGCCCCACAGGTCCGCCGCGCGCAGGCCGAAGCCCACGAGGACGGCCGCGTCGCACAGGTAGGCGCCCACCCGGTCCAGGTACACCCCGGAGAGCGAGAACTGCTTCTTCCAGCGCGCGACCTCTCCGTCGACGCAGTCGAGCAGCAGGTAGAGCTGGACCGCGACCACGCCGAGGACGGCGCCCAGGATGCCCGGCACCAGCAGGGCCGGAAGGGCGAGGACGCCGGCGAGGGTCATCACGTAGGTCAGCTGGTTCGGCGTGACCTTGGTGGTGACCAGGAGGCGGGTGATGCGCAGGGAGATCTCGCGCATGTAGAGGCGCCCGCCCCAGTGCTCGCCGCTGACCCGGTCCTTGACGCCCGCCGGGTGCACGACGGGCCGGAGTTCAGCTACGGATGGTCTTGGCATAGTCGGCGTAAGCGTCCCTGATCTCGGCGGCGGACAGGTTGAGGTGCTCCAGGATCGTGAAGCGTCCCGGGCGGGTCTGGGGGGCGTACTCGACGGCCGTGACGAACTCGTCGACGCTGAAACCGATCTCCTCGGGCGCCACCGGCAGACCGTGCCGGCGCAGCACCTCGGCGAAGAGGCCGGACTGCTCGGTGGCCCCGCGCAGGTGCATCGCGAAGGCGGCGCCGATGCCGACCTGCTCGCCGTGGAGCGCGGAGCGCCCCGGGTAGAGCAGGTCGAAGGCGTGGCTGACCTCGTGGCAGGCGCCGGACGACGGGCGGGAGTCCCCGCTGATCGACATGGCGATGCCGGAGAGGACGAGGGCCTCGGAGAGCACGGTGAGGAACTCGTCGTCGCCGCAGCCACCGGGGTGGCGCAGCACGGACTCGCCGGCGGTACGGGCCATGGCGGCGGCCAGGCCGTCGACGGGCTCACCGGTGATCCGGTGCGAGAGCTCCCAGTCGGCGATCGCCGAGATGTTGGAGATGGCGTCGCCGATGCCGGCGCGGATGAACCGCACCGGGGCGTCCTTGATCACATCGAGGTCGATGACCATGGCGATGGGGGTGGGGACGCCGTAGGAACCGCGGCCGTTGTCGTTGTCCAGGATGGACACCGGCGAGCAGATGCCGTCGTGCGAGAGGTTGGTGGCGACGGCCACCATGGGCAGGCCGACCCGCGCCGCGGCGTACTTCGCCACGTCGATGATCTTGCCGCCGCCCAGGCCCACGACGGCGTCGTAGCGGCGGCCCTTTATGTCGTCGGCCAGCTTGACCGCGGAGTCGATGGTGCCGTCGACGACCGCGTACCAGTCGGCGTGCGGCAGCACGGGCTCCAGCTTGGCGCGCAGCGCCACGCCGGAGCCTCCGCTGATCGCGATGGCCAGCTTGCCGGAGGCCGAGATCCGCTGGTCGGCCAGGAGGCCGGCCAGGTCGTCCATCGCCCCGCGACTGATGTCGACGACGACGGGCGAGGGGATGAGCCTCGTCAGTACTGGCATGCGATCGTCCGGCCCTTGGCGAGGTCGTCGTGGTTGTCGATCTCGACCCACTTGACGTCGCCGATGGGGGCCACGTCGATGGTGAAGCCGTCGTTGACGAGCTGCTGGTAGCCGTCCTCGTAGTAGAGGTCGGGGTCGCGCTCGAAGGTGGTCTTCAGGGCCTCGGCGAGCTGCTCGGCGGCCTCGGGCTCGATGAGGGTGACACCGATGTACTCGCCGGTGGCGTCGGAGGGCTCCATCAGCTTGGTGATCTTCTGGACTCCCTTCCCGTCGGCGGTGACGACCTTCATCTCCTCGTCGGCCAGGTTCTTGACCGTGTCGAGGGCGAGGATGATCTTCTGGCCGTTGCCGCGGGCGGCGAGCAGGGTCTGCTCGACGGAGACCGGGTGGACGGTGTCGCCGTTGGCGAGGATCACGCCCTGCTTGAGGACGTCACGCGCGCACCACAGGGAGTAGGCGTTGTTCCACTCCTCGGCCTTGTCGTTGTCGATCAGCGTGATCTTGACGCCGTACTTGGCCTCCAGGGCCTCCCGGCGCGCGTACACGGCTTCCTTGCGGTAGCCGACGACGATCGCGACCTCGGTGAGACCGACCTCGGCGAAGTTGCCGAGCGTCAGGTCGAGGACCGTGAGGCTCTCCTCGTCACCCTCGGGGCCGACCGGCACGAGCGCCTTGGGCAGGGTGTCGGTGTAGGGACGCAGACGGCGTCCGGCACCGGCAGCGAGTACAAGGCCGATCATGCTGGTTCTCCTTCGTCATGTACGGCGGGTGCTCCGGAGGAGACCCAGAATCGGATGCTCTCGACGAGCACCACGAGTGCCACGAACACGGCCGCGGCCGTGAGCGCGACGGGGAAGTCCGCTTCGCGCGAGGCGAGGACGGCCGCCAGGACCGTGAGCAGCAGGACCCGGCCTTCGTGGCCGCCGATCGTCCGCACCAGCCAGTGCGGGGGCGCGCCGGTGCCGCCGCGGATGCGGTACACCGTGTCGTAGTGATGGTAGGCGACCGCCGCGATCAGGCCGAATGCCGCCGGAAGGGCTCCGGGGACGTCCGCCTTGGCGGCGAGCACGAGGACCGTGACGTATTCGGCGGCCCGGAACAGCGGGGGGATCAGCCAGTCCAGGGCGCCCTTGAGCGGCGCGGCGACGGCCGGCCCGGACGCCATGACGTAGATCACCGCGACGGCGATCAGCCTCGGGTCGCCGAACGGCAGGGCGAGGGCCGCCCCGATCATCAGCACCGCGCCCGGCGCGGCCACGTACACGGACCCGAAGGAACCGGCGCGGCCGCGCAGCAGCCGGGCCTGGAGCTCGGCGAGCGGGCCGGAGTCGGCGAGGTCGGCGAGGGCCTGGGCCGCGCGGTCGGTGCGGGTGGCCTTGCGGGACAGGGAGCGCAGGACCCGGCCGGCGGTGGTGTAGAGCGCGCCGAAGGCGCAGCCGGCGAGGAGGGCGTAGAAGACGATCCGTGGGGTGGTGACGGCGGTCAGCACCGCGATCATCGCCCAGCGCTCACCGATCGGAAGAATGATCATCCGCCGGACCCACACGGTCCAGCCGACGTTGTCGAGCTTGGCGGAGAGCGCCGCCGTGGGGCTCCCAGAAGGAGATGTACCAGCGGCGGTGGCGTCGTGGTTGGCCTCGTTGAAGGAGAAGTCCACGACGTGCCGGCAGGTCATGAGGATCATGGAGCCGACGGCCAGGGCCCAGACGTCGTCGCCGTTCCGGGCCGCGCCGAGCGCGAGGCCCGCGTAGAAGGAGTACTCCTTCGCGCGGTCGAAGGTGGCGTCGAGCCAGGCGCCCATCGTCGAGTACTGGAGCGAGTAGCGGGCGAGCTGCCCGTCGGTGCAGTCCAGGACGAAGGAGACGAGGAGCAGCACGCCGGCCGCCACGTAGCCCCAGCGCTCGCCGGTGGCCGCGCAGCCGGCCGCGATCAGCGCGGTGATCAGCGAGGCGGTGGTGACCTGGTTCGGGGTGAGGCCGCGGCGCGCGCACCAGCGGGCGATGTAGCGCGAGTACGGGCTGATGAAGAAGGTGGTGAAGAAGCCGTCGCGGGACTTCACGGCGGTCCGCAGGCGGACGGCCTCGTCGTCGACGGCGGCGACGGCGGCGGTCGCCGCGTCCCGGTCCGCCGGACCGGCGGGGACCGTGGCGACGAGGGTGCCCAGCTCGGGGCGCTGTACGGCGGTCCCGGCGGCCTCGACCGAGGCGGCGAGCCGGTCCGCGTACGGGCCGGTGCCGTCGGCTGCGGCGCCGGTCGCGAGAGCGGCGGCCTTGTCGAGTGCGTCACGGGCGCCGGGCAGGACGGCGAGTGCGCCGGTGACGGCGCAGGCGTCGAAGCGCGGATCGGTCAGCGCGAGGCGCAGGGCGTGCACGTGCCCGACGAAGGCGCTGTCCACGACGGCCACCCGCTCGTCGGCGGGGACGGCGGCCAGTGCGGCGGCGGCGTCCTCGGGACCGGTGGCGGGGCGGACCTCGAAGCCGAGGGAGCGCAGCTCGTCCGTGAGCGGTGATCCGGGGACCGGCAGGCCGGTGAGGATGACGGTCGGCAGACGAACTCACTCCTTGTAACGGATTCCGGACGGTCGCCTATGGGACGGCGGCACGTCGGCAGAGGCTATCGGATGAATGGAAGCAGGGGTTCATCACCCGTTTAGGCCCCGATAAGCCGAATATCGCGGCCCCGGGCCGGGTTGCGATCATCATCGGTGATCACCGCGCGGTACCACAAACGGCCCGGATGTTACGGTGGACACGCCCCTGAACGAGTCGAGTGGAAAGAGGTGGGTTGATGACCGTCGCAGTGGTCGCGGCCATGCGCAGCGAACTCCGGTGCATCCCCATTTCCCGTTTCCTCCGGGCATCCGGCCGGGCCTGATCACAGAGCTGGGCCTCGTCGGCCGGAGCCCCCGTTCCAAGGGTTCACGTTGACCGACAACAACGCCTCCGCCGACGGCGACCTTTCCGCCGGCGGTGACACCTTTACCGGTGACGCCTTCACCGAGGCCTTCTTCGCCGTGCACCGCGGTCTGCCCCGGCAGGCTCCGGGCTCCGACGCGAGCACCCGCCGGCTGCTGTCCCTGTGCGGACCGCTCCCCGAGCGGCCGCGCGTCCTCGACCTGGGCTGCGGTCCGGGCCGCAGCGCCCTGCTGCTCGCCGCCGAGGCGGGCGGTGCCTCCGGCGCCGCGGTGACCGCCGTCGACCTGTACGCCCCCTTCCTCGAAGAGCTCCGCACGGCCGCCGCGGCCCGCGGGCTCACCGGCCGCGTCCGCACCGTCGAGGCGGACATGGGCGCGCTGACGGGCGAGGACTTCGCCGACGGTTCCTTCGACCTCGTGTGGGCGGAGGGCTCCGCCTACATCCTCGGCTTCGACGCCGCGCTCGCGCGGTGGAAGCGGCTGCTCGCCCCGGGCGGCACCCTCGTCCTGACCGAGTGCCAGTGGACGGTGCCCGAGCCGTCCGCGGGCGCCCGCGCCTTCTGGGACCCGCACTACGCGCTGCGCACCACCGCCCGCAATCTCGCGGCCGCCCAGGCCGCCGGGTACCAGGTGCTCGGCGTGCACCACCTGCCCGACTCGGACTGGGCCGAGTACTACGACCCGCTCGCCGAGCGGGTCCGTGCCCTTTCCGGGGCCGGCGCCGACGCCCCCGCGATGGCCGCGGCCCTGGCCGGGACCCGCGAGGAGCTCGACGTACGGGCCCGGCACGGACACGAGTACGGGTACACGGGCTACGTCCTGCGCCCGGTGACGGCCGGGGACGGCGACGCCTGGCCGGCCCGCCCCGAGACCGCGGCCGACGTGGCCGCCGTACGGGAGGTCAACCTGGCGGCCTTCGAGACTCCGCTGGAGGCGGACCTCGTGGACGCGCTGCGCGGGGACGGCGCCTGGCTGCCCGGGCTGTCGTACGTGGCCGAGGCCCCGGACGGGTCGGTGGCGGCGCACGCCCTGCTCACCGCGTGCGAGGTCGACGGGGTACGGGCGCTCGCGCTCGCCCCGGTGGCCGTGGCTCCCGCGTTCCAGCGCTCGGGCGCGGGCAGCGCGGTCGTACGGGCCCTGCTCGCGGCGGCCGCGGAGCGCGGGGAGTCCCTGGTCCTCGTGCTCGGGCACCCGGAGTACTACCCGCGCTTCGGTTTCACGCCGGCGTCGCGCTTCGGGATCCGGGCGCCCTTCGAGGTTCCGGACGAGGCGATGATGGCGCTGGTGCTGGACGATTCCGTTCCGGTTCCGGCGGGAACGATCGGGTACCCGGCCCCGTTCGGGGTCTGACGCCTGCGCGGCGTCAGGCGATGCCGTACGTGATGTGATCCGCCCCCCGTCGCCTAGCACGCGCCGGGGGGCGGACATGCGCGGATCTCCGAAGTGGGGACAAGCCGCTTTTGTACGGCAGACTGAAGGCCGAAGTCCGAAGCGAAGGATGGGTATGCCGACCACACCAGCCACCGCCGCGAACAGCGCGTCCAACGGCACCGGTACTCAAGAACCGATCATGCTCGAACTGGTCGACGAGTCCGGCAACACCATCGGCACGGCGGAGAAACTCTCCGCCCACCAGGCGCCCGGGCAGTTGCACCGGGCGTTCTCGGTGTTCCTCTTCGACGAGCAGGGCCGTCTGCTGCTCCAGCAGCGGGCCCTCGGGAAGTACCACTCCCCCGGCGTCTGGTCGAACACCTGTTGCGGTCACCCCTATCCCGGAGAGTCGCCGTTCGCGGCCGCGGCCCGGCGGACCCACGAGGAGCTGGGGCTGTCGCCCTCGCTGCTCGCGCAGGCGGGGACGGTGCGCTACAACCACCCGGACCCCGCTTCGGGTCTGGTGGAGCAGGAGTTCAATCACCTGTTCGTGGGACTCGCGCAGACCGTCGTGCGGCCGGATCCGGAGGAGGTCGAGGCCACTGCCTTCGTCACCGCCGAGGAGCTGGCCAAGCGGCACGCCGAAGTGCCGTTCTCGGCCTGGTTCATGACCGTGCTGGACGCGGCGCGGCCCGCGATCCGCGAGCTGACCGGCGACGCGGCCGGCTGGTAGTCCGGACGTGCTTCCGCTGGGGCGGTCCTTCCGCAACCGTCCCGCTGTACGCGCCGTACGCCGTCCCGCTCGTCCGCCGCTCAGCCGGCGGCCGGCGGGGTGGCGAGCGGCAGGGCCGCCCAGATGACCTTGCCGCCGGTCGAGGTGTGCTCGACGTCGCAGACCCCGCCGGCCTCCAGCGTCACCTCCCGTACGAGGAGCAGACCCCGGCCGCCGGTCTGGCCGAAGTCGGCCTCCAGCGCCTTGGGCCGGTACGGGTGGTTGTCCTCGACCGCCACCCGCACCCACTCCCGGCCGATCGCGACCTCGACCGCGACCTCCGGCGAGAGCAGGGCGGCGTGCCGGACCGAGTTCGTCACCAGTTCGGAGACGATCAGGAGCAGGGAGTACACGAGGTCCTGATGGGCCGGCACCCCTTGGCGCCCGAGCAGGTCCCGGACCGCCCGGCGGGCCTGCGGAACGGATTCTTCTACCGCGGGCGCCGTGAACCTCCACACGCCCTCGTACGCGAGGGGGTCGGCCGGAGCCTCCGGCTCCCCCTCCCTGGCTGGCGGGACACTCCCGCTGACATCCATCTTCCGTCCCCCGTCTTCACGCTCGATCGTCTCCACGCGTCAAGAGTGGGGAACCGGCTGGTCCGGACCGGACTGCTGACCAGAAGTCAGCGTCAATCGGACACATTCTGACCACTGGCGTATGACAGAGTCAGTTGTTCGACTGTTCCTGATCTTCTGCGGGGCGCTTCGCGGCCGCCTCGCGGGCCCCGTCCGCCGCGGCCGCCTCCCGCGGCTCCTCGTCTTCCCTGACCAAGCCCAGGATGCGGCGGGCTCCCATGCCCAGGGCGATCAGGCTCAGGCCGTCGAACAGGAGGGCGAGGGAGAAGAAGGTTCCGATCACGTACAGACTGTCGCCGGGCCAGTTGGAGAGGATCAGGACCCCCAGCAGGACCCCGAAGGCCCCCTGGACGAGCGCCAGCCCGAAGTTCGAACCGCGCACCACCAGCGCTCCGACCAGCCGGAACAGGCCGCCCGTCAGGAAGAGCAGCGCGGCGAACATGGTCAGCGCCTCGGCGCTCGCCTCGGGACGGCGCAGGATCACGAAGCCGGCCGCGAGGTTGATCGCGGCGACGACGACGGCGAGCCAGAAGTAGTTGCTCTTGCGCGACTGCACGGCCTGCAGCAGGCCCACCACACCGCCGATCAGGAGCAGCCAGCCGAAGAGGAACATCGAGGTGAGCGTGGCGAGGCCGGTGTAGACGAGGCCGACCAGACCGGCCAGCACGAGGATCACCCCGAGCAGCGCCAGCAGCCCGTAACTGCGGTGGAGCTTCTTCTTCTCCCGCTGCGGTTCCCGGCCCGTGGCCGCGGCCCCGGCCCCGGTACGGTCCGCACGGTCTGTGCCCATGGACGCGCCACCTCCTCGCACCCCCGGACGGACTCCCTTGATCATAGGTACGACCGCCCGGGATAGCATCCGGCGCATGGACGCAGCCCTCGACGCCACCCTCCTGCACACGGTCACCGACGGGGTCGCCACCGTCGTCATCTCGCACCCCGCCAAGCGCAACGCCATGACCGCTTCGATGTGGCGGGCGCTCCCGGAGCTGCTGACGGGCCTGGCGGGCGACCCCGCGGTGCGGGCGCTCGTCCTGACCGGTGCCGGACCGACCTTCTGCGCGGGCGCCGACATCTCCTCGCTGACCGGGGACGAGGACCCGCGGGCCCTCGCCGTGACGGCGGAGGAGGCCCTGGCCGCCTTCCCGAAGCCGACGCTGGCGGCGATCCGCGGGTTCTGCGTGGGCGGCGGGAGCCAGCTGGCGGCGGCCTGCGATCTGCGCTTCGCGGAGGAGGGGGCGTCGTTCGGGGTGACCCCGGCGAAGCTGGGCATCGTCTACCCGGCGTCCTCCACCCGCAGGCTCGCCTCCCTGGTCGGCCCCGCCTGGGCCAAGTACCTCCTCTTCTCGGCGGAGTTGACCGGCGCGGACCAGGCGCTGCGCGCCGGGTTCCTCAACGAGCTGCTGCCGGCCGGGCAGCTGGACAAGCGGGTCGCCGAGTTCACCCGGATCCTGGCCTCGCGCTCGCAGCTGACGCAGGCGGCGGCCAAGGAGTTCGCGGACGGCCGGACGGACCGGGACGGACACTGGGACGCCGAGGCGGCGGAGAGCGACGACGCCGCGGAGGGCGTCGCCGCGTTCCTGGAGCGCCGGGCGCCCCGCTTCACCTGGACCCCGTGAGGCGGTGACGCCCCGGGCTACGCCAGGGGGTTGTGCGCCCGCAGCCGGGCGACGAGCTCGGCGGGCGCCTTGTCCGGCGAGCCTGCGTCGTAGGGCGGCCGCGGGTCGTACTCGGTCATCAGCTGGACGGTCTGGGCGAGCTCGTCCCCCGCGATCCTGCCGAGCAGGGTGAGGCCCATGTCGATCCCGGAGGACACCCCGGCCGCGGTGACGTACTTCCCGTCGAAGACCACGCGCTCGCCGGTGGGCTCGACCCCGAGCTTCGGCAGCCGGTCCAGGTACAGCCAGTGGCTGGTGGCCCGCCGGCCGTCGAGCAGGCCGGCGGCGGCCAGCAGCAGGGATCCGGTGCACACGGACGTGGTCCACGTGCTGGTGGCGTCGACGGCCCGCAGCCACTCCAGTACGGCGGGGTTCTCCATCTCCACCTCGGGGTGCGGCCCGCCGGGCACGATCACGATGTCGGGCCGGGTGACCTCGTCGAGCCCCTTGTCGGCGACGAGCGCGAGCGCCCCGTTGTCGGTCCGCACGGGCCCGGGCCGCTCGGAGACGAACACGACCTCGGCGTCGGGGAGCCGCCCGAGCGTGTCGAAGGGCCCGATGGCGTCGAGGGCGGTGAAGCGGTCGTAGAGCAGTACGGCGATCTGCATGGCTCCTCCGGAGCGGTCGATGGGTGCTGCCTAGTCCATAGGTGCGGCCGGCTGTCTGGCCGACTGTCTGTCTGGCTGGCTGGCTGTCTGTCTGGCTGGCCGGCGGGCCGGCCGTCGGTGCGGCTAGCGGGCCCGGGGTGGGCCGAAGCGGCGGCGGTACTCCGTCGGGGGCTGGCCGAGCGTCTTCACGAAGGCGCGGCGCAGTGCCTCCGGTGTGCCGTACCCACAGGCGCGGGCGACCTGGGCGATGCCCGAGGAGCCCTCCTCCAGCAGGCGCCGGGCGTGCTCCACCCGCACCCGCTCCACGTACCGGCCGGGGGTCACCCCCGTCTCCGTCTGGAAGGCCCGCGCGAAGTGGCGCGGCGAGAGGCGGGCGCGCGCGGCGAGCGCCTCGACGCTGAGGTCGCCGTCCGGGTGCTCGGTGATCCACTGCTGTACGTCCCGCAGCGGCTCCCGCCGGGCGGTCTGGGCCGCCAGCTGCGCGCTGAACTGCGCCTGGTTGCCCGGCCTGTGCAGGAACACCACCAGGTGGCGGGCGATCGCCAGCGCGACGTCCTTCCCGTGGTCCTCCTCCACCAGCGCGAGCGCGAGGTCGATCCCGGCCGTGACCCCGGCCGAGGTGGCCACCGGTCCGTCGCGTACGTAGATGGGGTCGGGCTCCACCGCCACGGCCGGGTAGTCGCGCGCCATCTGCTCGCACACGTACCAGTGCGTCGTCGCCCGCCGCCCGTCCAGCAGTCCGGCCTCCGCCAGCAGCAGCCCGCCCGTGCACACGGACACCAGCCGCTCCGCCCCACCCCCGTGGGCGCGCAGCCAGCCGGTGAGCCGCGGCTCGAAGTCGGCCGTGTACCGGCCCCCGGGCACCAGCAGCGTGGTCCCGGCTCCCGGGCGGGCGCTCTCCAGGTCCCCCTCCGGCACCAGCGTCAGCCCGCTGCTCGTACGGACCGGAGCGCCTCCCGGCGACACCGTGCCGATCCGGTACCCGGCCAGACCCGGGAACCGGGCCACGGCGGCGAACACCTCCACCGGCCCGGTCACGTCCAGGCTCTGCACCCCGTCGTAGAGGACGACGAGCACGTTTCGCGACGACATGACCCCATGGTGTGACGCGGGGCCCGATGGCCGCAATGACGTGCTTCCCACCTATTCAGCCATCCGCGGGACCGCCGTCCGCCCGGATAGGATCGGCACATCATGACTGCAACCCTCGTCGCCAAGAAGCTCACCGCCGCGCACGGTGAGCGCACGCTCTTCGCCGATCTCGACCTCGTCGTCGCCCCCGGCGACGTCATCGGCCTCGTCGGCGTGAACGGCGCCGGGAAGTCCACCCTGCTGCGCCTGCTCGCCGGGCTGGACACCCCCGAGACCGGGGAGCTGCGGCTCTCCCCGCCGACCGCCGCCGTCGGCCACCTCCCGCAGGAGCCGGAGCGCCGGCCCGCCGAGTCGGTCCGGGACTTCCTGGCCCGCCGTACGGGTGTGGCCGCCGCGCAGGCGGAACTGGACACGGCGACGCAGGGGCTGGTGGACGGGACGCCGGGCGCGGACGACGCGTACGCGACCGCGCTGGACCGGTGGCTGGACCTCGGCGGCGCCGATCTCGACGAGCGGGCCGAGGAGGTCGCCGCCGAGCTCGGCCTCATGGTGGGTCTGGACCTGCCCATGACGGCGCTCTCGGGCGGCCAGGCGGCCCGCGCGGGTCTGGCCTCGCTGCTGCTGTCCCGCTACGACGTCTTCCTCCTCGACGAGCCCACCAACGACCTGGACCTGGACGGCCTGGAGCGGCTGGAGCGGTTCGTGAAGGGGCTGCGCGCGGGCACGGTCGTCATCAGCCACGACCGCGAGTTCCTGACCCGGACGGTCACCAAGGTGCTCGAACTCGACCTGGCCCAGCAGCAGATCAACCTCTACGGCGGCGGCTACGACGCGTACCTGGAGGAGCGCGAGCGCGCCCGCGACCACGCGCGCGAGGAGTTCGAGGAGTACGCGGGCAAGAAGTCGGCCCTGGAGGGCCGCGCCCAGATGCAGCGCAACTGGATGGACAAGGGCGTGCGCAACGCCCGCCGCAAGGCCTCGGACAACGACAAGATCGGCAAGAACCTGCGCGGCGAGTCCAGCGAGAAGCAGGCCGCCAAGGCCCGCCAGACGCAGCGGGCCATCGAGCGGCTGGAGGTCGTGGACGAGCCCCGCAAGGAGTGGGAGCTGCGGATGGAGATCGCGGCGGCGCCGCGCTCCGGTTCGGTGGTGGCCACGCTGCGCGAAGCGGCCGTCAAGCGGGGCGACTTCGCCTTCGGGCCGGCCAGCCTGCAGATCGACTGGGCGGACCGGGTGGCGATCACCGGGGCCAACGGCGCCGGCAAGTCCACCCTCCTCGCCGTCCTGCTGGGCCGGCTGGCCCCGGACTCGGGCTCCGCGACCCTCGGCTCCGGCGTCCTCGTCGGCGAGGTGGACCAGGCCCGCGGCCTGTTCCTCGGCGACGAACCGCTGCTGGAGGCCTTCTGCGCGGCGGTCCCGGAGACGGAGCCGGCCGAAGTGCGCACCCTGCTGGCCAAGTTCGGTCTCAAGGCGGCCCACGTACTGCGCCCGGCGGCCACCCTCTCCCCGGGCGAGCGCACCCGGGCCGCGCTGGCGCTGCTCCAGGGCCGCGGGGTGAACCTGCTGGTCCTGGACGAGCCCACCAACCACCTCGACCTCCCGGCGATCGAGCAGCTGGAGTCCGCCCTCGACGCCTACGAGGGCACCCTCCTGCTGGTCACCCACGACCGCCGCATGCTCGACGCGGTCTCGGTGACCCGCCGCCTCCGGGTCGAGGACGGCAAGGTCACCGAGCTCTAGCCGGGTGCCCGCGGACCCGGTCCGCGGGCTGGGTCGTGCGCCCGGGTCACGCGTCCGGGTCGGCCGGGGGGCGGCGGTTGCGGGCCAGTTTCCGGGCCACGAAGGCGCGGGGGAGGTGGCGGGCCGCCAGGGCGTACGCCTGGTAGCGGCGGCCGGTGATGCTGACCGGGCGGCGCAGGGCGAGGTCCTTCAGGGCCTGGGCGACCACGGCCTCCGGTTCCAGCCAGACCGCTTCGCGCAGCGCGCTGACGTCCATGCCGGCGCGCTCCTGGAACTCGGTGCGGGTGAAGCCCGGGACCACGGCCAGCACCCGGACCCCGTACGGCGCCATGTCCACCCGGAGCGACTCGCTGAACGCGGTGATCCAGGCCTTGGCGGCCCCGTACGTGCCGGTCGGCAGGAGCCCCGCCACCGAGGAGACGTTGAGGACCGCGCCCCGGCGGCGTTCGCGCAGGCCCGGCAGGACGGCGTGGGTGAGCCGGAGCGGGACCTTCACGAGCAGGTCGAGCATCCGCTCCTCATCCTCGACCGGGCTGTACGGGAAGGGCGCGGGCAGTCCGAAGCCCGCGTTGTTGACCAGCATGTCCACGGGCCGGGACCGGTCGGCGAGCCGCTCGGCGACCGCCGCGCAGTCCCCCGCGTCCAGCAGGTCGGCGGGCAGCACCTCGCACTCGGTGCCGTACTCGCGGCCCAGTCGCGCGGCGACGGCTTCGAGCCGGTCCTTGTCGCGGGCCACGAGGACCAGGTCGCAGCCCTTGGCCGCGAAGCCGCGGGCGAAGGCCGCGCCCAGTCCGGCGCTGGCCCCGGTGATCAGTACGGTGGTTCCTGCGGTCGTCAAGACGGGTTCACTTCCTTGTGCTGACAGACGTGGCGCCGGCGGGGGAGACGTAGGCCTGGGCCACGTCGACGAGGAACCGGGCCTCGTCCGCAAGGTCCCCGCCCTCCTGCGAGGTGTGGATCGAGGCGGGCAGCTCCAGCGCGGCGGCCTCGCCAGGCCGCCCGGGCAGTCCGTCGAGCTTCGCCTGCCGCGCCTCCTTCAGTACGCGGGCCAGCGCGGCCGCGGTGCGCCGCTGCTCGGGGACCCCCTGTCCGGCGGCCTGGCCGCGGGCCCGCTCCAGCGCGCCCGGGGCCGCGTACTCCCCCAGGATCAGGATCGCGTCGCGCGTCTCGATGACCTTGCGGTACACCAGCAGGTTGCGCGGGACCGGCGGCCACAGCAGCTCCACCACCCGGCCGGCGCGCGGCTTGTTGAGGGCCACGTGCGGGACGGCTTCGACCAGGTCGCGCCAGAGCGGCCACAGCCGCCAGGCGGTGGCGGTGTCGGCGGCGGTGCGGCGGAGCGTGAACAGGGTGGGCACGAGGATCGCGGCGGCGCGCAGCAGACCGTGCAGGTTCATCAGCAGCGGGAGGGCGGGCATCGCCCACGTGCTGCCGAACAGGGCCTTGAGCAGGTACGCCAGCCAGAACAGTCCGGCGAGCGCGGTGCCGAGGCCGAACAGGCGCAGTCCGGCGGCAAGGCCCCGGCTCTCGGTGCGCCGGCTGTAGCGCCAGCACAGGGCCACGCAGACGGTGTTGGCGATGACGTGCGCGCAGATCAGCACCAGCCAGTACGCGAGGGAGGGCACCGGGTCGCCGACCGGCGGCATGGTGTGCGTGCCGTGGCCGGGCGCGGCCGCGTCCAGGGCCAGGAGCGCGCCCAGCCAGGCCAGCGTGGCGATCCAGGAGGCGAGTTGGAGCCTGCGGCCGCGGGTGGCGGCGGCGACGAAGTAGAGCACGGCGCCCGCCGACAGGACACCGATGAGGTTGCGGACGAGGCCGATGGTGTGGGCGTAGCCGGCGCCGCGGCTCATCGCGTAGCTCACCACGTCCGGGAGGTTCAGCGTCATCGCGGCGGCGGCGGTGGCGACGGCCAGCCACAGGCCGCGCTGCTGGGGGGAGCGCAGGGCGCCGGGGGCGCGGAGCAGGACGGCGGCCCACAGGCACACCACGCTGGGGACGGCGAGCCAGTCGCCGAAGGCCGTGAGGTCAGCTGCCATCGTTGCCCCACTCGTAGCCCATCGCCGACTCCAGCCGGGCCAGAGTGCCGCGGTCCCGGTCGGCCGGGCGCGGGCCGGCGTTCGCCGTGCGGATGCGGATCATGCTGGCGAGCATCTCCGCCTCCTGTTCCTGGCGGGTGGTGTAGTTGGTGCGCCCGAGCACGGTGGGAACCTCGCCGTCGGTCTCCTCGCCCTCCAGCGAGTTGTGCCCGAAGAGGATGTGGCCGAGCTCGTGGAGGACGATGTGCTCCCGGTGCAGCGGGGTGGTCTGCGCCTCGTAGAAGACGTAGTCGACGCTGACCGTGCCCACCCACAGTCCGCAGATCCCGGACTCCGCCGCCTCCTTCGGGAGCGGGTGGAGCCGGATGGGGCGGCCCCGCTGCTCGGCTATCCGGTTGCACAGCACGTCGAGGGAGAAGGGGTGGGTCAGATCCAGATGGCCGAGAATGTTCTCGCACCGTTTACGAATGCTGAGTTGCCGGTGGGACATGTGATCCCTCTTCGGACCCTTTCCGGGGCAGCGTCGGTAGGTGTGTGTGGGCATGGGCATGACGTCCTGTGCCTTCAAGGCGGCCTCGGGGAATGCGGTCCTGAGGGGGAAACACGGAAGCCCGTCCGCCTGATGACGAACGGGCGTTCCACCATGCCTACAGATCTTGTACGCGTGTTGGCAAGGCAAGTCCCCAGGTGGGGAACCTATTCGGCCACTGCGTACGAGGACCCTGACGCGCCGGGTGGCTGCAAGCCGCCCTTGACGGTGCCTACCGCTTGCGGCGCTCCTCGGGAGCCGTCAGGCCCGCGCGGCGCAGCGCGTCCGCCATCGCGCTGTTCGCGGGGGCGGGGGCTCCGCCGCCGCCCTGGCGCCGGCCCTGACCGCCCTGGCCCTGGCCTCCCTGACCCTGACCGCCCTGACCCTGACCGCCCTGGCCCTGGCCCTGGCCCTGGCGCCGGCCCTGGCCGCCCTGGCCGCCCTGGCCGCGCTCGCCCTGGTTCCGGCCGCCCGCGCGGGCGCCGCCGTCCCCACTCCGCTGCTGCGGGGGACGGCCGCCGCCGGAGCCACCGCCCCGCCGGTCCTCGCGCTGCCTGGGGGCGCCCGCGCCGCGCTCGGCCCCGGCCTCGTCCTCCAGCCGCAGGGTGAGCGAGATCCGCTTGCGCGGGATGTCCACGTCCATGACCTTCACGCGGACGATGTCGCCCGGCTTGACCACGTCCCGCGGGTCCTTGACGAAGTTCTTCGAGAGCGCCGAGACGTGTGCCAGGCCGTCCTGGTGGACGCCGATGTCGATGAAGGCGCCGAAGGCGGCCACATTGGTGACCACGCCCTCCAGGATCATCCCGGGGGCCAGGTCGCCGATCTTCTCCACGCCCTCCTTGAAGGTGGCCGTCTTGAAGGCGGGACGCGGGTCGCGGCCCGGCTTCTCCAGCTCGCGCAGGATGTCGGTGACCGTGGGCAGGCCGAAGGCCTCGGTGACGAACTGCTCGGGGCGCAGGGAGCGCAGGACGGAGGTGTTGCCGATCAGGGCCGCCACCTCGCCGCCCGCCGTCCTGCCCATGGCCCGCACCACCGGGTACGCCTCGGGGTGCACGGCCGAGCCGTCCAGCGGGTCGTCCCCGCCGCGGATCCGCAGGAAGCCCGCGCACTGCTCGTACGCCTTCGGGCCGAGGCGGGCCACGTCCTTGAGCCCCTTGCGGCTGCGGAAGGGGCCGTTGGCGTCGCGGTGGGCCACGATGTTCTCGGCGAGGCCGCCGCTGATGCCCGACACGCGCGAGAGCAGGGGCGCGGAGGCGGTGTTGACGTCGACGCCGACGCCGTTCACGCAGTCCTCGACGACCGCGTCGAGCGAGCGGGAGAGCTTCATCTCGGACAGGTCGTGCTGGTACTGGCCGACGCCGATCGACTTAGGGTCGATCTTGACCAGCTCGGCGAGCGGGTCCTGCAGGCGGCGGGCGATGGAGACGGCGCCGCGCAGCGACACGTCCATGCCGGGGAGTTCCTGCGAGGCGAAGGCCGAGGCCGAGTACACGGAGGCGCCCGCCTCCGAGACCATCACCTTGGTGAGCCCCAGTTCGGGGTGGCGCGTGATGAGGTCCCCGGCGAGCTTGTCGGTCTCGCGGGAGGCGGTGCCGTTGCCGATGGCGACCAACTCGACCGCGTGTTCCTTCGCGAGGCGGGCCAGCTTGGCGAGGGACTCGTCCCACTTGTTGGCGGGCACGTGCGGGTAGATCACGTCCGTGGCCACGACCTTGCCGGTGGCGTCCACGACGGCGACCTTCACGCCGGTACGGAAGCCCGGGTCCAGGCCGAGCGTGGCCCGGGTGCCGGCGGGCGCCGCGAGCAGCAGGTCGCGCAGGTTGGACGCGAAGACGCGTACGGCCTCGTCCTCGGCGGCCTGGCGCAGCCGCATCCGCAGGTCGATGCCGAGGTGCACCTGGATCTTCGTACGCCAGGCCCAGCGGACCGTGTCGCCCAGCCACTTGTCGCCGGGACGGCCTCGGTCGCCCACGCCGAAGCGGCGGGCGATCATGCCCTCGTACGTGGACGGGCCGGCGGTCGCCGTGTCCTCGGGGGCCTCGGGCTCCAGGTTGAGGTCGAGGACGTCCTCCTTCTCGCCGCGCAGCATGGCGAGGACGCGGTGCGAGGGCAGCGCGGTGAACGGCTCGGCGAAGTCGAAGTAGTCGGCGAACTTGGCGCCCGCCTCCTCCTTGCCCTCGCGGACCTTCGCGGCGAGCCGGCCGCGGCCCCACATGCGCTCGCGCAGTTCACCGATCAGGTCGGCGTCCTCGCCGAACCGCTCGGTGAGGATGGCGCGGGCGCCTTCGAGGGCGGCCGCCGGGTCGGCGACGCCCTTGTCGGCGTCGACGAACGCGGCGGCCGCGGCGGCCGGTTCCACGGACGGGTCGGCCAGCAGGCCGTCCGCGAGCGGCTCCAGCCCTGCCTCGCGGGCGATCTGCGCCTTGGTGCGCCGCTTGGGCTTGAAGGGGAGGTAGATGTCCTCCAGCCGGGCCTTGGTGTCGGCCGCGTTGATCCGGGCCTCCAGCTCGGCGTCGAGCTTGCCCTGCTCCCGCACCGAGTCGAGGATCGCCGCGCGCCGGTCCTCCAGCTCGCGCAAGTACCGCAGCCGCTCCTCGAGGGTGCGCAGCTGGGCGTCGTCGAGCATCTCCGTCGCTTCCTTGCGGTAGCGCGCGATGAACGGCACGGTGGAGCCGCCGTCG
The DNA here is from genome assembly GCF_055563995.1 of Streptomyces sp. NPDC029164. Lineage (NCBI taxonomy): Bacteria > Bacillati > Actinomycetota > Actinomycetes > Kitasatosporales > Streptomycetaceae > Streptomyces > Streptomyces sp. NPDC029164. The sequence continues at coordinate 61,771 of NZ_JBVHWW010000033.1, read as the reverse complement.
AGCAGCTCGACGGCGGCCTTGACCTGCCGCTCCCGTACGCCGAGCTCCTCGGCGATCCTGCCTTCGATGGACATCGTCACGATCGGGTCCCGCCTGCCTTCGTTTGCACTGGAAGGCTGCCAATTGTGGCAGGTGGCGGTGACGGACGGCGGGAGCCCTGTCCGTCAGCCCTTGCCCATGAGGTCCGCGGGGAAGGCCCCGGCGGTGACGGCCTTGATGACGAGGGCGCCGCCGAGCTCGGTCAGGCGGGCCAGGCCGGCCTCGCCGAGGTGCTCGTAGGGCGCGGCGTCGAGGCGGTCGGTGTCGTGCTCCAGCTGCTCGCGCAGGGCGGCGCCCTTCTCGGTCAGCTCGCCGGCGGCGTCGAGCACGTCGCGCTCGCGCAGCCGGTCGGCCGCGGCGTCCAGGTCGGCCTGCTCCCAGCCACGCATGCCCTTGAGCCACTTCGGGGTCATGCCCTTGCCGGTGGCGGTGTGGCTGACCAGTGCCTCCACCGGGTCCAGGCCCGCCAGGAGCAGGGCGGCGAGGTGGCCGTCGCCGCGGTGCTCGCGCAGCAGGGTGGTGGCGTGCCACAGGCGCAGGTGCGGCTCCTGCGGTACGGGGAGGTCGGCGTGGGCGGCGTAGAGGGTGCGGGCGTGCCGGGTGCAGGCCTCGGTGGCGCGCATCGCCAGGTCGGCGGCCTCGGCGAGTTCGGGCGAGGCTGTGGTCTCGGCTCCGAGGAGCCGGCGCAGGCAGCCGTCGGCGGCCCGCAGCCGGGCGGCCAGGGCCTCCTCGGGGGTGGTGGTGTCCCAGACGGCGGGCAGGTGCCGGGCGACCAGGTCGTGGCGGTAGTTGTAGAAGGTGGCGGTGACCGCGCCCGCCCCGACGGCGCCCATCGCCGCCGACCGGTGGGTCAGGTTGACGGCCACCGGGTCGGTGACGCCCAGGGCGGCGAACTCCTTGGCGATCTCCGGCGAGAAGTAGACGGTGGCGTGCAGCGGGTTGATCGCGGCGTGCCAGCAGCGACGGGCGGCGAGCAAGGGAAAGGTCATGCGCCGCACGCTACCGACTGTTCGGTACGCCGGGTAGGGCGCCGTTCGGTGCTGCGCGTCTCACCCCATGGACACCTCCCCCGCCCCCTCGACCGGCCGGACCGCGGCGACTGAACGCCCCGCTGCGCCTCCGGAGGCGAAACCCGTTTGGTTTCGCGGGTGGCGATCGCGACGATGGACGGCCGCCGTGCCGGTCCGGGACGGCGACCGTCCGTGTGTGCCGCTCCCCGGAGGCTTTCCGTATGACTGCTGTGCCGACGGTCCGGCGCGTGTTCGGCGACGGGCCGTTCGCCGAGATCGGCAGGCCGAGCGCGGCCCTCGCCCATGCCCCGTCGGGACTGATCGCCGTGGGCGGTGACGTGGGCCGGCTGAAGTGGAACGGGCACGGCAGCGGGGACCGGCGGTGGATCGAGCACCGGATCGGCGTGTACGAGCGGGACGGCCTGCGCTGCCGGCACCTCGTGCCGTCCCGCGAAGAGGTGAACTGCCTGGCCTTCCACCCCGTGCTGCCCCTGCTGGCCGTCGGCACCGGTGGGTACGACGGCGGCTGCTTCTTCACGGGCGAACTGCTGCTGGTCCGTCTGGACACCGGCGAGGCCGTGTCCGTACTCCCGTACCCGCGCGAGGTGGTTCGCGTGGAATGGCAGAGCCCGACCGCACTGCGCCTCGCCATGGCGCCCTGCGACGACTGGCGGAACCCGGGCGCGCACCGGCAGGCGCACACGGCCGTGATCGAGCGCCCCGACTGGGCCCGCGTCGGGCACCAGGGCCTCACCGCGGCGGAACTGACCGCCCCGGAAGCGGAGTTCGACCGCGCGGACGCCGGTCCGGGCGCCCGCCGGCTCCTCGGCGGCCTCGCGGCCCGGGCCGGCCGGGAGTGGACCCCGCGGACCCGGGTGGGTGCGGTCGAGGCCCTGTCGGACGGACGGGTCCTGGCGGCGCTGGACGGTGTCCTCGCAGAGGCGTGGCTCCCCTCGGGGGAACGGCAGTGGGCGGTCCCGGACGCGGAAGGCGGCCGGCAGCTGCTCCTCGCCCCGGACCGGGCCCCGGACGCGGCTCCGGACCGGGCCCCTGACGCGGCTTCGGGCGCGTTCCCGGGCCGGGCCTCGGTCTGGGCCAACGCGGAGCGGCTGCGCCCGCCCCACCGCAAGGAGCACCCCGCTCCGCGGGTCGTCCGGCTCTCGGCCGACGACGGCAGCGTCCTGGAGACCGTGCCGGTGGAGCATCCGGTGACCCTCGTGGCCGGCGGTGGCGACCGCACCTTCCTGCGGCCGGTGGAGCAGTACCGGGGCGTTCCGTGGACCCTGCTTCCCGCGGGCCCCGACGGCCCGGTGGACGGCCCGTCGGGCACGGGCTTCCTCCACGACTTTCCGGTCCGCCGCGCCACCCGGCCGTACCTGCTGGTGGGCTTCGACCCCCGCAGGCCGTACCACGACAAGTGGATCACGACCGTCGGCCCGGACGGCACGCTCCGCCGGCTCTTCCCGCACGCGCCTGAGCCCGGAGGGCCGCACGCGAGCGGCCCGGTGGCCGAGATCGGGCGCTCCCTCGTGTACGCGGTCACGTGCCGCCGAAGTGACGAGTCGTACGTCGTGCGGCGCTCCCTGACCGACGGGAGCGTGCTGTGGCGGTACAGGGCCGACTCGCCCGCCACCGCCCTGGACACCGACGGGGAGCTGGTGCACGTCGCCCGGAACGACGGCACCCTGGTGGCGCTGGACGCCGCCGACGGTTCGGTGCGCCGGCGTACGGAGCTGCGGGTCCACGGTCTCCCGACCGTCGCGCTGTCGCTGGTGGTGGCACCCGCGCCCGGCGGCGGGCTGTACGCCGGGACCGCCGACGGACGGATCCTGCACCTCGTCCACACGCCGCCCGCACGCCGTCCCTGAGGGCGAACGCCTTCCTCTGACGCGTCAGGACCCGTTCGTCAGACCGGATTCGGCCGATCCGGCGCGCCCGGGACCACTCCCGGCCGGGCTGCTCCCCGCCCTCGCCGCGCGCCCCCGCCCCGGCCGCCCGCACCCCGGCGGGGGCGGGGCCCGACGGCTGCGCCGCAGGTCATAGGCCCCGGGCGGGTCGCGCCGGGCCGTCGGCGGGGTGCGCCCGGCGCGCGGCTCCCCCGGTGCGCGCCCCGCGGTGTCCGCCCTACCGTGACGGCCGAATGGCGATCGTGTGACAGCAGGGGCCATGGACATGACGTGAGTGATCACGGGTGAATACGGTCGAACCACAAGACCTGGAACCGACCTGCCTCCCCTACCACTTGGAGTCATTCGTGCACCGCAAAGTCATCGCCCCGAGCGTGCTCGCCGCTTCCCTGCTGCTGGTGATCCCGGCGTCGGCGGCGAGTGCCGGTCCGGGTGCCCCGGGTATCGGCGACCCTTATTACCCGGCCAGCGGCAACGGCGGATACGACGTGTCCCACTACGACCTGCGCCTGCGGTACCAGCCCAAGACGGACCTCCTCGAAGGCACCGCCACCCTCCTCGCCACCGCCCAGCAGGACCTGTCCCGCTTCAACCTCGACTTCGGCCTCAAGGTCAGCGAGATCCGCGTCAACGGCGCCAAGGCGAAGTTCGCCACGTCCGGCTCCCACGAGCTGGAGGTCACCCCGGCGAAGCCGCTGGCCCGCAACACCCCGCTGACCGTCGTGGTCAAGTACGCGGGCAAGCCCTCCGAGTTCAAGGTGGACGGCTGGTCGGCCTGGCAGCGCACGCCGGACGGCGGTGTGGCGGCGCAGGAACCCGACTCGGCGGTCTGGTGGTTCCCGAGCAACGACCACCCGCTGGACAAGGCCACCTTCGACGTCTCCGTCAACGTCCCCGACGGCACCCAGGCCATCAGCAACGGCGTGCTCCAGTCGCAGACCTCGCGGCTCGGCTGGACCCGGTACAACTGGCGCTCCAACAAGCCGCAGGCCACCTACCTCGCCACCCTCGCCGTCGGCAAGTTCGACATCACCACCGGCACGACGGCGAGCGGGCTGCCGATCGTCAACGCCTACAGCAAGGACCTCGGCGACAACGCGGGCGCGGCGCGCGCGAGCGTGGAGCGCACCGGCGAGGTCACCGAGTGGCTGGAGGGGGTCTTCGGCCCGTACCCCTTCAACGCGCTGGGCGGCTACGTCCCGAACGTGAACGCCGGCTACGCGCTGGAGACCCAGACCCGGCCGTTCTACGGTCCGCGCCAGTTCCAGAACGGCGCCAACGTCTCGGTGGTCGTGCACGAGCTGGCCCACCAGTGGTACGGCGACAGCGTGTCCGTCGAGGGCTGGAAGGACATCTGGATCAACGAGGGCTTCGCCCGCTACAGCCAGTGGCTGTGGTCGGAGAAGGAGGGCGAGGGCACCGCGCAGGAGCTCGCCGACTGGGCCTACGCCCTGCGCCCGGCCGAGGATGCGTTCTGGCAGGTCAAGCCGGGTGACCCGGGTCCGGAGAACCAGTTCCACGGAGCGGTGTACGACCGCGGCGGCATCGCCCTGCAGGCGCTGCGCAACGAGATCGGCGACGAGAAGTTCTTCGAGATCCTCAAGGGCTGGCCGACCGAGCGGGCCTACGGCAACGCCAAGGTCGGGGACTTCGTCCGGTACGCCGAGAAGGTCTCCAAGAAGCCCCTCGCGCAGCTCTTCGAGACCTGGCTCTACACCCCGGGCAAGCCGGCGGCCTCGGCCCTGAACCCGGCGGCCGGCAAGCCGGCGGCCCGCTCACAGCAGGCCGCTCCCGCGAAGCCGGCGAAGCCCGCCGCGGAGCCGAAGTCCTGGAAGAAGATCGCGGAGACGAACACGATCCACGCGCACGACGAGCACTGAGTCCCGTCAGCGGGCGGCGGCGCGCCATCGGGCTCGCGCCGCCCGCGCGATGGGGAGGTACCGCAGCCGCTCGGGCAGCAGCGGTACGAGGAGCCGCAGGGCCGTGCTGAACCCGCGGAGCCTGCGCTCCTGGGCCGGGCTCCACTCCAGTCCGAGGGCGGCCCGCGCCTCGGGCGGCATGTACCCGACGGTGACGAAGGCCCGCAGGTGCAGGAACGCGGCCCGCAGGACGGGCCAGGTGAGCCGCAGCAGCAGGCGTACGGCGAGGGATCCGGACTCGGGCCGCGGCAGCGGCACATCGGTGGCGATCAGCTCGCGGGCGACCTTGGTGGGCTCTATCTCCTCGGCCAGCATCCGGCCCCAGTAGGTCCAGTACTCCTCGATGCTCTGCGGCATGTCCCGGTCGTGGATGCCGAGGATCCGGCCCACCTGCAGCCACTCCCGGTAGAGCTGCCGCTCCTGGGCGGGGGTGAAGCGGCGCAGCAGGTAGCGCCCGGCGTACAGGTAGACGGGGAAGCCGGTGGCGTGCACCCAGGAGTAGCAGGCGGGGTCGAGGGAGTGGTAGCGCCGGCCGCGGGTGTCGGTGCCCTGGATCTCCTTGTGCAGGCGGCGTACCCGGCGGCCCTCCTCGGCGGCTTCCTCCCCGCCGTACACCCACAGCTGGACCGAGCGCAGCGAGCGCTCGCCGCGGCCCCAGGGGTCGGTGCGGAAGACGGAGTACTGGTCGACGCCGGCCCCGATCGCGGGGTGGGCGACCTGCAGGGTGAAGGCGGCGGGCAGCATCAGCAGGGCCCGGACGTCGCCGGCGATGGTCCACAGCACCCCGCCCGGAGGCGGCGGCTCGGGGTCGGTGCGGGGGCGCGCGGGGCCGCTTTCGGACGCGTGGGCTGCCGTTCTTTCCATGTCACCAGTATGCGAGAGCCAGATGGCCCCGCGCCGGACAGAAAGTCGCTGCACGGGTGTTACCCAGAGGTAACCGCGGCTGCTTGGATGACGGAGCCGATCTTCCCGCAGGAATGATGGAGTCCCCCATGCCGCAGAACTCCCCCCGTCGCCACCGTGCCGCCGCGGCGGCCGTAGCGGCGGTCGCCGCCGGCGCCCTGGCCGCCACCTCCGCGCCCGCCGCCACGGCCGCGGAGGGCGCCGCCGCCCCGCGGCTCAGCGTCCTGTCGTACAACGTGTTCCTGATGAGCAAGAGCCTCTACCCGAACTGGGGCCAGGACCACCGGGCCGCGGAGATCCCCAAGGCCTCCTTCTACCGGGGCCACGACGTGGTGGTGCTCCAGGAGGCCTTCGACAACGGCGCGTCGGACGCGCTGAAGGCCAACTCGGCCGCGCAGTACCCGTACCAGACCCCGGTCGTCGGCCGCAGCAAGAGCGGCTGGGACGCCACGGGCGGCGCCTACTCCTCCACCACCCCGGAGGACGGCGGCGTGACGATCCTGAGCAAGTGGCCGATCGTCCGCAAGGAGCAGGTGGTCTACAAGGACGCCTGTGGCGCCGACTGGTGGTCCAACAAGGGCTTCGCCTACGTGGTGCTGAACGTGAACGGCACGAAGGTGCACGTGGTCGGCACGCACGCGCAGTCCACCGACCCGGGCTGCGGCGCGGGCGAGGCGGCGGACATGCGTGCCCGCCAGTTCCGCGCGATCGACGCCTTCCTCGACGGGAAGGACATCCCGGCGAGCGAGCAGGTCATCGTGGCGGGCGACCTGAACGTCGACTCGCGCACGCCCGAGTACGCCGCCCTGCTCGCCAACGCCGACCTGGCGGGCTCCGACACGCGCACGGGCCACCCGTACTCCTTCGACACGGCCCTGAACTCCATAGCGAACTACCGCTACCCGACCGACCCGCGCGAGGACCTGGACTACGTCCTCTACCGCAAGGGCAACGCCCGTCCGGCGGGCTGGGAGAACAACGTGGTCAAGGAGCAGTCGGCGCCCTGGACGGTCTCCAGCTGGGGCACCTCCTACACCTACACCAACCTCTCCGACCACTACCCGCTGATCGGCCGCTAGCGGCCGCGCGCACCGCACCCGGTCCGTCCCCCCGGGTGCGGTGCGCCGGCTCAACCGGTCACGGGGCCTCGTAGGGCTCCTCGTACAGTCCGTCGATCAGTGCGCCGTACTTGTCGCGGATCACCCGGCGGCGGAGCTTGAGCGAGGGCGTGAGTTCCCCGCTGTCGGGCCCCCACTCCCCGGTCAGCAGCCGGTACCGCTTGATCTGCTCGGTCCGGTTGAGCCGGGCGTTGGCCGCCTCGACCGCGCGGGCGATCTCCTCCCGGACGGCCGGGTGCGCGGCGAGCTCGGCGGGGGTGGCGGCCTCGATGCCCCGGGCGGCGGCCCAGACCGGGGCCAGTTCGGGGTCCAGGACCAGCAGGGCGACGAGGTAGGACCGGCCGTCGCCGTGGACCAGGGCCTGGCCGATCAGGGGATGCTCCTTGACCGTGTTCTCCACCAGCGCCGGCGAGACGTTCTTGCCGTTCGAGGTGATGATCAGTTCCTTCTTGCGGTCGGTCAGCCAGAGGAACCCGTCCTCGTCGAGCCGGCCCACGTCCCCGGTGGGGAACCAGCCCTCGGCGTCGGACGCGCTCTCCAGCGTGCCGTCCGGCCGCAGATAGCCGCCGAAGACGGTCGCGCCGCGGGTGAAGATCTCCCCGTCCTCGGCGAGCCTCAGCTCCAGCCCCTCGATCGGGCGGCCCACCGAGCCGAGCCGGAAACGGTCCGGGCTGTTGACCGTGCAGACGCCCGCCGTCTCGGTGAGCCCCCAGGCGTCCATGATCGTGATGCCCCAGCCGGCCCAGAAGCGGACCACGTCGATGGGCATCGGCGCGGTGGCACTGGCCGTCCACATCAGCCGGTCCAGCCCGGCCAGCCGCAGCAGCGGGTCCAGCACCTGCTCCTTCGCCCCGGCGTACGAGGCTTCGAGCGCGGCCGGCACCTCCTCGCCCCGCTCCCGGTGACCGGCCCGGGCGCGGGCCAGGTCGTTCGCGGCCTCGATGGCCGTGCGCTGTGCCTCGGGCAGCTGCGCGAGGACCGCGCGGACCGAGGCGGCGAGCTTCTCCCACACGCGGGGCACGCCGAAGAACTGCACCGGGTGCAGTTCGCGGACCGCCCCCGCCACGGCGGTGGGGTCGGCGCACAGCCGTACGTGCGCGGCCCGCAGCAGGGGCAGGTAGATGCCGAGGACCCGCTCGGCGATGTGCGCGAACGGCAGGTAGCAGAGGTGCTCGGCGTGCTCGGGCAGGTCCACGTGCCGGTCGAGGCGGATGGCCTGGAGCATGAGGTTGCGGTGGGTCAGCCGCACGCCCTTGGGGTCGCCGGTGGTCCCGGAGGTGTAGACGACGGTCAGCGGGTCCTCGGGGCGCGTCTCCTGCCAGGCCTTGTCGAAGGCGTCGGCGCGGTGCAGCCGGGCCCCGCTCGCGTGCAGGGAGCCGTACGTGGAGTGCCCGCCCGCGTCGGCCGCCTCGGCCACGACGAGGCGTTCCAGCGGAACGGTCGCGTCGGCCAGCAGCGGCTCCCACCGCCGGAGTTCGCGGGCGCCCTCGACGACGGCGACCCTGGCCCGGCTGTGGCGGGCGATGTGGGCGATCTGCTCGGGCGCGGAGGTCCCGTACACGGTGACGGGCACGGCGCCGAGGTGGACGAGGGCGAGGTCGCTGAGCCAGTGCTCGGGACGGTTGCCCATCATCATCAGGACGTGCTCGCCGCGCTCGACGCCGAGGGCGGCGTAGCCGGAGGCGAGGGCGGCCACCTTGCGGCGGACCTCGCTCCAGGTGAGGGTCGCCCAGTCGGCGGATCCGGGGCCGGCGCGCCACGAGAGGGCGGGGAGGTCCCCGTGCTCGGCGGCGTTGCGGGCCAGCAGGGCGGGGAGGGTGATCTCTTCCGGTCGCCCGGGCAGTCGCAGGTTCGTGGTCATGGGCAGCTCCTGGCCGTTTCACATCGTTGGTGCGACAGCAATACTGTTGAACCCAAGCTGTGGAGCAGAGAGCGAGGCGCAGACGATGGCCGACCAGGCAACCGAGCCGATGCTCACCGTCGACGAGCTGGCGGCCAGGGCGGGTGTCACCGTGCGCACCGTACGGTTCTACAGCACCCGCGGGCTTTTGCCCCCTCCCGTGATCGGCCCTCGTCGGGTGGGCCACTACGGGCCGGAGCACCTGTCCCGGCTGGCCCTGATCGAGGAGCTGCAGCACCAGGGCATGACCCTGTCCGCCATCGAGCGCTATCTGGACGCGCTGCCCGACGACCTGAGCGCCCACGACCTGGCGATCCACCGGGCGATGGTGGCCAGTTGGGCTCCGGACGCGGCCCGGGAGGTCTCGCGCGAGGAGCTGGAGAAGCGGGCCGGGCGGGGCCTGTCGGACACCGACGTGCGGCGGCTGACGGCGATGAACGTGCTCGCCGCCTCGGGCGAGGGGTTCCGGGTGGACGTGGGGCTGCTGCGGCTGGGAGTCGCGCTGCTCGACGTGCCGATCGCGCACGAGACGATCCTGGCGGCGCGCAGGGTGCTGATGGAGCACACCAGGTCGGCCGCGCACGAGCTGACGGCGCTGTTCCGGGACGAGGTGTGGGGCCCGTTCACGCGGGACGAGAGCGATCCGGAGCGGGTGGAGTCGATGAAGGCGCTGTCGGCGCACATGCAGCCGATGGTGGTCCAGGCCCTGGTGACGGCCTTCCAGCGGTCGCTACGGGAGGAACTGCGGGCGGCGTTCGTGTCCGGCGAGGCACCCGGCGGACCCTAGCCGCGGAAGCAGCCGGGCCTGCGCCGCCTGGTCGACCTGACGGCCCTCGGCGGACGCATCCCCCGCCAGGACCAACCTCGTGGGCGGCGCCGTCGTCGCCGGGCTGCTCCTGTTCCGGGTCGTCGTCTTCTCCCTCGTGGCCGAGGTCTTCCGGACGCTGCCCTGACCCGGACGGCCGGTTCGCGGGCGCGGTGACGAAGCCGGGTAGGTTCGTGCCATGGCAGTCATTCACCGCACCACGATGTCGCCCGGCAAACTCGAACTCCTCGCCGACTGGCTCCCGTCGCGGCCCTGGTACCGGGGCGCGAAGGGACCTGCCGCCCTCGCCAGGGCCGGAGGCTTCCGGCTCGACGACCCCGAGGGCGAGGTGGGCATCGAGTTCATGGTGGTCACCGACGTCTCGGGGGACACGCCCGTCACCTACCAGGTCCCGCTCACCTACCGCGGGGCGCCCCTGGAGGGCTCGGAGGAGGGCCTGATCGGCACCTCCGAGCACGGGGTGCTGGGCCGGCGCTGGATCTACGACGGCGCCCACGACCCGGTCATGGTCGAGCAGTCGCTCGCCCTGCTGGCGGGCCGTGCCGCGGCGCAGAACCAGAACGAGAGCGGTGTTCCCGACCCGACGGTCGAGGTCCGTTCCGAGGGGGCCGGGGTGCCGGCGGGCCTGTCCGGTCCATGGCTCGTGACGGACACCGCCGACGGCACCGTCGTCGCCGTGGGCCCGGTGGGGCTGGAGCGGCCGGTGCTGGACCTGACCCTGGTCCGGGAGCTGCGTACGGGACCCGACCCCGCCGCGGACCGCGTCCGGGGGCGGGTGCTGGCCCGCTGGTCCGCCCCGGACGGCGCCGGGGCGCGTACGACGTTCGCCTTCCTGTCCGACTCCGGCCGGTAGGCGGTGACCGCCCCGGGCCCGCTCGCGGGCGGGTCCGGGGCGGCCGGGATCAGTCGCCGTACGTCTCGCCGCGCTCGGCCTTCTCCACGAGGGAGGCGGGCGGGGTGAAACGCTCGCCGTACTCCGCGGCGAGCTCGCGGGCGCGGGCGACGAAGCCCGGCAGACCGCCCTCGTACCCGTTGATGTACTGGATCACGCCGCCGGTCCAGGCCGGGAAGCCGATGCCCATGATGGAGCCGATGTTGGCGTCGGCGATCGAGGTGAGGACGCCCTCGTCGAGACAGCGGACGGTGTCCACCGCCTCGGAGAAGAGCATCCGCTCCTTCATGTCCTCGAACGGGATCTCGGCGTCCGGCTTGGCGAAGTGCTCGCGCAGGCCCGGCCAGATGCCGGCGCGCTTGCCCGCCTCGTCGTACGCGTAGAAGCCGGCCCCGCCGCTGCGGCCCGGGCGGCCGAACTCGTCGACCATCCGGTCGATGACGGTGTCGGCGGGGTGCTCGGTCCAGGCCCGGCCCTCGGCCTCGAAGGCCTTGCGGGTCTCGTTGCGGATCTTGCGCGGCAGGGTGAGGGTGAGCTCGTCCATCAGCGAGAGCACCTTGGCCGGGTAGCCGGCCTGGGCGGCGGCCTGCTCGATCGATGCGGGCTCGATGCCCTCGCCGACCATGGCCACGCCTTCGTTGATGAACTGGCCGATGACGCGGGAGGTGAAGAAGCCGCGCGAGTCGTTGACCACGATCGGGGTCTTGTTGATCTGGCGGACCAGGTCGAAGGCGCGGGCGATGGCCTCGTCGCCGGTCTGCTCCCCCTTGATGATCTCGACGAGCGGCATCTTGTCGACGGGCGAGAAGAAGTGCAGCCCGATGAAGTCGGCGGGCCGCTTCACGCCCTCCGCGAGGCCGGAGATCGGCAGGGTGGAGGTGTTGGAGCACAGCAGCGCGTCGGGCGCGATGACGTCCTGGATCTCCTGGAACACCTTGTGCTTGAGGGAGGTGTCCTCGAAGACGGCCTCGATGACGGCGTCGCAGCCCGCCAGGTCGGCGGCGTCCGCGGTCGGGGTGATCCGGGCGAGCAGCTCGGCACGCTGGGCCTCGGTGCTCCGGCCGCGGGAGACGGCCTTGTCGAGGAGCTTCTCGGAGTACGCCTTGCCCTTGGCGGCGGCCTCGGCGCTGACGTCCTTCAGCACCACCTCGATGCCCGCGCGGGCGCAGGAGTACGCGATGCCCGCGCCCATCATCCCGGCGCCGAGGACGGCGACCTTGCGGACCTTGCGCGGCTCGATCCCCTGCGGCCGGCTGCGGCCTGCGTTGACGGCCTGGAGGTCGAAGAAGAACGCCTGGATCATGTTCTTCGCGGTCTGCCCGGTGACCAGCTCGGTGAAGTAGCGGGCCTCGATGGTCAGCGCGGTCTCGAAGTCCACCTGGGCGCCCTCGACGGCACAGGCCAGGATGTTGCGCGGGGCCGGGTACGGGGCCCCGTTCAGCTGCTTCTTCAGGTTGGCCGGGAAAGCCGGGAGGTTCGCGGCGAACCTCGGGTTGGACGGCGTACCGCCCGGGATCTTGTAGCCGGGTACGTCCCAGGGCTGCTTCGACTCGGGGTTCGCGTCGATGAAGGCGCGGGCCTTGGCGAGCATGTCCTCGGGGGTCTCGGCCAGTTCGTGGACCAGGCCGTTCTCCAGGGCGCGCCTCGGGTTGTACTGGGTGCCCTGGAGCAGCACCTTGAGCAGCGCGTCGGCGATGCCCATCAGGCGGACGGTGCGGGTGACGCCGCCGCCGGCCGGGAGCAGGCCGAGGGTGACCTCGGGCAGGCCGATCTTGGAGCCGGGGGCGTCGAGGGCCACGCGGTGGTGGGAGGCGAGGCAGATCTCGTAACCGCCGCCCAGGGCCGCGCCGTTGATCGCGCCGACGACGGGCTTGCCGAGGGTCTCGATGCGGCGCAGGGAGCGCTTGATCTCGGTGCCGGTGTCGAAGGCGAGCTGCGCGTGCTCGGGGCGCAGCCGGATCATGTCCTTGAGGTCGCCGCCCGCGAAGAAGGTCTTCTTGGCGGAGGTGTAGATGATGCCGCGGATGGAGTCCTTCTCGGCCTCGGCGCGGTCGGCGATCGCCGCGATGGAGTCCTTGAAGGCCTGGTTCATCGTGTTGGCGGACTGGCCCGGGTCGTCGAGGATCAAGGTGACGACGCCGGTCTCGTCCTGTTCCCAGCGGATCGTGGTGGACTCGCTCATGGTCACTGCTTTCGTGTCGGTCCGTGCGGAGGAGGGTCTGGGGACAGGACGGTTCAGAGGCGTTCGACGATGGTGGCGACGCCCATGCCGCCGCCGACGCAGAGGGTGACGAGCCCGTAGCGCTTGTCCCGGCGCTCCAGCTCGTCGACGATCGTGCCGAGGATCATCGCGCCGGTGGCGCCGAGCGGGTGGCCGAGTGCGATGGCGCCGCCGTTGACGTTGACCTTGTCGAGGGACAGGCCCATGTCCTTGACGAAGCGCAGCACGACGCCGGCGAAGGCCTCGTTGATCTCGACCAGGTCGATGTCGTCGATGGTCAGGCCGGCCTTGGCGAGCGCCTTGCGGGTGGCCGGGGCGGGCCCGGTGAGCATGATGGTGGGCTCGGAGCCCGACACGGCGGCGGAGACGATCCGGGCGCGCGGGGTCAGCCCGTTGCGCTCCCCCGCCTCGCGGGAGCCGATGGCGACGAGCGAGGCGCCGTCGACGATGCCGGAGGAGTTGCCCGCGTGGTGGACGTGGTCGATCTTCTCGACCCAGTGGTACTTCTGCAGCGCGACGGCGTCGAAGCCGCCGAGCTCGCCGATGTCCGCGAAGGAGGGCTTCAGCTTGGCGAGGGTGTCGGCGGTGGTGCCGGGGCGGACGAACTCGTCGTGGTCCAGGACGACCAGGCCGTTGCGGTCGGTGACCGGGACGACCGACTTCGCGAAGCGGCCCTCCTTGATGGCGGCGGCGGCTCGCTCCTGCGAGAGGGCGGCGTACTCGTCCACGTCACGCCGGGAGAATCCCTCGATGGTGGCGATCAGGTCGGCGCCGATGCCCTGCGGGACGAAGTTGACGTCCCAGTTCGTCATCGGGTCGTTGAACCAGGCGCCGCCGTCCGAGGCCATCGGGACGCGGGACATGGACTCCACGCCGCCCGCGAGGACCAGGTCCTCCCAGCCGGAACGGACCTTGGCGGCGGCCAGGTTGACGGCCTCCAGGCCGGAGGCGCAGAAGCGGTTCTCCTGTACGCCGGCCACGGTGTCCGGGAGACCCGCGGCGATGGCCGCGATCCGGGCGATGTCGGAGCCCTGGTCGCCGACCGGGCCGACGACGCCGAGCACGATGTCGTCGATGGTGGCGGGGTCCAGGCCGGGGTTGCGCTCGCGCAGGGCGTCGATGAGTCCGACGACCAGGTCGATCGGCTTGGTGCCGTGCAGGGAGCCATTGGCCTTGCCGCGGCCGCGCGGGGTGCGGATCGCGTCGTATACGTAAGCTTCGGTGCTCACTGGTCAAGCCTTTCGGAGTGTTCCGGGCGGAAGGGTTGCGGAGAGGTTCAGCCGAGGAGGGAGCGGCCGATGATCTCTTTCATGATCTCGGTCGTGCCGCCGTAGATGGTCTGGACGCGGCCGTCGGTGAAGGCCCGCGCGACCCGGTATTCGGTCATGTATCCGTAGCCTCCGTGGAGTTGCAGACAGCGGTCGGCGACGCGCTTCTGCAGCTCGGTGGCCCACCACTTGGCCATCGAGGCGTGCACGTGGTCCAGTTCGCCGTTCGAGTGGTCGGTGATGCACCGGTCGAGGAAGGTCCGGGTGACCGCGACCTCGGTGGCCATCTCCGCGATCTCGAAGCGGATGTGCTGGTGCTTGGACAGCGGGCGGCCGAAGGCCTCCCGCTCCTTCACGTACCGCGTGGTGATCTCCAGCAGGTGTTCGGCGGCGGCGATGCCGGCCATCGCGATGCCCATGCGCTCCTGCGCGAGATTGGTCATCAGGTGGACGAAGGCGCCGTTCAGCTCGCCGAGCAGGTTCTCCTTCGGGACGCGGACGTCGGTGAAGAACAGCTCGGCGGTGTCCTGGGACTTCTGGCCTATTTTGTCGAGGTTGCGGCCGCGCTCGAAGCCCTCCGCGCCGCGCTCGACCACGAGGAGCGACAGTCCGTGCGCCCCGCCCTCCGGGGTGGTCTTCGCGACCACGATCACGAGGTCGGCCAGGATGCCGTTGGAGATGAAGGTCTTCGAGCCGTTCAGCACCCAGTGGTCGCCGCGGTCCTCGGCGGTGGTCCGGATCCCCTGGAGGTCGGAGCCCGCCCCCGGCTCGGTCATCGCGATGGCGGTGATGGTCTCCCCGGAACAGAATCCGGGCAGCCAGCGGCGCTTCTGCTCCTCGGTGGCGAGCGAGGTCAGGTACGGGCCGATGATGTCGTTGTGCAGGCCGATGGCCAGCCCGGGGGCGCCCGCGCGGGTGAACTCCTCCGCGATCACGGCGGCGTAGCGGAAGTCGGTGTTCCCGCCCCCGCCGTACTCCTCGGGGACGGCGAGGCCCAGCAGCCCCTGCCGGCCGGCGGCCCGCCAGGCCTCGCGGCTGACGATGCCGTCCTTCTCCCACTGCTCGTAGTGCGGCAGCACCTCCTTGGTGAGGAAGGTGCGCACGGTCTCGCGGAACGCCTCGTGGTCGGCGTCGAAGATCTGGCGTTTCATCGGTCGGCTCCCTAAAGCCAGTTCTTGACGGTCTCGATCAGCCGGGCCGGCTCCGGCCCGACGGGAGTGACGTTGAGCATGGTGACGCCCGCCTCCCGGAAGGCCTCGACGCGCTCGCGCACGTAGCCCTCGGGCCCGCACAGGGTCATCAGCTCGCAGAACTCGTCCGGTACGGCGGCGGCCGCGTCGCGCTTGCGGCCGGAGAGGTAGAGCTCCTGGATCGTGCGGGCCTCCTGCTCGTAGCCGTAGGCCACGGCGAGGTCGTTGTAGAAGTTCTTGCCGACCGCGCCCATGCCGCCGACGTACAGGGCGATCTGCGGGCGCGTGAGGTCCCGTACGGCGGCCGCGTCCTCGCCGATGGCGAGCAGGCCTCCGGCGACGGTCTGGAGCGGGCCGAGCTCCGGCGCCCGCTTGGCCGCGCCCTCGGCGAGGGGGCCGCCCCACACCGCGCCGGCCTTCTCCGGGATGAAGAGGGTCGGCAGCCAGCCGTCGGCGATCTCGGCGGTCATCCGCACGTTGGCCGGACCGAGCGAGGCGATGTAGACGGGGATCGCGTCGCGCACCGGCCGGGTGAGGATCTTCAGGGGCTTGCCGAGCCCGCTGCCCCGCTCCGGGGGCAGCGGCATGTCGGTGATGCCGTGGTGGTCGATCGTCTCGCGGCGCCAGATGCGGCGGCACAGCTCGACGGTCTCGCGGGTCCGGCCGAGCGGCTTGTCGTACGGCTTCCCGTGCCAGCCCTCGACGACCTGCGGGCCGGAGGCGCCGAGGCCGAGCAGGGCCCGGCCGCCGGAGAGCGCGTCCAGGCCGGCGGCGGTCTGCGCGATGAGGCCGGGGGTGCGCGAGTAGACGTTGAGGATGGCCGAGCCGATCTTCACGCGCTCGGTACGGGCGGCCAGGTAGCCCATGATCGTCGGGGAGTCGAAGCCCCAGGCCTCGGCCACCCACACGGCGTCGAGCCCGGCGGCCTCCAGCTCGGCCGCCCGGTCCGCCGCCTGCCGCGGGTCGCCGGCGTAGTCGAGCATCATCGACAGTTCCATCAGGCGTCCTTCGGGAGCAGGGCCGGTACGTCCCAGTCGGCGGCCACGGAATCGGTGTGCGCCCCCGGCCGGGCCGGGCCGCCGGTGACGGCGGCGGGGGTCGCGGAGAAGCGGGGCGCCGGCGCGGGCTGGGTGATCCCGCCGCACTCGGTGAAGGTGGCGCGGGCGGCCAGGTGCGGGTGGTGCGGGGCCTCGCGCAGCGAGAGCACGGGCGCCACACAGGCGTCGGTGCCCTCGAAGACCGCCGTCCACTCCTCGCGGGTACGGGTCCTGAAGCGTGCGGCGACCACCTCGCGCAGCTCGCCCCAGCGGGCCGGGTCCTTGCGGGCCGGGGCCCGGTCCGCGATGCCGAGGAGTTCCACGAAGGTGTCGTAGAACTGCTGCTCCAGCGCGCCGACCGCCATGTACCCGCCGTCGGAGGTCTCGTAGGTGCCGTAGAAGGGGCAGCCGCCGTCGAGCAGGTTGGCGCCGCGGCGGTCCTGCCAGCCGCCGGCCGCCATCATCCCGTGGATCATGGCGGTGAGGTGGGCGGTGCCGTCGACGATGGCCGCGTCGACGACCTGGCCGGTGCCGGTGGTCCGGGCGTGCTGGAGGGCGGCGAGGACCCCGATCACCAGGTAGAGCGAGCCGCCCGCGTAGTCCCCGACCAGGTTGGCGGGGACGGCCGGGGGCTCCCCCGGGTTGCCGATCATGCCGAGGGCGCCGGTGACGGCGATGTACGCGATGTCGTGGCCCGCGGTCTGCGCGAGCGGGCCTTCCTGGCCCCAGCCGGTCATCCGGCCGTAGACGAGCTTCGGGTTGCGGGCGTGGCAGTCGGCGGGGCCGACGCCGAGCCGTTCGGCGACCCCGGGGCGGAACCCCTCGACGAGGACGTCGGCCCGCTCGACCAGGTCCAGGACGCGGGCGGGCCCGTCGGCGGACTTCAGGTCGAGCAGGACGGAGCGCTTGCCGCGGTTGGTGAGGTCGTAGGCGGGATCGACCGCGAGCCCGCCGCCGCCGGGCCGGTCCACCCGTACGACGTCCGCGCCGAGGTCGGCGAGGAGCATGGCGGCGAAGGGTCCGGGGCCGATGCCGGCCAACTCGACGACGCGCAGTCCGGCGAGCGGCCCCCGCCCGCTCGCGTCCCCGCCGCCGTTGCCTGTCACTGCCATCGAGCCCCCAGCGTCTCCGGTGTGGATGGTGTCCGTGGATGGTGTCCGTGGATGGTGTCCGACTGTGTGACACAACTGATGTAACACCGGTGATGCTAGGAACGTGCTCCACCGAGCACAAGCCCCCGGGCGGCGTTGGGCCGGTATCGGTCGGTGCCTGATGTTTGGATCGGCGAAAGCGAGGCCAAGATGTAGCGCCACCCCCCTGATCAATCGCCGTGCGGCTGTGTACTCTGAACACGCTTTCGAACTTGTTCAAGCGTTCAACCAGAAATAATGGGGGGCCGGTGCGCAGTCGCCGACTTGTAATTTCCGCTGCCGCAATCGCAGCAGGCGTGGGTCTCATCCCGGGCGTGGCACAGGCCGACCCGGCCCACCCCGACGCCCACGGTGCGACCGTTCCCGACCTGGACCTGGGCAAGGCCAAGGGTTCCAAGTCGAAGGGTCACACCTTCACCAGCCCCGCCGAGCGCTCGGTCCGCAAGGCCCTGCCCGCCGGGAAGGCCGGGGCGGCCGCCGCTCCGCAGGCGCTGTCCGTCGCCGCCAACCCCGACCTCGCGGTCGGTGTGTACGCCTACGGCACCACGGCGCACGGGGTCGAGCTCGACACCGTCATCACGAGCGCCCCCAGCGCGCTCGAGGTCACCATCGCCTGGGGCGACGGCACGACGGACGTGCTGAGCGCGTCCGGCGACACCACGCTGACCACGCCGCACACCTACGCCGAGGTCGGCTCCTACACGGTCAAGGTCACCGTCAAGGACACCGCCAACGCCGTGTCGGCCGTGAACGAGGTCGTCTTCGTCACCCAGGGCTCGGACTTCACCCCGTACGCGCCCACCCGCCTGCTGGACACCCGCGACGGGACCGGCGCGGTCAAGGGCAAGGTCGCCCCGTACAGCTCCACCCGCGTGAAGGTCGGCGGCAACGGCACGATCCCCGCCGGGGTCACCGCCGTGGTCCTCAACATCACGGTGACCAACACCACGAGCGCCGGACACATCACCGCGTTCCCCGAGGGCACCGTCCGTCCGACCACCTCGAACGTCAACTTCAAGGCCGGTCAGACCGTCCCGAACCTGGTGATCGTGCCGGTCGGCAAGAACGGCTACGTGGAGCTCGCCAACCGCGGCGGCCAGTCGGTCGACCTGATCGCGGACGTCACGGGCTACTTCAGCTCCACCCAGTCCAGCGGCTACACCCCGATCACCCCGTCCCGCTTCGTCGACACCCGCGAGGGCCTCGGCACGGTCAAGGGCCAGCTCGGCGGGCGCAAGACCTTCTCCACCCAGATCAGCGGCCTGCGCGGCGTGCCCCAGGGCATCACCGCCGTGGCGCTCAACGTGACCGTCACCAACCCGAAGGAGTCCGGCCACCTGTCGGTCTTCCCGGGCGGCGGCGCCACCCCGACCGCGTCCAACCTGAACTTCACCCCCGGCCAGACGATCGCCAACTCGGTGATCGTGCCCGTCGGCGCGGACGGCAGGATCAGCGTCTTCAACGGCGCCTGGGCGGGCACCGACGTCGTCGTCGACGTCGTGGGCTTCTACAGCAAGGACAGCACGAGCGCCTTCGTGCCGCTCGAGCCGGAGCGTCTGCTCGACACCCGCGACGCGGCGACCTGGGCCTGGGGCCCGCTGGGCGCCCGTAGCTACGTCTACATGCCGCTCTCGTACGACGCGCCGAGCATCACGGGCTTCGTGATGAACTCCACGGTCACCAACACGAACGGCGACGGGTTCCTCACGGTCACCCCGGACCCGAACTCGATGGACGACTACGACAACGGCACCGAGACCTGGCCGACGCCGCCCAACTCCTCGAACCTGAACTGGACGAAGGGCGACACCGTCCCGAACCTGGTCCAGGCGAGCACCGGAAGCAACGGCATCGTCGACTTCTGGAACCAGGGCTGGGAGGACATCGACCTCGTCGTCGACCTCTTCGGCCTGTACCAGCAGGGCTGATCCACCGGCAGGTGGCTCTCGCAGCGCCCCGGGCGCGGCCGCAAGGCCGTTCCCGGGGCGCTGTTCGTATCAGGGACGGTTCCCGTCACACCTGCCCGCGCGGACGGCCGGGCGTCACGCTAGCCTCGGCCCCCGACACCACCGACACCCACCTGGGAGGAGCGCTCATGAACGCACGGGTCCCGCAGGACCGGCCGGAACGGGCCTACGACGTCGTGCTCTTCGGCGCCACCGGGTTCGTGGGGGCGCTCACCGCCGAGTACCTGGCCGCCCACGCGCCCGCGGGCTGCCGGTGGGCGCTCGCCGGCCGTGACCTCGCGAAGCTGGAGCGGCTGCGCGAGCGGCTGGCCGCGATCGATCCGGCGTGCGCGGGGCTGCCGCTGCTGCGGGCGGACGCCGCCGACGCCGGGGCCCTGCGCGAGCTGGCCGCGTCCACGCGGGTGCTGGCCACGACCGTGGGCCCGTACGTCTGGTACGGGGCCGAGCTCGTGGCCGCCTGCGCCCGCGCGGGCACGGACTACGTGGACCTCACCGGCGAGCCGGAGTTCGTGGACCGGATGTACGTGGAGCACGACGCGCGGGCCCGGGAGACCGGTGCTCGCCTCGTCCACGCCTGCGGCTTCGACTCGATCCCGGCCGACCTCGGGGCGTACTTCACGGTCCGGCAGCTGCCGGAGGGCGTGCCGCTGACGGTCGACGGGTTCGTGCGGTCCAACGCCCTCTTCTCCGGCGGGACTTTGGCCTCCGCGCTGACCGCGCTGTCCCGCGGCCCCCAGACCCTGGCCGCCGCCCGGGAGCGCCGGCTGCACGAGCCGCGGCTGCTCGGGCGGCGGGCCCGCGGGCCGGCGGGCGCGCCGCGGTTCAGCCGGGAGACCGGCACCTGGGCGATGCCCCTGCCCACCCTGGACCCGCGGATCGTGGCCCGGTCGGCGGCCGCCCTGGAGCGGTACGGCCCGGACTTCCGCTACCGGCACTACGCCTCCGTCAAGCACCTCCCGGTCGCGGTCGGCGGTACGGCGGCGCTGGGCGCGACGGTGGCCCTGGCGCAGGTGCCGCAGGCCCGGCAGTGGCTGATGAACCGCTGGGAGCCGGGCCTGGGGCCGGACGCGGAGCGCCGCGCGCGCAGCTGGTTCAGCCTGCGGTTCGTGGGCGAGGGCGGCGGCCGCCGCGTGTTCACCGAGGTGTCGGGCGGCGACCCGGGCTACGGGGAGACGGCGAAGATGCTGGCGGAGTCGGCGCTGTGCCTGGCCTACGACGCCCTGCCGGAGGCCGCCGGACAGCTGACGACGGCCGTGGCGATGGGCGACGCCCTCGTCACCCGCCTGCAGAAGGCGGGGATCGCCTTCCGGGTGGCCGACGCCCGCTGACGCGCGCGGTCGCCCGGACAGGGCTTAGGCGGTGGCCTCGCGCAGGGCGCGGCGGCAGAGGGAGTCGGCGTGCCGGGTGGTCTCGGGGATCCGGAAGCGGGGGCTCAGGGCGAGGGCGTGCGCGCAGGCGTTGTCGAGCGAGACCCGGTGCCCGACGGAGACGTAGACCGGCTTGATCCCGTCCTGCGTCCGCAGCGCCCGCCCGACCTCGGCCCCGTCGGCCGCGAGCAGCGCGGCGGCGTCGCCCCGCCGGGCTCCCGGTTCCTCGTGGGTGAAGGTGAACGGGTTCTTCGCGACGCCCATCGTGGGGAGCCCGGTGACCACGCCGAGGTGGCAGGCGAGGCCGAAGCCGCGCGGGTGGGCGAGGCCGTAGCCGTCGCAGACGACGAGGCCGGGCCCGGTGGTCAGGGCGTCGAGGGCGGCCAGTACGGTCGGCAGCTCGCGGAAGGCGAGCAGCCCGGGCACGTACGGGAAGCTGACGTGCCCGACGGCGGTGGCCTCCTCGACGACCTCCAGGGTGGCGGCGTCGAGCACCACGGCCGCGGCGGCGACCAGGTCGCGCTCGTCGTCGTAGGCCACGTCCACTCCCGTGACCAGGCCGTGGCCGGGTGGGGGGCCGGGCTCGGTGAGGACGACCTGATGGCGCAGTACGTCCTGTATCGCCCGGGCTTCGGCCTCGTCGGCCGGGGTCTTCACACTCGTCATGATGGAGCGAGAGTAACCTGGCGATCATGTTCGTCATGGAGCTCACCTACACCGCCCCCGTCGAGGCCGTCGAGGAGGAGATGGACGCCCACATCGCCTGGCTGGACGGCCACTACGCCGCGGGCGTCTTCCTCGCGTCGGGCCGCAAGGTCCCGCGGGACGGGGGTGTGATCCTCGCCGGCGGGGTGTCCCGGGCCGAGATCGAGAAGATCGCGGCCGAGGACCCCTTCACGGTGGCGGGCGTCTGCGCCTACCGCATCACCGAGTTCATCGCCACGAAGACCTCGGCGGACCTGGCCACGGTGCGGGAGAACCCGGTGGCCTAGGTGTGCGTCCGCCGGCGCGGACGGCGGGGCCGGTCAGCGCCGCTCCAGCCGGGCCACCCGGCCCTTCTCCCCCGCCGCCCAGCACCCGGTGTCCGCCGCACAGTCGACCGTGTCGAAGGAGCCCGGCTCCAGCGGCCGCCAGCTGCGGCCGCCGTCGGTGGTCACGTCCGTGCCCGTCGGTCCCACCGCGAGGGCCGTCCCCCGGCTGTACGGGAACCAGGCCGCGCCCGAGCGGTACGCCGGCGGCGGGGCCGCTGCCTGCCGCCAGCTGCGTCCCCCGTCGGAGGAGACGGCCGCGGCCTGCGGGGAGGCCTGCCCGGTGCGGTAGTCGCCGCCGACCGCGAGTCCCCTCGTACGGTCGCGGAAGGCGAGGGCGAAGACCCCGCGCGCCGGGTCGCCCGCGGGGACGGTGGATTCGGCGACCCGCCAGGTCAGGCCGCGGTCCGCGGAGTGCAGGACCCGCGCGCTCGCCCCGCCGCCCGTGGCCAGCCAGACGTCGCGCGGGCCCGCGCTGACCAGGCACTGGCCGCTCGCGGCGAAGCCCGCCTCGCCGGGCAACGCCTCGGGCATGCCCGAGGCGGGCACGACCCGCCAGTTCCGTCCGCCGTCGTCCGTGGACAGGATGCGGAACCGGCCGTCCACCGGATCGCTCATCGCCAGTCCGTGCCGGGCATCGAAGAAGGACAGGCAGTCGTAGAAGGCGCGCGGGTCGGGGTTGCGGAAGGTCTCGGTCCAGGTGGCGCCGCCGTCCTCGGTGCGCAGCACCCTGGAGGCCTCGCCCTCCCCGATGGACAGGGCCACCGCGCGCCGCGCGTCGAAGGCCTCGATGTCGCGCAGCTCCAGCCCCTCCGCGACCGCGCCGGGCGGCGAGACGTCCTGCCAGCTGCGGCCGCCGTCCACCGTGCGCAGCACGGTCCCCTGGGAACCGGCCACCCAGGCCGTGCTGCGGCTGACCGCCGCGAGCCCCCGGAAGCGCGCGGTCTTCCCGGTGTCCTTCAGCCCCCAGCCCGCGCCGCGTAAGTCCTGCGCCGCCAGGGCCCCGGCGGACGGTTCGGACGGTTCCCCGGCCGGGTTCCCCGTGGCCGTCCCGGCCTGGGCGGGGGCGGCGAGCACCCCCACCACCAGGGCCGCCGCGCACAGGCCCACTCCCACTTCCAGAAGTCTCATGGCGCCGGAAGCTAACGCACCCCGGTGACGCCGTCCAGAGCGCCTCCCCGGACGCGCGGGGAGGCGGCGTGACCACGGCGGACGGGAGGGGCGCAGCGCCATCCGGGCGAGCCTTGGGCCTGTGGAGTGATCGGTAACCAGCCCTTCTGGGGCCTCTCGGGGTCCTGCGGGAACCGCCGGCCCTCCTTCGGGCGGCTTCCCTCTCACGGTCACTCTGTGCGATCACACAGATGGGTTCCGGCCAATCGGTGACACAGCTCACGCAACTGCCCATGCACGGATTTGCCGATTCCGGCGTCTATCGGGTTGCCGGACTCCACCCCAAAGCCCGGCAGCAGATCCGCCGCAAGGGAGTGAGCCTTGATCACTGTCATCGAGCAGGCCGCACAGGCCCGTCTGGTCGCCACCGCGCCGAAGGTCGAGACGGTTCCCGTCACCCTCTGCTACGACCGTGCGGATCCGTTCGCCGTGCGGATGACCTTCCCCGCCCCGGCGACGCTGGAGGGGATCGCGGTTTCGTGGACCTTCTCGCGCGAGCTGCTGGAGTCCGGGCTGGACCGCCCGTCGGGCCGTGGCGACGTACGGGTGCGCCCGTACGACGGTGACCGGACGACGATCGAGTTCCACGCGGCGGAGGGCGTCGCGATCGTGCTGATGCTGACGGCCGAGCTGCACCGCTTCCTGGAGCGGGCGGCGACCGTGGTGCCGCCGGGCCTGGAGCACCTGTACCTCGACATGGACCACAGCCTGGCCGAGCTGATGCGCGACACCTGCTGAATCCGGCCCGCCGATTATTCGATTGCGGGCGGCTCCGGCCGCCCGTAGCTTCGTTGACGTTCCATTGCCGTCGAAACGGAGCAGGACATTGCTCTTCTGAGGTTCGAGACACCGACCAACCCACCACCGTGACCCCCGTCGTCACCGGCTGAGCGTCGGCTGTCTCCCCGCGTTGCACGCACCACTCACGCAACCTGGAGGCCTCCATGAGCCACGCCCCTGCTTTCATCACCTGCTCCGCCCTGTCCTTCGACTGGCCCGACGGCACTCCCGTGTTCGACGGTTTCCAGCTCGCCGTCGGTCCCGGCCGCACCGGTCTGATCGGCCTGAACGGCTGCGGGAAGTCCACCCTGTTGAAGCTGATCGCCGGTGAACTGACCCCGTCCGGCGGGCAGTCGTCCGTCTCCGGCTCGGTCGGCTACCTCCCCCAGACGGTCACCCTCGACACCGCGCTGCGCGTGGACGAGGCGCTCGGCATCCGCACCGTCCGCACCGCCCTCCACGCCATCGAGGCGGGCGAGGCCACCGAGGCGAACTTCACCGCCGTCGGTGACGACTGGGACGTGGAGGAGCGGGCCCTGGCCGCGCTCGACCAGCTCGGTCTCGCCGGGATCGGCCTGGACCGCACCGTCGGGGAGCTCTCGGGCGGCGAGTCCGTGCTGCTGCGGCTGGCCGCCCTGCTGCTCGCGCGTCCCGACGTCCTGCTGCTGGACGAGCCCACCAACAACCTGGACCTGCGCGCCCGGGGGCGGCTGTACGCGGCGGTCGAGTCCTGGTCCGGGGTGATGCTCGTGGTCAGCCACGACCGGGAACTACTGGAGCGGGTCGATCAGATCGCCGATCTGCGCGACGGCGAAGTCCGCTGGTACGGCGGGAACTTCACGGACTACGAGGCGATGCTCGCCGCCGAGCAGGACGCGGCCGAGCGGATGGTCCGGGTCGCGGAGGGCGACGTACAGCGACAGAAGCGCGAACTGGCCGACGCACAGGTCAAATTGGCGCGCCGCAAGCGGTACGGCCAGAAGATGTCCGAGAACAAGCGCGAGCCGAAGATCGTGATGGGCGCGCGCAAGCGGGCGGCGCAGGAGTCGGCCGGCAAGCACCGGATCATGCACACCGAGAAGCTGGCGCAGGCGAAGGAGCGGCTGGACCAGGCGGTGGAGGCGGTGCGCGACGACGACGAGATCCGGATCAAGCTGCCCGCCACGCAGGTCCCGCCGGGGCGCCGCGTGCTGACCATGAGCGATCTGCGCCTGGTCCACGGGGCCCGCGTACGGGGCGAGTGGGAGCTGCGGGGGCCGGAGCGCATCGCCCTGGTGGGCCGCAACGGCTCGGGGAAGACCACACTGCTGCGCACGGTCGCGGGGCAGCTCGCACCGCAGTCCGGGGCGGCGCGGACGCACGTGACCACGCGGTTCCTGCCGCAGCGGCTGGACGTGCTCGACGAGAGCCGGACGGTCGTGGAGAACGTGGCGCGGTTCGCCCCGCAGGCCACGAACAACGTGGTCCGGGCCCGGCTCGCGCACTTCCTCTTCCGGGGCGCCCGGGCGGACCGGCCGGCCGGCACGCTGTCGGGCGGCGAACGGTTCCGGGCGGCGCTGGCGGCGCTGCTGCTGGCGGAGCCCGCACCGCAGCTGCTCATGCTCGACGAGCCGACGAACAATCTCGACCTGGCGAGCGTGCGGCAGCTGACCGAGGCGCTGGAGTCCTACGAGGGCGCCCTGGTGGTGGCGAGCCACGACGTGCCGTTCCTGGAGTCGATCGGCATCACGCGGTGGCTGCTGCTGGACGGGGAGCTGCGGCCGACCACGGCCGAGGAGGTCCGGGAGACCCTCTGGCACGAGTGAGCGAGCCCGCTTCGCCGCCGCCCGCGGACGCCCGGCGCGGCGGGCGGCGGCGAAGCGGAACCCGTTCCGGCCGTCAAGAGTAAAAGTTTCGATCCACCTGACGGCGTGATTTTGTCCCCTGAGAGGCCTCTCACACCCCCCATAAACTGCACAGATAACTGGATGTAACCGGACATACACCCGCCCGGGGGTTGGCTGGCCTTGATGTCGCGCTTAACCTACGACTCCGTAGGCTACGGAACCGTAGGTAATTCGCTTTGCACCCAGGAGTACCCGTGACGATCACCTCTCCCCACCTCGGCAGCTCGGAGGCGTGGACAGACGCCAAGCTGCTGTTCGCGCTGGAAGAGGTGGTCGAAAAGGAGCTCAACCGCCATCTGAAGGTCACCAAGGACTGGATGCCCCACGAGTACGTCCCGTGGAGCGACGGCCGGAACTTCCCGGGCTTCTTCGAAGACGGCGAAGCGTGGGACCCGCAGCAGTCCAAGGTCACCGACATCGGCAAGATCGCGCTGGTCGTGAACCTGCTGACCGAGGACAACCTCCCCAGCTACCACCACGAGATCGCCTCGCTCTTCGGTCGCAACGGCGCCTGGGGCACCTGGGTGCACCGCTGGACGGCCGAGGAAGGCCGCCACGGCATCGTGATGCGCGACTACCTGCTGGCCTCGCGCGCCGTGGACCCGGACAAGCTGGAAGCGTTCCGCATGCAGCACATGTCGGAGGGGTTCGAGTCCGACAACCGCCACTCCATGCTGCACTCGGTGGCGTACGTGGCCTTCCAGGAGCTCGCCACCCGCATCTCGCACCGCAACACGGGCCACCAGTCCGGTGACCCGGTCTGCGACCGGATGCTGGCGCGCATCGCGCAGGACGAGAACCTGCACATGGTCTTCTATCGCAACCTGCTGGGCGCGGCCTTCGAGCTCGCCCCGGACCTGACGATGCAGGCCGTACGGGACGTCGTGGTCAACTTCCGGATGCCCGGACACGGCATGCCCGGCTTCGAGCGGATGGCCGCGCAGATGGCGATCGGCGGGGTCTACAACCTGCGGATCCACCACGACGACGTGCTGAGCCCCGTGATCCGCTTCCTGAAGATCATGGACATCGACGGCCTCGGCCCCGAGGGCCAGAAGGCCCAGGAGGAGCTCGGCCTGTTCATGAACGGCCTGGACGGCGAGGCCCGTAAGTTCGACGAGCGCCTGGCCGCCCGCGCGGCACGCATCGCGGCCCGCCAGGGCTGACCTGTTTCCGCTCGCTCGGGCGAGTGACGCCGATTGCCCTGGCAGAGCCGTGCTCTGCCAGGGTTTCGCGTCATGACCTCGCTCCAGGTGGACATCGACCAGCTGACCCGTCTGACGCGCGCCCTGGACTCCTCGCTGGTCTCCCTGCGGGAGGCCCGGCGCGCGCTGGACCACGTACGGGCCGACCAGCTGGGCACGGCCGACCTCGACGCGGCGTGCGACGGCTTCCAGGAACGCTGGGCCCACGGCACGCGGGAGCTGACCAAACGGGTCAAGACCGTCCGCGAGGGCGTGGACCGCAGCGCCGCGGAGTACGCGGAGCTGGAGGAGGCCGTCCGCGCGGCCTTCCGCCGGGTGGCGGCCGCGCATGGCTGACCACGCGGCGCTGGGCTTCGACCCGGCGCCCGGCGATCCGGCCGCGGTCCTGGCCCTGACGAAGAAGCTCGGCGCGTCGGCGCAGTCCCTCGGGGAGGCCTCCCGGGTCGTGAAGGACCTCGTCGCCCACAGCTCGCAGTGGCAGGGCGAGGCCGCGACCGCCTTCCGCGCCTCCCTCTCGCAGGAGCTCCCCCGCTACCTGGGCGCGGCCCACACCTCCCTCGCGGAGGCCGCCCGCCGGCTCACCGGCTGGCACGACACCCTGGTCGCGCACCGCGCACTGGCCGCCCGGTACGAGGCCCAGGCCGCCGCGGCCAAGTCTGAGCAGGCCCTCTCCGACACCCGCCGCCTGGCCCGCGAACTCGCAGCCGAACACGCGGCGGCGGCGAGCCGCGTCGCCCGCACCCTGAACGCGGCGACGGACCGCCTGGCCCCGAAGGAACCGGGCCTGCTGTCCTCGATCTGGCACAAGATCGTGGAAGACCCGGGCGACGCGCTGTCGAACGCGTCGGCCGTGCTGGGCTTCGTCGGCGCCCTGGTGTCTCTCGCCTGTCCCCCTGCCGGGCTCGCGATCATGCTCGTCGGGAGCGGCCTGTCCTTGGCGGCCCTGGCGGTGCACGTCTCTGACCGGAAAATCCGGAAGTCCCTTGGGGACGGCGTCATGAAGGGCGAGTTCGACGCGGACTTCTGGAAGAGCAGCGTGACCCTGGTAGGTGACCTCGCGGGCACGGTCCCGGGCGTGGCGGCGGTCGCCTCGGGCGCCAAAGCCGGCACCGCTGCCGCCCGCGCAGCGATGGCGGCCGCGCCCGAAGGCAGTGCTTTGGCGGGGCTGTCTCCCGGAGCCACCGCGTTCCGGCAGAGCGCATGGACCAGCGCCGCGGAGCTGCGGCAGGTGGAAAGCCCCCTCACCGGATGGGCCATGCGGTCGGCGACTCAGGGCACTCGAGACCGTGTGGGTGTGGCCGTGGCCGGTACTGGTGCTGCGACCGCCGGACTCGATTACGCCCCGGACAACGAAACGCTTGAACACGGCTCGACGGCGGTGGACGGTGCCCGAGGGGCTCTGGAAGACGGTCCTTCAGCCATCAGGAAATCGGGGCGCGTCTGGTCGGGGCTGAGGCCATGACACATCAGCGCAGCATCCCGCCGGTTTGGTTTCGCCTGCCTCCGGGCTTTCACGACATCAGCCCCGACGACAAGGCGTCCTTGATCGCCGTCGCCGAGGCCCTGGGCAGTCCTGATGCCCAACGGGAGCTGTCCCAGCTCGCGGATGGTCTTGCGGAACTGGCAGGGCACGACGTCCTGCACACCGCGATCGGTCTTCACCCCGAGGAACCGGTGGGCGTCGCCACTTCACTGTTCTCTCTGACCATCCAGCGCGCCGAACAACCCAACCCCCGGCTCACCGTGGCGCGCACGGCCCTGGCCATCGCACGTTCCTCGTGGTGGGAGAGCTCCATCCGCAGGTTCATCGATCTGCCATCGGCTTTCCCGTGCTGCCTGGTCGCCGGGGTCATTTCCGTGCCCAATGTGGAGCAGCGTCTGTTTCAGGCCAGGGTCGCGACCGTGCATCCGGATGGACTCCACCTGCTCGTGCTCGATCTGACCAGCGCCTCCACCCAGCACGCCGAGGCGTACACGGACATCCTCGAAGCCGTCGCGCACACGCTCCTCTTCACCGACCCCGAACCGAGCGCTCCGACAGCGACCGGGACTTCACGCATCCTGGAGGTGCTCCTGTGAGCTCTACGCTCACCAAGGCGGCATGGGATCACCCTCCGACGGCGGCCGGCTACAAGCGGCTGGTCATCCGTCGCCTGGGATGGGTGCTCAGCCTCGGCGGTCCGCCCCTGATCGCCCTGGCCTGCGTCGGCCGCATCCCGCATGCCGGAACGGCCTTCGCCCTCACCACGCTGTTGGTGTCACCCCTTCTGCCCTGGGTGGTCATCGCCTTCTTCCGCCGACGGCGCGTAGCCGCTGTCCTGCACGCCTACCCGTGGCAAGAGTGGCCTTGTCGGCACCCCACCCGCGCACCCGAGAGCCCGGCGACCATGGACGTCCGGTTCCGGGAGGACTTCACGGCCACGTTCCGGATCATCCCGTTCCCCGTCGCGCTCGCAGCGCTGGGGGGCGATCATCCGGACCGGATCTGGTTCGCGGGGGATCCTCGCTTCGGTGGGGTCGTTTCGCCCGTTGGGGGGCACTACCCCGTGCGGGTCGTGCCGCACACGCCGCGCCGCGAGGAGTGTGGGGGCGAGGGGTTCGACCTCGCTCGGCGGGTGGGGCTGGTGCGCGCGAGCGGCAAGGGGACGCGGACCTGATCAGCGGCGGGGGCGGAGGGCTTGGCGTTCGGCTTCGGAGAGGCCGCCCCAGACGCCGAAGCGCTCGTCATTGGCCAAGGCGTACTCCAGGCACGCCGCCCGCCCCTCGCACGCCCCGCACAGCCGCTTCGCGTCGCGCAGCGACGAGCCCGGCTCCGGGAAGAAGAAGCCCGGGCCCGTCTGGGCGCACAGGGCGAGTTCGTACCAGGCGGTGTCCGTGGCTGCGGCAGTGGTGTTCATCGACATGCCGCAGATACTGGCCGCCCCCGATGGACGTCCGATCAACGCCTGATCAACACCCCGTCATGTCACCGCTTCCCCCGTCCGCTTCGAGCATCGCACCCGCCACTGACACCCCGACCCGACCCGAGCCGACCCGATTGCTCAGCGCAGCCTCCGGCTCATCCCTCGGGCAGGACGAAGGCCTGCTTGGACGCACAGGTCCGGATCACCGGCTGGACCCGGCCCTCGGCGTCCGGCGCCGCACCGCCGACGCGGTCGTCGTCGGTGACGGCGAACGCGGCGGTGAAGCGGGACGGGGCGAGCCCGTGAAGGACCCGCATCGGGCCGCTGCCGGTCCGGGCTGTCCGCAGGCCGCAGGGGGCGTCGTAGCGGAACTCGGCCGGGCCGACCGAGACGTTGGTGTTCGGGCTGAGGGCCTCGAACGTGCCGCCCAGGGCGCTTACGCGGGAGGGCCGTCGAGGTTGTTCCACATCACGGCGATCTCGCTCCGGTCGCCCGATGCCTGCCTCTGGTAGCCGACGATCCGACGTTGCCGACCGCCTGGCCGGCGTTGTTGATCCCGGCAGGAGGTAGATGGCCCGGTCACCGTGCCGGTGGCTGAACGCCTTCTTCCTCCGGACGTGGTCCCCTTGCCGACCATGAGACCGGACCGGTTGACGTCCGTGAGCGTGCCCGGGCTGCAGCCCGGACATGCCGACGGCCAGCCGTGACGGCCCCGGCGCGATGGCGCTGACCTGGGTGCGGCGCACCGACGGGCCGGGATGCGGGTCCTCCGCGGGAGACGGTCTCTCCAGGGCCGGTACGGACGGCTTGCAGCCCGCACGGTCCGGACAACGGGCCTCGCGCGGGCTGAGCGGACGTCAGTCCTCGTGCTTGGCGCGGCTGGGCTGGACGCGCTTGGGTTCGCCCGGCATCTTCGGGTAGTCCGGGGGGTAGGGCATGTCGCCCAGGCCGTGGTCGTGTTCGTCGCGGTCCGCTAGTTCCAGTACGGGGTCCAGGGCGAAGGCGTGCTCGTCCATGTCCGCGTGCAGGTCGCCCAGTTCGGCGAAGCGGGCCGGCATCGTCACGATGTCGAAGTCGCGGGGCTCCGCGTCGTCCACCTCGTCCCAGCGCAGCGGAGCCGAGACCGGGGCGTGCGGGCGGGGGCGGATGGAGTAGGCGGAGGCGATCGTGCGGTCGCGGGCCGTCTGGTTGTAGTCGACGAAGATCCGCTCGCCGCGTTCCTCCTTCCACCAGGCCGTGGTGACCTTGCCCGGCATCCGGCGTTCCAGTTCCCGGCCGAGGGCGATGGCGCACCGGCGGACCTCGGTGAAGTTCCAGCGCGGGGCGATCGGCACGAAGACGTGCAGCCCGCGCCCGCCCGAGGTCTTGGGCCAGCCGCGCAGGCCCAGTTCCTCCAGCAGGGCGCGCAGCTCGTGGGCGGCCGCCACCGCGTGGTGGTAGTCGGTGCCCGGCTGCGGGTCCAGGTCGATGCGCAGTTCGTCGGGGCGGTCGGTGTCCTCGCGGCGGACCGGCCAGGGGTGGAAGGTGAGGCAGCCCAGGTTGGCGGCCCACAGGACGGCGGCCGGCTCGGTCGGGCAGATCTCGTCGGCGCTGCGGCCGCTCGGGAAGGAGATGTGGGCGGTCGGGATCCAGTCGGGAAGGTTCTTCGGCGCCCTCTTCTGGAAGAAGGACTCGCCCTCCACCCCGTCCGGGAAGCGTTCCAGGGTCGTCGGCCGGTTGCGCAGGGCGCGCGTGATGCCGTCCGCGACCGCCAGGTAGTAC
This sequence comes from Streptomyces sp. NPDC029164, assembly GCF_055563995.1. Lineage (NCBI taxonomy): Bacteria > Bacillati > Actinomycetota > Actinomycetes > Kitasatosporales > Streptomycetaceae > Streptomyces > Streptomyces sp. NPDC029164. The sequence continues at coordinate 30,323 of NZ_JBVHWW010000033.1, read as the reverse complement.
TCGGCCACGTGCCGCTTGGTGAGTCCGCGCTCCGGGAAGTACACCTTGTCCGGGCTGGACAGCCGTACCGTCCGCCCGCCCGCGTCCAGCTCGATCGCATTACCGGCAGCACCCATGTGCGCCACGGTAGGCGGGCCCGCTCGTGCGCGCATACCGGGCGCGGCCGGACGTACCACCGCAGAATCGAAGGCATGGATCTGCCAGTGATGCCGCCCGTGAAACCGATGCTCGCCAAGTCCGTGGCGAAGATCCCGCCCGGCATGCAGTACGAGGCCAAGTGGGACGGCTTCCGGGCCATCGTCCATCGCGACGGCGATGAGATCGAGCTCGGCAGCCGCACGGGCAAGACCCTGACCAGGTACTTTCCCGAGCTCGCGGAGGCGCTGAAGGGCAATCTGCCCGACCGCTGCGTCGTGGACGGCGAGATCGTGATCGTTCACGGCGGGCGGCTCGACTTCGACCGGCTGACCGAGCGGATCCATCCCGCGCAGTCCCGTGTCGCCCTGCTGGCCGAGACCACCCCCGCCAGCTTCGTCGCCTTCGACCTGCTCGCCCTCGGCGACGAATCGCTCCTCGACACGCCGCTCACCGACCGCCGTGCCGCCCTGGTCCGGTCCCTTTCCACTGCTCGGCCCCCCGTCCATCTCGCGCCCGCGACCACCGATCCCGGGCTCGCGCAGGAGTGGTTCGAGCGGTTCGAGGGCGCCGGGCTCGACGGAGTGATCGCCAAACCGCTCGGTCTCCTCTACCGGCCCGATGCCCGCCTCATGTACAAGATCAAGCACGAACGTACCGCCGACGTCGTCGTCGCGGGTTTCCGTTTCCACAAGAGCGGTCCGATTGTCGGATCGCTGCTCCTCGGCCTGTACGACGGCCACGGCACCCTCCAGCACGTGGGCGTCTGCGCCGCCTTCCCCATGAAGCGCCGCGCCGAGCTGGTCGAGGAACTCGAACCCCTGCGGATGCCCGACCCGGCCGGACATCCGTGGGCCGCCTGGGCGGAGGAGTCCGCCCACGAGAGCGCCCGGCTGCCGGGCGCGCAGAGCCGCTGGACCGGCAAGAAGGACCTGTCCTGGGTACCGCTGCGCCCCGAGCGGGTCGTCGAGGTCAAGTACGACCACATGGAGGGCGACCGCTTCCGGCACACCGCGCAGTTCCACCGCTGGCGGGCGGACCGGACCCCGGAGAGCTGCACCTACGCCCAGCTGGAGGAGGTCGTCGGTTACGACCTCGCCGAAGTGCTCGGCCCGGCCGCCGGAACCACCGGAACGGCCGGAACGGCCGGCACCGGCGGTACAGGGGGTTCCGGCGACTGAGCGGCCCACCCCGACCCCGCCGTCAGCTTCTCCCACTCCGCCCGGTCCGGCCCCGCCTCGTGCGGGGCGTAGTCCGGCCGCGCCGCCAGCCAGCGCGCCACCCGGGCCTTGATCTCCGGATCCGCGTACGCCCGCTCCGGCGGCTCGGCCAGGTGCCGCACCCTCGCCCGCGCCCGCATCACCTCGGGGTCCTCCAGCGCGCAGTCGAACAGCGCGGCCACCTCGCGCGCCGTCCCCGTCCGCCCGACCCTGGTCGCGAAGCGCTCCCCGATGGCCTCGTCGGCGACCACCTGGAAGTCGAACCACGGTTTCAGCGTCCGCACCGCCCAGTCGTGGTGGTCGGCGGCGAACCGGGCCGATCCCGGGTCCCGGTGCGCCGTACGGGCCACCCGCCGCGCAGCCCACAGCGCGAGCGAGGTGCCCTGGCCCAGCGTCGGGTTGGTGTGCGTGATCGAGTCGCCGACCGGCACCAGCCCGGTCACCACCGGGCCCCGCTCGTCGACCAGCGCGCTCCACCGGTTGTCCAGGCTCGCCGTGGCCCGTACGTCCGACAGCGGCTCGGCCCCCAAGGCCAGCCAGGCCGCACCGGGCGGGAAGGCACGGGCCGCCCGCTCGAAGACGGCGGGGTCGCGCAGCGCCGAACGGGTGGCGTCCGAGGTGTGCACGAACAGCGTCACCGCGAACACCCGGTTGTCGGCCGGGAACACCGCGCACCCCGCGAAGGCCCCGCCGGTCACCGCCCAGGGCCGGCGCGGCCCCTCGTCCATGCCCTCGGGCAACCGGTACCAGCGGCAGAAGTACGCGAGCCCCGTGCGGTGCCGTTCCACGACGGGCGGCCGGCAGCCCGCCTCGGCCAGCCTGCGCTCGACTCCCCCGCGCCGCCCGCCCGCGTCCACCACGAGGTCCCCCACGTAGCTCCCCGCCTCGGTGGTCACTCCCGTCACCTGGATTCCCGGGTTCTCGGCCGGTCCCGGGACGGTGGTCAGGGCGGTGACCGGCTCCCCGTACCGGACGACGACGCCCGCCTCCGCGCGCAGGGCCGTCGTCAGGGCGCTCTCCAGCACGATGCGCCGCGCCTGGAGCATGACGAGGTCCTCGTCGCCGGGGCGTGCGGGTGGCCGCGCCTCGAACCAGTCCAGCTCGTGCCGCTCCCGCGCTCCGAGTCTGATCATCTCCGCGTGGACGTCGGGCAGTTCGTCGCGCAGGACGGTTCGGGCGGCCCCGAGCAGCGCGTGCGGCTGGGCGGCCTGCGGTACGGTCGGCCGGCGCCAGCCGAAGAAGTCTCGGTCGAGGGCGGTGCCGGGAGCGCGCGCATCGCGCTCGAAGAGCTCCGCCGTGTGTCCGTGCCGGGCCGCGAGCAGGGCCGTGGCCAGGCCTCCGACCCCTCCGCCGATGACCAGTACATGTGTCATGGAGCGTCCCCCCGAACCATTGGAACCGTTGGACCGTACGACGATCACACCGCCCAGAGCCTGCGCGGACGGACGGCGGCCGAAACCCGCACAGTTGTCCGATACACGCCGTCCCGCTCAGCCGCGGACCGGTCCGGCGCCCGCCCCGATGCCCGCTCCCGTGCCCACCCCCGTGCGCGCGCGGTGGGCCGCCACGGCCCGGCGCGCCTGCGCCTCGATCAGATCGGCGTTCACGGCGACGGCCGCGCGCACACCCTGCGCGGCCGCGCCCGCGATCTGCTCCGTCGGGGCGGTCACGTTGCCCGCCGCCCAGACCCCGCGCAGCGCGGTGGCGCCGGTCACCGGGTCGGACTCCACGCAGGTGCCGATGACGTGCCCGTCCCGCTCCACCGCGGTGGTCGGCAGGCCCAGGCTGGTCAGGACGCCCGAGCGCGCGGTGAACCGCGGGGCCACCACCAGGGCCGCGCACTCCACGCCGGAGCCGTCGGCCAAGGTCACCCCGGTCAGCCGGTTCTCCTCGACCGCGAGCCCGGTCACCTCTCCCTCGACGACCCGGACATCGAGGGCCGCCAGCAGCTCCCGGTCCACGTCGGTGAGCCGCCAGGTGTGCGCCAGCAGGGTGGTCCGCCCGCTCCAGTGCCGCCAGAGCTGCGCCTGGTGCACGGCGACGGGTCCGTCGGCGAGCACCGCGACCGGCAGGTCCCGGACCTCCCAGCCGTGGCAGTACGGGCAGTGCAGCACGTCCCGGCCCCAGCGCGCCCCGATCCCCGGCACCGCGGGCAGTTCGTCGACCAGGCCGGTGGCGACCAGCAGCCGCCGCGCCCGGACGGTCGAACCGTCCCCGCAGCGGACGAGGAAACCCCCGTCGGGCAGCGGGTCCGCGGCGATGGCCGTGCCCGGCCTGATCTCGCCGCCGTAGCCGGCCACCTCGGCGCGCCCCCGGGCCAGCAGCGCGGCCGGGCTCTCCCCGTCCTGCCCGAGGTATCCGTGCAGGTGCGCGGCCGGGGCGTTGCGCGGGCTGCCGGAGTCGATCACCAGCACCGAACGGCGGGCCCGGACCAGCGTCAGCGCACCGGCGAGCCCGGCGGCCCCACCGCCCACGACCACCACGTCGAACACGTCGTCCCCGGCGTCCCCCGTGTCCCCGGCGTCGCCTGAATTCCTTGAGTCCCGTGCGTTGTCCATGTCTCCGAGGGTCCGCTCGCAGGCGCGCGCTTGACAAATGTTCTTGCCGAAGTGGCAAATGGAGCCATGGCCACCGAGGAGCAGGACGAGGAACTCGCCGGCGTGCTCACCGCCGTGGGCCCGCGACTGCGCGCCCTGCGCCGGCAGCGCGGCACCACGCTCGCCCAGCTCAGCGAGACCACCGGAATCTCCCTCTCCACCCTCTCCCGGCTGGAGTCCGGCCGGCGCAGGCCCACGCTGGAGCTGCTGCTTCCGCTGGCCAGGGCGCACCGGGTGGCGCTCGACGAGCTGGTCGGCGCCCCCGAGACCGGGGACCCCCGGGTCCGCCCGCGGCCCTTCGTCCGACACGGCAGCACCTACGTGCCGCTGACCCGCAAATTCAGCGGGGTTCACGCCTTCAAGCAGATCCTCCCGCCCCTGAAAGGCCCGCCGCCCGAGCCCGAACTCCAGGTCCACGAGGGCTACGAGTGGCTGTACGTGCTGTCCGGGCGCATCCGCCTGCTGCTCGGCGAGCACGACCTCGTCCTCGGCCCCGGCGAGGCCGCGGAGTTCGACACGCGCACCCCGCACGCCTTCTTCAACGCGGGGCCGCAGGCCGCGGAGTTCCTCAGCCTCTTCGGCCCCCAGGGCGAACGGATCCACGTCCGCGCCCGGCCCACCACTTCACGGGAAGGACGCCCATGACCCCCACCGGAGAGCGCCCCGAGCGGGCCGTGCCGCAGCCCAACGCCGTCGTCGGCGTGGGGCTGGTCGTCATCGGCGCGGACGGCCGGGTGCTGCTCGGCCAGGCACACGACGGCCGCTGGGAGCTGCCGGGCGGCAAGGTCGACCCCGGGGAGGGGTTCGAGCAGGCCGCGGCCCGGGAGCTCGCCGAGGAGACGGATCTGCGCGCGGCCCCCGAGGGGATCCGCGTCCTCTCCGTCCGGATCGACGCGAAGTCCGGCCTGACCCGGCTGACGGCGGCCGCCGTCACCACCTCGGCGGAGGGGGTCCCCGCCGTCACCGAGCCGCACAAGATCGCCCGCTGGCAGTGGTTCGCCCCCGCCGAGATCCCCGCGGCCCTGTACGCGCCGTCGGCGGGCGTGCTGCGCAGCTGGCGCCCGGACCTCGCGAGCCTGCCGCACGTCCCCTCGTACGACTACCCCACCGCGACCCCGGACCCGGACCCGAGCGCGAACCCGAGCACGAGCCCGAGCGGGGACCCGGGCACGGACCCCGGCGCGGACCCGGCCGCGAGCGCCTGAGGCCCCTCGAAGAGCGCACGGGACGGCCCGGTCTCACGTCGTGAAGGTCGTCGCCACCGTCACGGCCGTCACGGCCGTCATCGCGGCCTGCATGTCGCGGACGGCCGCCCGGACGCTGTCGCCCGCCCACTGACCGGCTGCTATCTCCGCCGTCCTCCGGGCCACCTCGTCGCGGCGCCGGTCCGGGAAGGCCAGCCGGTGCAGGCGGGTCGAGTGGATCAGCGCGATGAGGCCGGCCGTGCGCTCGTCCGGCTCGGCGCCCTCGATGACGGCGGCGCGCAGTCGCTCCCGCAGTGCGCGTTCGGCGGCGCCATCGGTCTCGGGGTAGCGCATCTGCGGGAACATCCCGAGCACCTTGTGCACTTCCGCCGCCACCAGGCCGCGCTCGACCAGGCGCTCCACGGCGGCGCCGACCGCCTTGGCCTGGTCCCTGGTCAGCCAGTCCGTCACCCGGCGCTTGGCGCGGCCGCGCAGCCAGGCCTCCATCAAAAGGATCCGGCCGTCGAGCAGTTCTTCCCCGGTGGGCGTGGTGTCGCGCAGCTCCAGGTACTTGCCGGCGACCGAAACCCGCTCTGCCATGACCAGTTCGAGCAGGATCCCGCCCGCGGCGGCCCAGCCTGCCGACTGCCGCCGGCGCGTCTCCCCCGACTTGTCGTCCAGGGACAGCAGCACGATCTCCTCGGCCAGTGTGATTCCCATGTCCGCTCCCCCGTCCGCCGTGCACCACACGCTTCCATGAGGAGGACGTCGGACTGCCGACGGAAGTTCCGATTCCGGTACGCACCCGCGCCGGCACCCGCTCCCGCTCTCGCCCCCGCTCCCGCCCCGCTACGTCCGCACCACCACCTTCGGCGCGAAGTTCCCCTCGCCCAGGTCCTCCGCCAGCAGCCGCTTCGCGATCGCGTCCGCCGCCACCCGCAGCTCGGCGCTCCGCGGCCGCCCCTTGTCCTTCTCCAGCTGGTCGCCGAGCCACCTGGCCCACGCCGCCGAGATGATCGCGGCCTCCCGCTCCCCGGCCGGGGTGAGGGAGAAGAAGCTGCCCGCGCGGCTGAGGTAGCCCTCCTCCGTCATCCGGTCGAAGACCGGGAGCAGTACCTCCGGCGGCACCGACCGGCGCGCGGCGATCAGCCCGATGCTGGCGGTGCCGACCGTCCGGGTCATCAGCTCCACCTGCATCACCGTCCACGCGCCCGCGATGTCCAGCCGGGTGTCGGAGGACCCGACGATCGCGCGCGCCGTGTCGGCCCCCATGTTCCGTACGAGTTTGCCGACCGCCAGCTCCAGCAGCTTGGCCGAATTCCCGCTGGCCGTGGCCGGGGAGGCGAATCCGTCGCCCATGTCCGTGGAGCCGGCCCGGGCGCTGTCGCGCAGCTTGACCTGTTTGAGGAAGAGCCCCGCGATGAAGCCGAAGACCGCCACCGGCACGGTGTAGAGGAACACCGTGTGCAGGGCCTCCGCGTACGCGTCGATGATCGGAGCCGCGGCCTCCGCACTGAGCCCGTGCACCCCTTCCGGGGTCGACGCGGCCTCGGCCAGCCGTGCCGGGTCCTGCCCGGTGATCCGCGCCGCCTCCGCGATCCCCGCCTTCAGTTCGGGCCCCAGGTGGTTCGCGTAGATCGTCCCGAAGACCGCCGTGCCGAAGGCGCTGCCGAGCGTACGGAAGAAGGTGACCCCGGAGGTGGCGGTGCCCAGGTCGGCATAGTCGACGGTGTTCTGCACGGCGATCGTCAGGACCTGCATGGACAGGCCGATGCCCGTGCCGAGCACGAACATGTACAGCGATTCGAGCAGGGTGCTGGTCCCCGGTTGCATCCGCGACAGCAGGTACAGGCCGATGCCCGTGACCGCGTTGCCGACGATCGGGAAGATCCGGTACTGGCCGGTCTTGCTGGTGACGTTGCCGCTGAAGACGGAGGCGATCAGCAGTCCGAAGACCATGGGCAGGGTCCGGACGCCCGAGATGGTGGCCGAGTCCCCGTCGACGTACTGGAGGTAGGTCGGCAGGAACGTCATCGCGCCGAGCATCGCGAACCCGACGACGAAGCTCAGTACGGAGCACACGGCGAAGACCGGATTGCGGAAGAGCCGCATCGGCAGCATCGGTTCCACGGCCCGCGTCTCGACGAAGCAGAACAGGGCCAGCGCGACCACGCCGAGCGCGAACAGGCCGATGATCGTCGGCGAGGTCCAGGCGTACTCGTTCCCGCCCCAGCTGGTGGCCAGGATCAGCGCGCTCGCGCCGACCGCCACCAGGGCGATGCCCAGGTAGTCGATGACCGCCTTGCCCGAGGCCTTGACCACCGGGATCGTCTTGGCGGCCGCGATCACCACAAGGATGGCGATCGGGACGTTGACGTAGAAGCACCACCGCCAGCTCAGCTGGTCGGTGAAGAACCCGCCGAGCAGCGGGCCGATCACGGTGGCGACGCCGAAGACGGCGCCGATCATGCCCTGGTACTTGCCGCGTTCGCGCAGGGGCACCACATCGGCGATCAGCGCCATGGCGGTGACCATCAGGCCGCCGGCTCCGATGCCCTGGACGCCGCGCCACACGATCAGGAACGTCATATTGGCGGACAGGCCGCACAGGAAGGAGCCGCTGATGAAGACGATCGCGGAGATCTGGAAGATCAGCTTTCGGCCGTACAGGTCGCCGAACTTGCCCACCAGCACGGTCGACACGGTCTCCGCGAGCAGGTAGGAGGTCACCACCCACGACATGTGGTCCCCGCCGCCGAGGTCCCCCACGATCGTGGGCAGGGCGGTGCCGACGATCGTCTGGTCGAGCGCCGCGAGCAGCACTCCCAGCATGATCGTGCCGAAGATGATGTTGCGCTGCCGCCGGTCGAGCACGGGTGGCGCGGCGGCTACGGCGGGAGCAGTGGTCACCCTCGCACTCTCACAGCGCACCCGCCCCACCGCATGCGGCGCTCCGCCGTACGGGCGACCGCCCGCCCTCGCCGCAGGCGCACCGGCGCGGCCATGTCAGCGCGGCGACGCGTACGTCAGCGCAGGTACGCCAGCCCCGGGTGCTCCGCCGCGTACCCGTCGAGCAGCCGCCGCGCCACGGCCACGGAGTCGACCAGCGGGTGCAGCGCGAAGGCCTTGACCGCGGTGGCCCGGGACCCGCTCGCCGCGGCCGCCAGGACCTCCCGTTCGACCGCCTTGACGGCCGTCACGAGCCCGACCGCGTGCAGCGGCAGCTGCGCGACGCCGACCGGGTGGGCGCCGTTCGCGTCGACCAGGCAGGGCACCTCGATGACCGCTCCGGCGTCCAGGACCGACAGCGTCGAGCCGTTGCGGACGTTCAGGATCAGCGTGGCCCGCTCGTCGCGGGCGATGGCCCGCATCAGCGCGAGCGCGACCTTCTCGTAGCCGCCGGACTCCAGGTCGCTCTCGTCGCGCTCGCCGACGCCGGCCGCCTCGCGGTTCTCGGCCATGTACGTGGCCTCGCGCTCGGCCCGGGTGCGGTCCCAGGCGGCCAGCGCCGCGCCGGCCGGCTGCCCGGCGCGGCCGGCCTCGGCGTAGAAGCCGCGCTGCTGGTCGCGCAGGAAGGCCCCGCGGGTCTGCTCGGCCCCCTGGTAGGCCCGTACGGTGTCACGGTTGAAGTAGTAGTAGTGCAGGTACTCATTCGGGATCGCGCCGAGCGAACGCAGCCACTCGGCCCCGAAGAGGCGGCCCTCCTCGAAGGACTCCAGGGCCTTGGTGTCGGCCAGCAGCCGGGGCAGCTCGTCGCGGCCGCCGATGCGCACCCCGCGCACCCAGCCCAGGTGGTTGAGGCCGACGTAGTCGATCCAGGCCTCCTCCGGGCGGGCCCCGAGCAGCCGGGCGATGCGCCGGCCGAGTCCCACGGGGGAATCGCAGATGCCGATCACCCGCTCGCCGAGCTCCTCGGCCATGGCCTCGGTGACCAGCCCGGCCGGGTTGGTGAAGTTGATGACCCACGCCTCGGGGGCGACGCGGGCGATCCTGCGCGCGACCGCTCGGGCCACCGGCACGGTCCGCAGCCCGTACGCGATCCCGCCCGCGCCCACCGTCTCCTGGCCCAGCACGCCCTCGGCCAGGGCGATCCGCTCGTCCGCGGCGCGCCCTTCCAGGCCGCCGACGCGGATGGCCGAAAAGATGAAATCCGCCCCGCGCAGGGCCTCGTCGAGGTCCCCGGTGGCCGTGACGGCCGGGGCGTCGGATACCCCGGCGGCCTCGGCCTGGTCGTGGAGGACGCGCGCCATGGCGGTCAGCCGCGCCGGGTCCTCGTCGTAGAGCGTCACATGGGACACCCGGCCCTCGGCGTGGTCGCCGAGCAGTGCTCCGTAGACGAGCGGCACGCGGAAGCCGCCCCCGCCGAGGATCGTCAGCCGCACGTCCCTACCGCCCTTCGCCCGTGCCGGTGCGGCGGCCACCGCGGGTGCCGGTGACCGTGGCGGCTCCCGTGGCCGTTTCCCGCACCACGATCGTGCCCGCGGGGGCCCCGGCAACGCCAATGCCACGATCAGTGACACGATCGGTGACACGGAACCCGCCGCGCGCGCCCGCCCGGCCCAGTCTGCCCCGGCCGGTCACTCCTCCAGCGACGGCACGGCGCGCAGCCTGGCACCCTGCTGGTGCGTGACCGCGCCGCCGCCCCGTACGGGACCCACCGGGGCGCCCTGCGGCGCCGACAGGATCAGGGTGATCCGCGTCAGCCCCATCTCGTCCAGCATCCGGCTGGTCTCGGCGACCATCCGGCAGCGCACCAGCCCCCACCGCGGGTCGGGGTGGCGCACGGTACGCACCGCCCCGTCCATCTCGGCGGCCTCGGCCCCGCGCATGCTCAGCCAGTGCGGCACCCCGTACCGGTAGGCGGCCTCCATGAACGGGTCACGAGCCACCTCCTGGCGGATGCTGCGCAGCCCCTCGTCCTCCGGAGCCGCGGCCAGCGCGGCCGCGAACTGGGCCAGCAGCGGTACGCACCAGGCCGGTTCGTGGTCCTCCAGCACGCCCGCCGCGTCCGGGTGGAACAGCACGAAGCGCAGGAAGTTGTCGTCCGGCAGGGCCGTCGGGTGCGGCCGTACGGACTGGAAGAGCTGGTCGAAGGCGGAGTTGGTGAGCGCGACGTCCCACCGGTGGTCCACCAGGAAGCTCGGGTAGGGCACCGACTCCATGAGGGCCGCGTAGTCGCACAGGTAGTCGCGCTGCGCGGGGTCCTCGGGCAGCCGGTTCTCCTCGGCCGCCCGCCACGTGGGCGGAGGGTCGCGGTCGACCATGACGCGGAACAGCCAGAAGCACTGCCGCTCGCTCATCTCCAAGGCCTCGGCCAGGGCGAGCAGTTTGCGGTCCGTCCACTCCTTGACGAGGCCGCGTTCCCAGTTTCCGTACGCGCGCACGCTGATGCGCAGCCGGGCGGCGAGGTCCTCCTGGCTCAGCCCCAGCTCCTCGCGGCGCTGGCGCAAAATCTCCTTGCGTCGCTCCGACCGCACGACGCCTCGTGCGGACTCCTCGCCCGCCAGGCGCTCCTCACCGGCTCGGGCGAGGCCATCGGACGGGCCCACCGCTGCGAGATGTGGCACCGAGAGCTCCCCCTCCTCCGGTCTGGATCTTCATTTCCGTGTGGCGATCCTGCTACCGACTTCATTCGAGTGTCAACTATTGTGGCAATTCCAGCCTCTTGACAGCTCATTCCCGCCACAGCTGTGGCACGTTCTAGCCCTTACGGGCGAGAGCGGCTAGATTCCAGAAGCCGACCATGTGCCGTACCGACTTCGCGCGATCATAGGAGAACCACTGGTGACAGACGGCTTCCCGGCTCCCGTCGCGGTGGCCAACGCACCCCTGGCAGCCACCATCACGCGCGTCGCCGAGCTCGCGGGCAAGATGGGCCGCGACCTGAACCATGTCTTCGACCTGCGGCGGCTCTCCGAGGCCTCCGGCGTCCCCACGGACGTGGTCAGGACCCTCCTCGACGGCAGGCCGGCCGGCGAACCCGATCTGCAGACCCGGTTCCTCCAGCGGCTCGACCTGCTGCGGCGCACCCGCGTCAAACCGAACGGCCGCCGGTACACCCAGCAGGAGATCGCGGACGGCGCCGGCATGTCGCGGCAGCAGGCCGGGGCCCTGATCAACGGTGGCCGCCGCCCCACCATGGAGCACTGCGACGCGATCCAGCGCTTCTTCGGGGTGCACGCCGGGTTCCTCACGGCACACGACTCCGACGCCCTCACCGACGCGCTCCAGCGGACCGAGCAACAGCTGCTGCAGGACTTCGCGGGGCGCGCGCGGGAAACCGTACCGGCCGCGGCCGCATCGGCGGGCGATCCGCTGGCAAGACTCCTCCAGAACCACGGCGTGCGGGGCATCGCCTGGCGCGCCGCCCAACTGCCCAGCGACAAGCACCGGGACAAGGTGACCGAATGGCTGGACATGCTCCTCGAAAGCGTCAAACCGAATGAATCCTGACCCAGTCGAAAGTCTGGGTCTGATCCTTGAGTCCTGATCCGGATCCGCGCCGACGGGGAGAACGGTGAGCATAGGCAGAGAGCAGCGGCGGTTGTGCGGGGAGCTGGTGGCCGGCATCCGGCTGACCGCCCCCGCGGAACCCGTGGAACTCTACGCTGCCCTCTGCGAGGGCATGAGCAGACACCGCGGCCGGCGGGTGGACTTCCGGATGGCCTCGTTCCCCCCGCGTACGGCCAGCGGCCTGTGGCTCGACATGGCGGACCGCGACCTCGTGGTCATCGAGGAACGCACCGCGCCCGACCACCAGCTGGTCATCCTGGGCCACGAGCTGTGGCACATGAAGGCCGGCCACTGCAGCCACCACGTCGACGGCGCCGCCGTCGCCGCGCGGCTGCTGTCCGACGAGGCGGACATCGGCGAGACCGTCCGCCGTGTCGCGGCGCGCACGCGCGCCGACGTGCGGGAGGAGACGGAGGCCGAGACCTTCGGCTTACTGCTGGGCAGCCGGTGCCGGAACTGGCTGGCCGGATCGGCCGGCCACCGGGCTCCGGTCCAGCGCGACCAACTGGCGGGCCGCATCGAGGCATCGCTGGGCTACCGGGGGCACAGGAACGACCGTTGAACGGCGAGGACTACTACATACCCGCGGCCGCGATGGCGATCTCACTCGCCTTCAAGCTGCCGGCGCTGCGGCACAACTGGCGTGACCCGCTGCTGCGCTCGGTCGTCGCCCTGGTGACCCTGGCGGGAGCGGTGTTCTTCTTCGCCGCCCCGCCCACCATCGCGGCGGTCAACCGCTGGACCGGGATCGCCAACTTCTCGGCCCCCCTGGTGTACTGCCTGATCACCGCGTTCAGCGCCTCCTGCCTGGTCCTGATGGTCAACTGGCGGGGCGGAGAGCCCGAACAGACCCGACGCGTCTCGCGCCGCTGGATCAAGGGCTACAGCCTCGTCGTCGCCGCCCTCATCGTGCTGTTCGCCCTCGGTGACACCCCGGTGGAGCGGCTGCGCGATTTCGACACCTTCTACGCGAACACCCCGTACATCGGGATGATGATCGCCCTCTACCTGCTGGCCCACCACGTGGCCGCGGTGGTGATGGTGGTCCTGTGCTGGCGCTGGTCGCTGCAGGTGCGCGGCTGGCTGCGGGTCGGCCTGATGATCATCGTCTCCGGCTACATCTTCAACCTCACCTACGACGCCACCAAGATCTCCGCGGTGGTCGCCCGCTGGCTGGGCCACAACCTCGACGACCTGAGCACCTACGTCGCCCCGCCGCTCGCCGCCCTGGGCGCGCTGATCAGCGCGATGGGCTTCGTGGTCCCGCTCGTCTGCCAGCGGCTGTCGGACCACTGGCAGACCTGGGCGACGTACCGCCGGCTCGGCGCGCTGTGGCAGGAGGTGCAGATCTCCGCGCCCAGCGGCACGCCCTCCGTGCAGATGGCCTGGTGGTCGGCGGCCGAGCTGCGGGTGATCCAGCGGGAGTCGGACATCCACGACGGCTTCCTGCACCTGGGCCCGTACTTCGACAAGGGCCTGCGCGACGACGCCTACGAGAGCGCCGTCGCCGCGGGGGCCGACGAGGAGACCGCCCGCGCGGTCGCCGACGCCGCCATGGTCGCGGCCGCCGTACGGGCCCGCTCCGCGGACCCCGAGGGCAAGATCATCGGCGAGGACGAGGAGATCCTGCTCGACACCCCCGACGCACCCCGCGACCTGCTGCGGATCTCCCACGCCCTGCGGCATTCACCGGTGGTGCAGGCGGTCCGTCAACAGGTGGCGGCGTAACGACGCCCCTGCGGGCTCAGCGGGCCGCGGCCACCGCCGTCTTCGGGAACAGGTCCTGGAACGGACCCGCCGAGTCGATCCCGTCCCGCCCGTAGGGCGCGTCGAAGCTCCACACCATGAACAGCAGGAACACGATCAGCGCGCTGAACAGCCCGGCGAGCAGCAACTCCCGCCCGGAGCGGCGGATCTGCAGGGTGAAGATCAGCCCGACCGTGACCACCCCGCCGACCAGCAGCCCGAACCACACCACGCTCGGCAGCGTGGACTCGGAGCTCTGGGTCCGCGAGTGGCGGGCGTCGTCGGCGGCCGCGATGTGGTCCAGCAGCGGCTGGTAGGCCTGCGCCTGCAGCTCGGTGGCCGGGCTCTGGTGGGTGACGTCGCTGCGCAGCTTGCCCAGCAGCTGGGCGCCTTCGGCCGACGCGCCCTCCCCGGAGGTCAGCAGCGGCCAGTCCACGGCGACGGTGTGGCTGACGTACGCGTCCACCTCGCCGCGGATCCGGTCGCGGACCGCGGTCGGGTAGACGTCGGCGCGCTGGGTGACCTCGTACAGCGCCTGCGCCTCGCGGCGCACGCTGTCCTCCGCGGCGCCGCGCGCCTCCCAGACGCCCGCGATGGCCAGGCCCAGCACGATCGCGTAGACCACGCCCACCATCATCGTCATGTACTCGATGACGTCGGGGGTTTCGCTGGTGTCCTCGTCGTCCGCGGCCCGGCGGTGCCGGATCGTGGTGATGGCGAGGACGACGGCGCAGACGAGCGCCATGGCAATGGCCAGGACCAGCCATTCGGACACGTGGATTCTCCCGGTGTGGGTGGGGTGGGTGGGGTGGGCTGAGTCGGGTGGGTCGGGTCGACGGGGCGCGGCCGGGTCAGCCGCGGCTCTTGGAACGCGGACGCAGTGCGGCGGCGGCGAGCACGGCCGGGGTGGTGACGACGACCATCAGCATCACGGTGGACATCCCGTCCGGGCCGCGCCGCTCCAGGGCCACCGCGCGGTACGGACGCACGTGGAAGGCGCTCACCCGCGCGACGGCGGCCCTGGGCAGGGCCGGGGCGGGTGCGCCGGCGGGCGCCGTCGCGGTCTCCTCGGCAGGATCCGGCGCGGGCCCCGGCGGCTCCTCCTCCCCGGCCACTGCCTCCGCGGAAGGCACCTCCGGACCTGGCTCACCGGGCGGGACCGCCGGCTCCGGCGGTCCGGGCCGCGCGGGCCGTCCGGGCCGCTCCGGGGCGGCGGCCGGCACGGGCGTCCGCCCCGGATGGTGCACGGTCGGCCGGTCGGCGCCGGGCACGGCCGCCCGTACGGACGGCCGTCCGGAAGGCTGTGCGACGGGCCCCCTCGGCTGCGGCCCCTTCATCGGCACGCACAGGTCGACGCGGGCGCCGCGGCCGTGGCCGTCACCCGCGACCGCCACGTGGCCGTGCAGCGGGCAGAGCGCCGCCACCAGCCCCGCCCCGGCGAAGTACTGCCAAGCGGTCACGCGCGTCCTCCCGAATTCCGCGGCCGATGCATGGTCACGGCTGAAGAAACGATCAAGGCCCCGCTTCGACACGCCGCGGACGGATCGGGAACCCGGACGCGGCGATCGCGTCACCCGGTCGTGCGTCCCCGGGTGCGTGCGCCCGGCCCCGTCCCACGCCGGCCATGCGGCATGATGGCGCCATGGGGACCCAGGGGGAGAACGCCCGACTCATCGCAGGGCGTTACCGGCTGGACGCCAGGCTCGGCCGCGGTGGCATGGGCATCGTGTGGCGCGCCACCGACCAGCTGCTCGGCCGGAGCGTCGCCGTCAAGGAGGTCGCCCTCGATCCCGCGCTGTCCGAGGACGAGGCCCTGCTCCAGCGCGAGCGCACCCTCCGCGAGGCGCGCGCGGCCGCGCAGCTCAAGCACCCGCACATCATCGTGGTGCACGACATCGTCGAGGACGGCGAACGCCCGTACATCGTCATGGAGCTGGTCGAGGGCGGCTCCCTCGCCGACCGGCTCTCCCGTACCGGCCCGGTGGATCCCGCGGAAGGCGCCCGGATCGGGATCGCCCTGCTCGGCGCGCTGCGCACGGCGCACGCCGCGGGTGTGCTGCACCGGGACATCAAGCCGGCGAACGTCCTGCTGGAGGCGCCGGGCGGCCGGCCCGTCCTCACGGACTTCGGGATCGCGCAGGTGGCGGGCGCGACGACGCTGACCTCGACCGGGGCCTTCGTCGGTTCCCCGGAGTACACCGCGCCCGAACGGATGTCCGCGCAGACCCCGGTGGGGCCCGAGTCCGACTTGTGGTCGCTCGGGGCCCTGCTGTGCGCGGCGGTCAGCGGCGCCTCCCCGTTCCGGCGGGACTCGCTCGGCGGGGTGCTGCACGCGGTGGTCTACGACGAGATCCGGCCGCCCGCCGCGTGCGGGCCGCTGCTGCCGGTGGTGCGGGGGCTTCTGGAGCGCGATCCCGCCGAGCGGCTCGGCGCGGAGCAGGCGGAGCGGCTGCTGCGGGCGTACGCGGCGGCGGCGCCGGAGTACACGCCGACGCAGGACGTGGCCAGGCCCGCCGCACCCGTACCCGTAGCGGCGCCCGCACCCACTCCGCCGCCCGTACCGGTGCCGGCGACGGCGCCCGTGACCGCCCCGGCGGCCGCGGCCCCGGCCGTCCCCTCCCCCAGGAAGCGCCGGCCGGCGGCCGCGCTGATCGCCGGCCTGCTGGTGGCCGCGATCGCCGGGGCGGGCGTCTCCGCCGCCGCGCTGCTGATGAACGACGAGGAACGCCCGCGGCAGGCGTCCACGAGCGGGGGCGCGGGCGGCCGCGGCGCGGCCACGGACGCGGTCGCCTCCGCACCCCCCGCACCGACCACCCCCTCCGCCGGCGGCCCCGGCGGGCGGACCGCGCCGGTGAGTCCGGCGGCGCCGCAGCCGGTTCCCCCCGCTTCCGACGACAAGGCCGCCCCCGCCGGCTACCACCTGGTCGAGGACCCGGGGGGCTTCTCGCTCGCCGTCCCCCTCGGCTTCACGCGCAAGGTCGACGGCCCGCGGATCTTCTACATGTCCCCCGGCGAGACCTTCCGCATCGGCATCAAGGTGGCCGATCCGGAGTCGGGCGGACCGCTCGCCGTGCACCAACGGGCCCACGCCAAGGGGCCCTCGAACAACCCCGGCTACCGGGACGCCGAGGTCGTGGCCTACACGCACGACGGCCACGAGGCCGCCCTGTGGCGGTTCACCTGGAACGGCTTCTCGGCGGCCGAAGGCCCCCGGCACACCCGCGACCTGTGCTGGGAGGAGGACGGCCGGCTGTACGACGTGTGGGTCTCCTCGCCGGTCGGCGGTTCCGCCGAGGCCCGTGGCTACTTCGACACGGCGGTACGGACCTTCGTACGGACCGGCTGAACGGCGGACCGGGGGCCCCGCCGGGGTGCCCCGCGCGCGACCCGGACGCCACCGAGGGCACCGCCGCGTCCTCGCGGTCCTGGCCCACCTGGCGGGCCAGGAGGCCTAGGCAGTGTCCCGCCGCGGGGCGCCCGTCCTGATCAGGAGGGCGGCCGGCAGGGCCGCGAGCAGGAGGCCGCCGACCGCGCACCACAGGGTGGTCGTGTAGGAGTCCAGCATCCGGGCGAACAGGTCGGTGTCCTCCGAGACCCCGTCCAGGTGACTCACCAGGACGGTGCCGAGCACGGCCCCGCCGATCGACTGACCCAGGTGGTGGGCCGCGCCGAGGGCCGCCGAGGCCCCGCCGGCGTGCTGCGGGGACACTCCGGCGGTCGCGACGGCGTAGAGCGGGACGAGGGCCAGGCCCAGGCCGACGCCGGTGAGGAGCATGCCGGGCAGCACCCCGGTCGCGTAGGTGGCGCCACCCCCCACACCGGCCAGCAGGGCCAGCCCGAGGGCCGTGACCACCAGGCCCGGCAGGATCAGGACGCGCGGTGCGAGCCGGGGCAGCAGGCGGGCGGAGACCTGGGTGGCGGTCACGAGGGAGGCGGCGACCAGCGGCAGGTGGGCCGCCCCGGACGCCGGTCCCTCGCCGCGGATCTGCTGGGCGAAGAAGCCCAGGGCCGGGAGGAGGGCGACCGTGGCGGCGCCGGTGAAGAGGAGGACCAGGAGGGAGGCGAGGCGGCTGCGGTCGGCCGGGACGTACGCCGGGAGCAGCGGGCCGGATGTTCGGGTCTGCCACCACAGGAAGGCGGCGAGCAGCGCGCTGCCGCCCACGAGCAGCAACAGGCTCAGCGGGACGCCCCAGCCGACGCTCTCGACCTCGGCGAGGCCGTAGGCCAGGGCGGCGAGTCCCGACGATCCGAGGAGCAGCCCCGGTCCGTCGAAGCGGGCGCCGGTACGGCCCGGGCGGTCGGGCAGCAGGGTGAGCGCGCCGATCAGGGCGAGCACGGCGAGCGGAACGACCGACCACAGGGCCCAGCGCCACGCCAGGGTCTCGGCGAGCCACCCGCCCGTGAACACGCCGAGCACACTGCCGCCCGCGGCGACCGCCGCGTAGACCCCGAAGGCCCGGGCGCGTTCCCGGGGGTGGGTGAAACCGGTGGTCACCAGGGAGAGCGCCGCCGGGACGAGCAGGGCGGCGAAGGCGCCCTGCAGGGCGCGGGAGGTGATCAGCAGCCCGGAGCCGTCGGCCGCGCCGCTGAGCGCGGCGGCCACCGCGAACCCGATCAGGCCGGTCACCAGCATCCGCCGGGCCCCGAACAGGTCGGCGAGGTGCCCGCCGAGCAGCAGCAGCCCGCCGAGGGCGACCAGGTAGGCGGTGAAGGCCGGGCTCATACCGTCGGCGCTGAGGCCGAGGTCGGAGTGCAGCTGCGGAACCAGCAGGTTGAACTGCGCCGCTTCGACCAGCACCAGCAGCTGCGTCAGGACGAGGACGGCGAGGCCCCACCACCGCCTGGGGTGCGGGGGCGCGGAATCGGACGGGTCGCCGGGAGCGGGGCCCGGCGGCGGGCCGAAGCCGTCCGCGGGGCCGAAGTGGCCGGGGGCCGTGGGGGCGTACGCGGGCGGTGTCCCGTACGGGGAGGCGTCCCGCCGGGACTGCTCCGGCACGAGGCGGGGGTCCGGCGCCCCGGCGGGCGTGCCCCCGGCCGGGGCCTCGCCGCCCGCTGCCGCTCCGGCTCCGTCTCCGGCTCCGGCTCCGGCTCCGGCTCCGGCTCCGGCTCCGGCTCCGGCTCCGGCGGGAGACGCCGGGGCGTAGTCCAGCAGCTGTGCCGCATGGCGCCCCAGTTGGGCCAGTACCGTACCCGGGAGCCATTCCCCGGGTGCGTCCGCCGCCGTACGCGCCGCCACCTCCTCGGGGGTGGGCCGCCGGGCCGGGTCCTTGTGCAGGCACGCGCCGACGAGGTCGACCAGCGACTCCGGTACGCCGGTCAGGTCCGCCTCCTCCTCGGCGATCCGGAAGAGGTGGGCGTTCAGACCGGTGTCGGTGGCGCCGAACAGCATGCGTCCGGTGGCGGCGTACACGAGGACCGCGCCGAGGCAGAAGACGTCGCTGGCGGGGGTCAGTTCGAGTCCGCGGACCTGTTCCGGGGACATGAACCCGGGTGAGCCGATCAGCATGCCGGTGCGGGTGTGCAGGCTGTCGCCGGTCAGGCTGTCCATCGCCCGCGCGATGCCGAAGTCGATGACGCGGGGGCCGTCGACGGTGACGAGCACGTTGGACGGCTTCAGGTCGCGGTGGATCAGGCCCGCGTCGTGCACGGCCCGCAGCGCGAGGGCGAGCCGGTTGGCGAGGGTCCGCACCGAGTCCTCGGGCAGCGGCCCGAACTGCCGGGCGACCACGGTCTGCAGGTCGGGCCCCGGGATGTACTGGGTCGCCACCCAGGGCACGGCGGCCTCGGTGTCGGCGTCGAGCACCGCCGCCGTCCAGTTGCCGCCCACCCGGCGCGCGGCGGCCACCTCACGGGCGAACCTCCTGCGGAATTCCGGGTTCCCGGCGAACTCCGCCTGGACCACCTTCACGGCGAGGGTACGGCCGCCCTCGGAGCGGCCCAGGTAGACCAGGCCCATGCCACCCGCGCCCAGCCGGGCGATCAGGCGGTACGGTCCTATACGGGTCGGGTCTTCGGCGATCAGCTGATCCACGGACGGAAGGATAGTGCAACTATCCAATGGGCGGGGGCCGTCAGGCGAAATGCCCTCCCGGCCGCTCGTTCCGCGCTTTCGGCCGCCCGTCCGGCGACCGGAGCCGGAAGGAGCCCGTCACGACGCGGGAGGCGCCCGGGACCGTCACCGTGCGGGACCAGAGGGCCGGCGGCACCGGGAGCGCCAGGTAGCCGAAGCGGCCGGCGGGGGCCAGCAGGAAGGCCGTGGTGAGGCCGATCGCGAGGCGGTCGGCCGCCGCGACCAGGGTGCGCGGAGGCCGGACCAGCAGCGCGAGGGCCACGGCCAGGCCGCCCAGCGGCAGCAGAGCCGCCGTCAGGTACCAGCCCAGGAGCCGAGTTCGGCGAGGAGGTGTCCCGGGAGCGGGCTGCAGCGCGCACGCCCCGGCGAGGGCCGCGCCCGCCGGCCCGGGCCGACCCGCCGCCGCGGCGGCGAGCGCCGGCAGCACAGCCCGGCCAGCGGCAGGTCCACCCCGCTGACGGCCAGGGGCAGCGCCACCACGGGCGAGGCCACGAGCGCGGGGAGCAGCGGGGACCGGGCCGCGCCGAGCAGCCGCCGCCCGGCCCACAGGCTGCCGGACAGGGCGGCCGCGCACCAGATCCGGGTCGCCCAGCAGCCGGACGGCCCCCCGTCCCCGCCGCCGAGCAACGCCCGCGGGAGGCCGGGCAGGGCCGTGCCGGGCGGGTACGGCGTGTACTCCTCCACGGCCGCGGGCCCGTCCACCTGGAGCCGGCCGGACTCCAGCAGGAGCCGCCCGGACCGTTCGATCCAACGGGCGCTACGGGAAAGGGTCATGGCCCCGTTCCAGCCGCGCGGCCCCCACCGGGTCTGCACGCCCAGGTGGGCACTTCACGGTGGGGTTTTCCCTAC
This sequence comes from Streptomyces sp. NPDC029164, assembly GCF_055563995.1. Lineage (NCBI taxonomy): Bacteria > Bacillati > Actinomycetota > Actinomycetes > Kitasatosporales > Streptomycetaceae > Streptomyces > Streptomyces sp. NPDC029164. The sequence continues at coordinate 10,009 of NZ_JBVHWW010000033.1, read as the reverse complement.
CGTTTCCCGCCATGCGGGCACGCGAAAGGGGCGCGACCCCGGAAGGTCGCGCCCCTCATGGGACGGTCACCGAAGGCTCAGGCCTCCGGGGAACCGCCGAAACGCTCGCGGTAGGACTCCAGGTCCTCCTCGGTGACCCGCGCGAAGAGCACCGGCGGCACGGTGAACGGCGTACCGGCCGGGACCGCGTCCAGCGTCCTGGCCTGCTCCGGGGTGATCCACGTGGCCGTGTCGTCGGCGAGCGCGAAGGAGGAGCGCATGGCGCGCGCCGAGGCCGGGATGAACGGCTCGGAGACCACCGAGTAGAGGTGGATGAGGTTCATGGCGGTGCGCAGGGTGAGCGCCGCGCCGTCGAGGTCGGTCTTGACCTCCAGCCAGGGGGCCTTCTCGTCCAGGTAGGCGTTGCCGGCCGACCACAGGGCGCGCAGCGCGGCCGCCGCCTTGCGGTACTGGAGGGACTCCATGTGGCCCTCGTACTCGGCCACCAGCTCGGCGATCTGCTCGCCCAGCTTGGCCTCGACCTCGCCGGCGGGGCTGCCGGCGGGGACCTCGTCGCCGAACTTCTTGCGGGAGAAGGTCAGTACGCGGTTGACGAAGTTGCCGAGGGTGCCGCCGAGGTCCTTGTTGACCGTGGCGGCGAAGTGCTCCCACGTGAACGAGGAGTCGTCGGACTCGGGCGCGTTGGCGATGAGGAAGTAGCGCCAGAAGTCGGCCGGGAGGATCTCCAGCGCTTGGTCGGTGAAGACGCCGCGCTTCTGCGATGTGGAGAACTTGCCGCCGTAGTACGTCAGCCAGTTGAAGGCCTTGACGTAGTCGACCTTCTTCCACGGCTCACGCGTGGCCAGCTCGGTGGCGGGGAACATCACCGTGTGGAACGGGACGTTGTCCTTGGCCATGAACTGCGTGTAGCGGACGTCCTCGGCCTCGTACCACCACGACTTGTAGTCGCGGTTCGCCGGGTCCAGGTCCGACCACTCCTTGGTGGACCCGATGTACTCGATCGGGGCGTCGAACCAGACGTAGAAGACCTTGCCGTCGGCGGCCAGCTCGGGCCAGGTGTCGGCCGGGACCGGGACGCCCCAGTCGAGGTCACGGGTGATGGCGCGGTCGTGCAGGCCCTCGGTCAGCCACTTGCGGGCGATGGAGGAGGCGAGCTGCGGCCACTCCTCCTCGTGCTCGGAGACCCAGGCCTCGACCTCGTGCTGGAGCTTGGACTGCAGGAGGAAGAGGTGCTTGGTCTCGCGGACCTCCAGCTCGGTGGAGCCGGAGATGGCCGAGCGGGGCTCGATCAGGTCGGTGGGGTCCAGGACGCGGGTGCAGTTCTCGCACTGGTCGCCGCGGGCCTTGTCGTAGCCGCAGTGCGGGCAGGTGCCCTCGACGTAGCGGTCCGGCAGGAAGCGGCCGTCGACCGGCGAGTAGACCTGCCGGATCGCGCGCTCCTCGATGAAGCCGTTCTCCTGGAGCCTGCGCGCGAAGTGCTGGGTGATCTCGCGGTTCTGCGCGGAGGAGCTGCGGCCGAAGTAGTCGAAGGACAGCTCGAAGCCGTCGTAGACCGCCTTCTGGGCGTCGTGGGCCTGCGCGCAGAACTCGGCGACCGAGACGCCGGCCTCCTTGGCGGCGAGTTCGGCGGGAGTGCCGTGCTCGTCGGTGGCGCAGATGTAGAGGACGTCGTGGCCGCGCTGGCGGAGGTACCGGGAGTACACATCCGCCGGAAGCATCGACCCGACCATGTTGCCCAGGTGCTTGATCCCGTTGATGTACGGAAGCGCGCTGGTGATCAGGTGTCGAGCCATCCTCGGATGCTCCATTTCCTCTGTGCGGTACCACGTGACGTGACGGATTGTGAGTGCGGTTCATCGTATCGAACCGCCGAAAGGCCACGCGCCGCATTTGTTCATGGGGGACATAACGCAAAAGCGAGGGCAGTGACCTCTCCGTCACGGCCCTCGCGATCGGGCCCATGGTACAGGCGGACCGCCGGGCGCCGGACCGCCGCCATCGGACCGGTGGCCCGGCGGCACCGGCAGCGGGCATATGCATACGTGCTGGCTGAAGCCTCGCGCGATCGACATCGATCACAAGTCGATCATCGCCGACGCAATGCTTCCAGGTTTCTTCTCTGCGCCCTCCGAGTGCGCCCGCGCTGCTTTCCTGTTCTGCGCACAGGGGATGAGGTGGAGCGGTGAACGATGGCGGACCGGAGGAGTCCGGTGGGGCCGTGGGACTACCGAGCCGGCGTCGGCGGCCGACTCCCATGAGCCAGTGGCACCCGACGGCGCGCCTGTCGTACTGGGCCTTCCACGCCAACCGGCGGCCGGCGTACATGCGCTTCGCGTATCTGCAGCTGGGTTCCGACGCGGCGGCGGAGGAGGCGGTGGACGCCGCCTTCGACTCGATCATGGGCGAATGGCTGCGGATGCTGCACATGGACCGTCTCGACGCCTACGCGTGGACCGTGCTCAAGCACTGCCTGGTCGACCGGGAGCACCGGCGCCACCCCTGGCAGCAGCAGCCCGAGCCGATGGACATCAGCGCCTTCGAGGCCGCCCTCAAGGAGGCCCACGCCGACCAGTACGAGGTACTGACCGACACCATCCGCTTCTACTCCGCCGTCTCCCGGCTCGCCGAGCGGCAGCGCGACGCCGTGCTCCTGCGGTACGGGCTCCAGTGCACCCCCGGCGAGGCCGCCGCCGTGATGGGCGTCGACGAGGCCACGGTCCGCTCCTACCTCGGCCAGGCCCACCGGCGGCTCGCGCGCCTCCTCGACACGTCCGCCGAATCAGCCGAATCCGCCGGCTCATGAAGCGGTACGAACCCCAGGAGCGGCGGGGCGGCGACGGAACCCCGCGCTCGCTCGCCGAGTTCCTCGCCCGGGCGGGCGTCCGCGACCGCTACCGGTACTACGACCTCGGCGCGGCCGAGGCCCGGCTGCTGCGGCCGACACCCCACGGGCCGGTCCCCGGACACCGGGCCCGGCGCCGGTCCGCCTACGGCTGGAGCGACCCGGCCCGGGACTGCCCGCTCGACGCCGAGCGGGCCCGGCGCGACCTCAAGGCCGTCTGCCTGGCCTCCGTGTGCGCGCCGAAGGCCGGGGCGCACCTCGACTCCTTCCGCACCGGCGGGCACACCGACCTGGCCGGTGCGGTCGTCTTCGGCTGCCTGCTGCACCTCGCCGGGCTGCGCGAAGGCTCGCGCTTCTGGTGGCAGTTCGCGGCCGGCTCCGGGAGCCCGCCGACCGCGGCCGCCGCGTACTGCCTCTTCCTCGACCACTCCCGGCGCGGTGAGCACCACGACGCCCGGCACTGGGCGCGCGAGCTGGGCCGCCGCGGATTCCGGCCGGGCGGCCGGCGGGACCTGCGGGAGGTCCGGCTCTGCGCGCAGGCGGCCGTGCTGCGCTACGTCGACCAGTTCGAGGATCCCGACCTGGGCCCGGTGCCGCTGCCGCGGCCCGGGCTGTCCGGGGTGCTGGCCGCGTTCCTGGCGCCGCCCGTCTCCGTGGCGGCGACGGCGACGGCGACCGTCCCGGCGCCGGTGGCCCCGGTCCGGCCGGCCGCCGGACCGCTGCGCCACCCGGCACTGACGGCGGCGGCCCGCGGGACCGTCGTCCAGGGCGGGACGAGCGAGGCCCTGGCGGAGGCCCGCCGCGCGCTGGCCGTCGTACGCGTCCTGGAACAGCACCCGCTCGGGGTGCGCGCCGCCCGGCTCGCACGGGAGTCGGGCCTCGCCGAGGGGGAACTGCGCCCGCTCCTGTCGATGCTGTGCGAGGAGGAGTACGCGTACCGCGCGGGCGCGGGGGTGTACGGGCGCGGGCCGGCCCTGGACCGGCTCGCCGCCCCCGGCGGTCACGGCCTGGCCGGCCAGCTCCAGCGCACCCTGGCCCTGGCCCGGGACAGCGCGGGCGCCGCGGTGTACCTCAGCCGGTACGCCGAGGGCGAGGTCCGGATCACGCAGATGGCGGACGGGCCCGCGACCCCGCCGGTGCGGGAGTGGGTCGACTTCCGGGCGGCCGCGCACGCCAGCGCGGTCGGCAAGTGCCTGCTGACCCAGCTCGACCACGACCGCCGCGCCGACCACGTCGCCCGGCACCGGACCGCCCGGCTCACCCCGCAGACGATCACCGACAGCAGGGTGCTGTTCAGCGCCCTGGACGCGGTCGCTCCGGGCGCGCCCGTCTTCGACCTGCTCGAATACTCCCCCGGGGTCGTCTGCTCGGCGGTCCCGATCGCCACCGGAGACGCGGCCGGGAGCCTCGCGCTCTCGCTGCCCGCGACCCATGCCCACCGGCTGCCCGAGGCCACCGCGGCCCTGCGCCGCAAGGCCGTCCCGGTGCTCCTGGCCCTGCTCCTGACCGGCGCGATCCCTCCGGACGCCGCGGCCGCCGCTCCGGGTCCCGCGGACATCCCCGCCGCGGATCCCCCGGCTCGGCCCCTGCCGATGAGGGCTCCGGTCACCCCGGAGACCCTCCGCCACCTGCGCCGCCTCTTCCGTACCCCGCTCACCGGAGCCACGGCGACCACCCCGGGCGGCCCCCACCTGGTCAGCGACACCACGGCCGCGGCGGCCTACCTCTTCGACGCCGCCCCGGCCGGCGACCAGCCCCGCCTGTCCCTGCCCCACACCTTCACGTCGGTCACCCCCGGCAGCCTGACCACCCCGACGGGCCTGGTGGTCCTGAGCACGTAGAGGGCAAAAAGAAGAACCCCACACGATGTGTGGGGTTCTTTCTTGTGTCCGAGGGGGGACTTGAACCCCCACGCCCGATAAAGGGCACTAGCACCTCAAGCTAGCGCGTCTGCCATTCCGCCACCCGGACCAGGTGGTCGGCCCCGGTTTCCCGCGGCGACATGGACAACAATAGCAAAGGATCGGCGGGGTTCCGACCACTTATCCGAGCGGTGGGCGTCCGCCACGCCGGGCTGACCTGCACGCATGCGCCGATGGCCGTAGCGAGACGGGATGTCTCGTCGAGGTCGGCCGCGGCGGGGGCGACGGCACCGCGGGACATCCGGATGCCGATACCACTGGACATGGGGGGAGGCCGGGCGGTCGGATGGCTGCGCACACATCCGGGGGGAGCCGCGCATGGAAACCGAGCACCGCGTCAGCACGCTGGAGCTGTTCTTCGACCTCGTCTTCGTCTTCACCATCACGCAGTTGACGGTGCTGCTGGCGGACGACCTGACCCTGCGGGGCGCGGGGCAGGTGGTGCTGATCTTCACCGTGCTGTTCTGGATGTACGGGGGCTACGCGCACCTGACGAACCAGGTGCCGCCGGACCGGACCGTGCGGCGCGTCCTGCTCATGCTGGCCATGGGGGCGTTCCTGGTGTGCGCGCTGGCCGTGCCCACCGCGTTCGGGGCGGGCGGCGTGGCCTTCGGCCTCGGGTACCTGCTGGTCGTACTGGTCCACAGCGCGCTGTACACACAGGCGCACGGGCGCGGGGTGCTGTGGTTCGCGCTGCCCAACGCGCTGTGCGCGCTGTCGGTGACGGCGGCCGGGTTCTTCGACGGTGCGCCGGCCTGGGGGCTGTGGATGCTGGCGCTGCTGCTCCAGTTCGCGACGCCGGTGGTCGTGCAGCGGGTCGCGGCGAGCGGGGCGACGGGGCCGGAGGCCGGGGCGGAGACGGAAGCGAGGGCCGAGACGGAGGCTGAGGCGGAGACGGAGGCTGAGGCGCCCGGGCAGACGGTCGGCGATCAGCTCGGCGGGATGAACGCGGCGCACCTGGTGGAGCGGCACGGCCTGCTGCTGATCATCGTCTTCGGCGAGTCCGTGATCGCGATCGGCATCGGGGTGGGCTCGCTGCCCCTGTCCCCCGGGATCGCCGGGGGCGCCTTCCTGGCCCTGACGGTCGCGTCCGCCATGTGGTGGATGTACTTCGTCCGCGACGAGGGCCGGGCCGAGAGGGTCTTCGAGCGGACCCCGCCCGAGCGGCGTTTCAAGCTGGCGATGGTCGCGTACTACTACGCGTTCCTGCCCATGCTCCTGGGCATCGCCGTCTTCGCGGCGGGCGTGAAGAAGACCATCGGGCACCTGGGTGAGCACCTGCACACCGGCCCGGCGGTCGCGCTGGCCGGCGGGGTCGCCCTGTTCCTGGCCGGTGACCTGGCCTTCCGGGCGGCGCTGGGGATCGGGCCGGCCCGTTACCGCGCGGCCGCCCTGGTGCTGGCGCTCGCCACCGTTCCCGTGGGCATGGGCTGGGCGGGCGCGGGACAGCTGGTGGCCCTGGCGTTCGTCCTGGTCGGCGCGCTGGCCGCCGAGGGCGCCCGCTCCCCCGCCGGGCCGGCGGAGGGAGCGGGCGCGGAAGCCGTCACGGGCAGCTGATGACCTGGCCCGCGTAGGAGAGGTTGCCGCCGAAGCCGAACAGGAGGACCGGGGCGCCGGTGGGGATCTCGCCGCGCTGGACCAGCTTGGACAGGGCCATCGGGATGCTGGCGGCCGAGGTGTTGCCGGAGTCGACGACATCGCGGGCGACGACGGCGTTGACGGCGCCGATCTTGGCGGCGAGCGGCTCGATGATCCGCAGGTTCGCCTGGTGCAGGACGACCGCGGCCAGGTCCTCCGGGGTGATCCCGGCCTTCTCGCACACCTTGCGGGCGAGCGGGGGGAGCTGGCTGGTGGTCCAGCGGTAGACGGACTGGCCCTCCTGGGCGAAGACCGGCGGCGAGCCCTCGATCCGGACCGCGTTGCCCATCTCCGGGACCGAGCCCCACAGCACCGGGCCGATGCCCGGCTCCTCGCAGGCCTCGACGACGGCCGCGCCGGCGCCGTCGCCGGTGAGCACGCAGGTGGTGCGGTCGTTCCAGTCGGTGATCTCGGTCATCTTGTCGGCGCCGATGACCAGGGCGCGGGTGGCGGAGCCGGCGCGGATGGCGTGGTCGGCGGTGGCCAGGGCGTGGGTGAAGCCCGAGCAGACGACGTTGATGTCCATCACGGCGGGGCCGCCGCCCATGCCCAGCTTGGCGGCGACGCGCGCGGCCATGTTGGGCGAACGGTCGATCGCGGTGGAGGTGGCGACCAGGACGAGGTCGATGTCGTCCGGGGTCAGGCCGGCGCCGGCCAGCGCCTTGCCCGCCGCCTGGTAGGCCAGCTCGTCCACCGGCTCGTCCGGGCCCGCCATGTGGCGGGTGCGGATGCCGACGCGGGACCGGATCCACTCGTCGGTGGTGTCGACCATGGCCGCGAGGTCCTCGTTGGTGAGCACTTTCGCGGGCTGGTAGTGCCCTAGCGCCACCACGCGTGAACCGGTCATGGGCGGGGTCCCCCCTTGTACGGAAGTCAGGATCACCCAGCTTCGCCTGCTACTGGTGGGTACGGGTGCGCGTGACCCGACAGGATTCCGGCCCCGGATTTTGGAGCTTCCCGAGGATCCACCTGCCGAGGGCGTCGCGGGAAGCGGAACCGGGAGAATGAGCTCGTCGGATACCGGCGAGAAAACAGAAGGGGAGGGCTGATCACCATGGGACGGGTCACCGAACGTCGTCGCGTCGTCCGAATCCGGAACGGCGGGGCGGGCGTCCGCCCGGACACGCTGGTGGCCGAGGAGCCGCTGGAGATACGCCTGAACGGCAAGCCGCTGGCCATCACGATGCGTACGCCGGGCGACGACTTCGCGCTGGCGGTGGGCTTCCTGGTCAGCGAGGGAGTACTCGCGGCGGCATCGGACGTGCAGGCCGTCACGTACTGCGAGGGGGCCACGGAGGACGGGTCGAACACCTACAACGTGGTCAACGTGCAGCTGGCCGCCGGGGTGCCCGTGCCGGACATCACGCTGGAGCGGAACGTCTACACCACCTCCTCCTGCGGCCTGTGCGGCAAGGCGAGTCTGGACGCGGTCCGCACGGCGACCCGGTTCCCGGGGATCGCCGGCGATCCGGTACGGATTCCCGCGGAGGTCCTCTGCGCGCTCCCGGACCGGCTGCGCGCGGCCCAGAAGGTCTTCGACCGTACGGGCGGGCTGCACGCGGCGGGGCTGTTCACCGCGCAGGGCGAGCTGCTGGACCTGCGGGAGGACGTGGGCCGGCACAACGCGGTCGACAAGATCGTCGGCCGGGCGTTCCAGGCCGGCCGGCTCCCGCTGACGGGCGCGGTCCTGCTGGTGTCGGGCCGGGCCTCCTTCGAGCTCGTGCAGAAGGCCGTGATGGCGGGCATCCCGGTGCTGGCGGCCGTCTCGGCGCCGTCCTCACTGGCGGTGGACCTGGCACTGGAGTCCGGCATGACCCTGGTGGGTTTCCTGCGGGGCCCGGACATGAACATCTATGCGGGCGAGGAGCGGATCACCCTGTAGCCGTTCCCCTTGCCGGGCCCGTGGACGGCGAACCTGTCGGAGCACGCCCGCCGGTCGGGCGCCGGCACGTCAGCGGCCCCGGCGGGCGCGGCGGGAGGTGACGGACGGCGAAGGTTCCTTCGGGGCCGGGGGGTCGATGCGGTGGAGGTCCAGGGTGGCCGGGAGCGGGGTGGAGCCCGGGCCGCCGGATTCGGCCCAGGCGATGATCTCGTCTGTGGCGGTGTCGTCGAGGGCCCAGCCGAACCACACCGCGCGGGCGCCCCGGCGGCGGGCTTCGGTGGTGGGCTGGACGACGATGACGTTGGCTTGGGCGCAGGGGCCGAGGCACTCGCTCGTACGGACGGCCAGGCGGCCCCCGGAGGCGGCGGCGGCCTCGCGCAGCCGGGCGAGTTGGCCGGCGTGGTCGGAGCCGGGGTTCTTGCGGGGATCGCCGCAGCAGCAGCCGCGGCAGACCACCAGGGTGCAGGGGCGTTCGGCGTGGGCGGCGAGCGGGCGTATCCAGGTCACCACCGCACGTTATCGGGCCTGGCCGGTGGGCTGTTGGGCCGCGGGCGAGACCTCCGCCACACGGTCGGCGGCGGGTTCCTGTCCCGGGTCCTGGGCGCGGCGGCGGGCGATGACCGCGCAGACCATCAGCTGCATCTGGTGGAAGAGCATCAGCGGGAGCACGGCGAGGCCTGCCTGGGCCCCGAACAGCACGCTGGCCATGGGGAGTCCGGCGGCCAGGCTCTTCTTCGACCCGGCGAACTGGATGGCGATGCGGTCCGCGCGGCCGAAGCCGAGGCGCGCCGAGCCGTACCAGGTGACGAGCAGCATGACGGCGAGGAGTACCGCCTCGACCAGCAGCAGGGCGCCGAGCCGCGGCAGGCTGACCTGGTGCCAGATGCCCGCGGTGACGCCCGCGCTGAAGGCGGCGTAGACGACGAGCAGGATCGAGCCGCGGTCGACGTGGCCGAGGACCTGCCTGTGGCGGACGAGGAGGCCGCCGACCCAGCGGCGCAGGGCCTGCCCGAGGAGGAAGGGCAGCAGCAGCTGGAGGGTGATCCTGAGGAGCGAGTCGAGGGAGAAGCCGCCCGCGTGGCCGCCGAGCAGGCCGGCGGCGAGGAGGGGGGTGAGGACGATGCCGGCGAGGCTGGAGAAGGAGCCGGCGCAGATCGCGGCGGGCACGTTGCCGCGGGCGATCGAGGTGAAGGCGATGGAGGACTGGACGGTCGAGGGGACCAAGCAGAGGAAGAGGAGGCCGCTGTAGAGCGGCTGTGTCAGGACGCCGGGAACGAGGCCGCGGGCGGCCAGGCCGAGGAGCGGGAAGAGCAGGAAGGTGCAGGCGAGCACGGTGAGGTGCAGCCGCCAGTGGCGCAGTCCTTCGAGGGCCTCGCGGGTGGAGAGCCGGGCGCCGTAGAGGAAGAAGAGCAGGCCCACGGCCGCGGTGGAGGCGCCGTCGGCGATCGGGGCGGCCGCACCGCGGGCGGGCAGCAGGGCGGCGAGGCCGACGGTGCCGAGCAGGGCCAGGACGTACGGGTCCAGGGGCAGCCGGGCGGGGAGGTGCGGGCGGCGCATGTGCGGAGTGCTCACTTGCTGTCGGGGGGAGTGGCGGCCGGGCGGACGAGCCCGGGCGCGGTGCTCCCCCCCCGGTCGACGGTGGGGGGTGGTCGGGAAACCCGTACACCACACTCACTGTCATCCCGGGCTGCGATGGAGGGTGGTTTTCCCCTCTCTTCGGTCCCC
>NZ_JBVHWW010000032.1:0-105265 GCF_055563995.1 Streptomyces sp. NPDC029164 | reverse complement strand
TTTGGCACGCTGTTGAGTTCTCAAGGAACGGACGCTTCCTTTGTACTCACCCACAGCTACATTCGCTGGGGCTTTCCTCCGGGCTTTCGTTCTGTGTCTTGCTGTGTTCTTGCGTTTCCGACTCTATCAGACTCTTTCGTGTCCGACTTCCTCGGTGCTTTCCAGTTCCTGCGCTTTCGCGCTTTCCCTTTCCGGCGATTCCGACTCTATCAGATTCTTTCCGGGCCGTTTCCGGCTGGATTCGAATTCCGATGGCCTTCGGAGGGCCTTTCCCTTATCGGGCGGAGCAGACTTTATCAGGTCTCCCTGGTCTGGATTCACACCCGCTCGCGCGGATCGGCCGGACACACGTGTGTGCCCGGATGTCGTGCGAGGTGGAGACGTAAACGTACTGGAGCGGGGCCCCCGGATGCAAATCCGGTTGCCCCGCTCCCCGTCCGGCGTTACGGCGAGGCTCAGACCTCGACGACGACCGGGAGGATCATCGGGCGGCGGCGGTAGCCGTCCGAGACCCACTTGCCCATCGTGCGGCGGATCAGCTGCTGGATCTGGTGCGGCTCTGCGACGCCGTCGGCCGCGGCGCGGGCGATGGCTTCCTCGATCTTCGGGATGACCGTTCCGAAGGCCGAGTCGTCGATGCCGGAGCCGCGGGCCTGGATGTTCGGGCCGCTGACGACCTTGCCGGTGCTGCTGTCGACCACGACGTAGACCGAGATGATGCCCTCGTCACCGAGGATCTTGCGGTCCTTGAGGTGGACTTCCGTGACGTCGCCGACCGAGAGGCCGTCCACGTACACGTAGCCGGCCTGGACCTTTCCGGAGATCCGGGCCTTGCCGTCGATCAGGTCGACGACCACGCCGTCCTCGGCGATGACGATGCGGTCCTTCGGAACGCCCGTCATGGCGCCGAGCTCGGCGTTGGCACGCAGGTGGCGCCATTCGCCGTGGACCGGCATCAGGTTCCGCGGCTTGCAGATGTTGTAGAAGTACAGCAGCTCGCCGGCCGAGGCGTGGCCCGAGACGTGCACCTTGGCGTTGCCCTTGTGCACGACGTTGGCGCCCCAGCGGGTCAGGCCGTTGATCACGCGGTAGACCGCGTTCTCGTTGCCCGGGATCAGGGACGACGCCAGGATCACGGTGTCGCCGGGGACGATCCGGATCTGGTGGTCGCGGTTGGCCATGCGGGACAGGGCCGCCATCGGCTCGCCCTGGGAACCCGTGCAGACCAGGACGACCTCGTGGGCCGGCAGGTCGTCGAGGGTCTTGACGTCCACGACGAGACCGGCCGGGACCTTCAGGTAGCCGAGGTCGCGGGCGATGCCCATGTTGCGGACCATCGAGCGGCCGACGAAGGCGACCCGGCGGCCGTACTCGTGGGCTGCGTCGAGGATCTGCTGGATGCGGTGCACGTGGCTGGCGAAGCTGGCCACGATGATCCGGTTGTGGGCGTTCGCGAAGACCGTGCGCAGGACGTTGGAGATCTCGCGCTCGGGCGGGACGAAGCCCGGGACCTCGGCGTTCGTCGAGTCCGAGAGGAGGAGGTCGATGCCCTCTTCGCTCAGACGCGCGAAGGCGTGCAGGTCGGTGAGGCGCTTGTCCAGCGGGAGCTGGTCCATCTTGAAGTCGCCGGTGGCGACGACCAGGCCCGCGGGGGTCCGGATCGCGACGGCCAGGGCGTCGGGGATGGAGTGGTTGACCGCGATGAACTCGCAGTCGAAGGGGCCGAGGGCCTCGCGCTCGCCTTCCTTCACCTCAAGGGTGTAGGGGCGGATGCGGTGCTCCTGGAGCTTCGCCTCGATGAGGGCCAGCGTCAGCTTGGAGCCGATCAGCGGGATGTCCGGCTTCTCCCGGAGGAGGTAGGGGACGGCGCCGATGTGGTCCTCGTGACCGTGCGTGAGGACGATGCCCTCGATGTCGTCGAGGCGGTCCCTGATGGACGAGAAGTCCGGCAGGATCAGGTCGATGCCCGGCTGCTCCTCCTCGGGGAAGAGGACGCCGCAGTCGACGATCAGCAGGCGACCGTCGAACTCGAAGACGGTCATGTTGCGGCCGATCTCGCCGAGACCACCCAGGGGGGTGACTCTGAGGCCGCCCTTGGGCAGCTTCGGCGGCGGACCGAGTTCCGGATGCGGATGGCTCAAAAGTTTCTCCTCACCACGCACGCCACGTACCCGGAAGGCACGTGGCGCGCATGTCATTCGTGCACTTGCTGTCGTCTGTTCTGTATTTGTTCGTCTTGCTTATTCAGTTGTGAAGTCTGTTGTCAGAGCTGTACCCCGCCGGCGGCAAGATCGATCTTGAGCTGCGCCGTCTCTTCGGCGGTCAGTTCGATCAGCGGGAGCCGCAGCGGGCCCGCGGGCAGGCCCTGCAGGTTCAGCGCGCCCTTGGTCGTCATGACGCCCTGGGTGCGGAACATGCCGGTGAAGACCGGGAGCAGCTTCTGGTGGATCTCGGCGGCCTTCTGGACGTCTCCGCCCAGGTGGGCCTCCAGCATGGCGCGCAGCTCGGGGGTGACCACGTGGCCGACCACGGAGACGAAGCCGACCGCGCCGACCGACAGGAGCGGCAGGTTCAGCATGTCGTCGCCCGAGTACCAGGCCAGTCCGCTCTGCGCGATGGCCCAGCCGGCGCGGCCGAGGTCGCCCTTGGCGTCCTTGTTGGCAACGATACGGGGGTGCTCGGCCAGCCGTACCAGAGTTTCCGTTTCGATCGGGACACCACTGCGGCCGGGGATGTCGTAGAGCATGACCGGCAGCTCGGTGGCGTCGGCGATGGCCGTGAAGTGCCGGTAGAGGCCCTCCTGCGGCGGCTTGCTGTAGTACGGGGTGACGGCGAGCAGGCCGTGGGCGCCGGTGCGCTCGGCCTGGCGGGCCAGTTCCAGGGTGTGCCGGGTGTCGTTGGTACCGATGCCGGCGACCACGTGGGCGCGGTCTCCGACGGCTTCGAGCACGGCTCGTACGAGGTCGTTTTTCTCCGCGTCGGTGGTGGTCGGCGACTCACCGGTGGTGCCGTTGATGATCAGGCCGTCGTTGCCTGCGTCCACCAGGTGGACGGCGAGCTGCTGCGCGCCGTCGAGGTCGAGTGCGCCATCCGCCGTGAACGGCGTGATCATGGCGGTGAGGACCCGCCCGAAGGGGGTCTGCGGAGTCGAGATCGGAGCCATGGGTAACACGCTACTCGCTGCCATGCTCGCGGTGTCCCCTCGGGGGACGTCAACGGGGTGTGCCGCCCGGCGGCGGCCGGGGGGAGGTCTTGGACGCCGGCACTGCCTGCTCGGGGGTTCAAGCAGTGCCGGGTCCGTTTGATCAGCCTAGATGAAGTTTACGAAACGTCGCAATACGGACACTTAGGACTTGGCGCAGCACATCTGTACGCCGCAGGAGCAACGGGCCTTACGGGGCAACGCGCCCGTTGCCGTTGTAGGCCGCGTACGTGAGCGGCATGAGCTTCGCCCAGTGCTGCTCCATCTTCTCGCCGACCATCTCGATCTCCCGCTGCGGGAAGGACGGCACCGCCGCGAGCTCGTGCTGCGTGCGCAGGCCGAGGAAGTGCATCAGCGAGCGCGCGTTGCAGGTCGCGTACATCGAGGAGAAAAGACCGACCGGCAGGACCGAACGGGCAACCTCCCGGGCCACGCCTGCCGCGAGCATCTCCTGGTAGGCCTCGTAGGCCCGCACGTAGGAGTCCTCCATGACGCGGCCGGTCAGCTCCTGCTGCGCCTGGGTGCCCTCGACGAAGACGTACTTGCCCGGGCGGCCCTCCTGGACCAGCTTGCGCTCGGCGTCCGGGACGTAGAAGACCGGCTCGAGCTCCCTGTAGCGGCCCGATTCCTCGTTGTACGACCAGCCCACGCGGTGGCGCATGAACTCGCGGAAGACGAAGATCGGGGCGCTGATGAAGAAGGTCATCGAGTTGTGCTCGAAGGGGCTGCCGTGGCGGTCCCGCATCAGGTAGTTGATCAGGCCCTTGGAGCGCTCCGGGTCCTTCTGCAGCTCCTCCAGGGACTGCTCGCCGGCGGTGGAGACGCGCGCGGCCCACAGTACGTCGGAGTCGGCGGCGGAGTGCTTCACCAGCTCCACCGTCACGTCACTGCGGAAGCTGGGTTTCAGATCTGAAGCGGCGGTCTCGCTCACCGGGGGTCCTTCCAAACGTGCGTTCCTGGGGCGCGCCCACTCTACGGCGCCCCTCGCGGGTCCTCGCGCAATCGCACGCGAACGGCGGACCCCGCACAGCTGACGCACAGCCATGAAATCTGGTGAATGTCCCGAAATCCGGCACCGATTGACCGGCTCGTTCGTCCTACCAGGAGAACGCACACCCATCCATCCCGAGGAGATTCGCTCTGATGTTCCTCCGGCGTGAAGCCGTCCCGTTCGCCTTCGTCTCCGAGGCCGACCGTTTCCGAAGCAACGTCACTCCGCCGCCGCGCGAGCGTCTGAGCCGGACCCAGATGGCCGCCCGTAGTCTGGTCGGACTGACCGTGGTTGCGGGGCTCGCCGGCTCACTGCTCTTCGGTATGCCCGCACTGCAGCCGAGCAAGGCACCGGAGAAGTCGCAGCAGTCGGAGGCGGCCGAGGGGCGGTAGCCTCACGGGCACAGCCCAACCGAACGTGCATGTGAGTGAGGTCCAGCCGTGCCCCTGCCCTTCCTGACGGCCGACGGCGTATCCGATGCGGATGACGACGGCGACGGCGACGATGTCCTGGCCCATGCCGACCACGACCGCTGGCGCCGGCCCTACCGCCCCGGCCCCTGGCGCGTGGCCATCTCCGCGCTGCTGCTCCTGCTGTCCGCCTTCATGCTGCTGGCCACGATGATCATCGCGTTCGCGGGCGCGTGGAGCGGTGCCGTCATCTGCCTGGCGGCCGCCCTCGCGGTCGTCGCGTCGGCCGTGCAGACGCTGCGCGTGGGCGTGTGGGTGAGCCGTGCGGGACTGCGCCGGGTGGGGTTCTTCGTGACCCGCACGGTCAAGTGGAGCGAGATCGCGGAGCTCCGGACGGTGCAGCAGCCGGTGCGCTGGCTCGGACTGCCGAGGACCGTGCAGGGGCAGGCGCTGACGATGTCCGGGCACGGCGGCGCGCAGTTCGCCGCGCCGGTGCTGCTGACCGACCACAACGCCGATTTCCTGTCGCGGGCCGAGGCCTTCGACCGGGCGGCCGACACGGTGGCTGCCTGGGCCGACGAGTACCGGCCCGTGCCCGCCTGATCCGCCGCGGCGCGCCCGGGAAGCCCGTACAGGAGTCAGACCTGTACGGGCTTCTTGTCGTGCAGGGCGATCGCCCGCTGCATGGCCTTGCGCGCCCGCGGGGTGTCCCGGGCGTCGTGGTAGGCGACGGCGAGCCGGAACCAGCTGCGCCAGTCCCCCGGCGCGTCCTCGGTCTCGGCCTTGCGGCGCGCGAAGACCTCGTCGGCGGAATCCCGCAGGATCCGCCCGTACGCGTCCCGCTCCAGCTCGTCGACGGGCAGTCCGCCCTCGGCCTCCAGTTCGGTGGCGAGGTGGTTGGCCCGGGTGACGAACTGGGTGTTCTTCCAGAGGAACCAGACACCGATGACCGGCAGGATCAGCACGGCCACTCCGAAGGTGACGGTGAGCCAGGTGCCGTGCCCGATCAGCATCAGGCCCCGGCTGCCGACCAGGACGAAGTAGACGACCAGGACGGCGGCCGTGAGGAAGTACGTGATCTTCGCGCGCATCGTGGAATCAGCCCAGGTCGAGGAAGTGTTCCAGGCCGAAGGTGAGGCCCGGGGTCTGCGTCACGCGGCGCGCGCCGAGCAGGATGCCCGGCATGAAGCTGCTGTGGTGCAGGGAGTCGTGACGGATGGTCAGGGTCTCGCCCTCACCGCCGAGGAGCACCTCCTGGTGGGCCAGCAGTCCGCGCAGGCGGACGGCGTGCACCGGTACGCCGTCGACGTCCGCGCCGCGGGCCCCGTCGAGGGCCGTGGCGGTGGCGTCGGGCTGCGCGCCGAGGCCGGCCTCGGCGCGGGCGGCGGCGATGAGCTGCGCCGTGCGGGTCGCCGTACCGGAGGGGGCGTCGACCTTGTTGGGGTGGTGCAGCTCGACGACCTCGACGGACTCGAAGTAGCGGGCGGCCTGGGCGGCGAACTTCATGGTGAGGACGGCACCGATGGAGAAGTTCGGGGCGATGAGCACACCGGTCTCCGGGGAGCCGGCGAGCCAGGTGTTCAGCTGGGCGAGGCGGTCCTCGGTCCAGCCGGTGGTGCCGACCACTCCGTGGATGCCGTGGCGGATGAGGAAGTCCAGGTTCCCCATCACCGAGGCCGGGGTGGTCAGCTCGACCGCGACCTGGGCGCCGGCCTCGGCCAGCGTCTCCAGCTTGTCGCCGCGGCCGAGGGCGGCCACCAGCTCCATGTCGTCGGCGGCCTCGACCGCCTTGACCGCCTCGGCGCCGATGCGGCCCTTGGCGCCGAGGACTGCCACGCGCAGCTTGCTCATGTTGCTTCCTTACTCACGTACGGAACTAGGCGACCGCTTCGTCGAGACGGGCGGCCTGCTTCTCCTTCAGCGGGCCGATCACCGCGAGCGAGGGGCGCTGGGCCAGTACATCCTGTGCGACCGAGCGGACGTCGTCCGGGGTCACCGCGGCGATCCGGGCCAGCATGTCGTCGACCGACATCTGGTCGCCCCAGCACAGCTCGCTCTTGCCGATCCGGTTCATGATGGCGCCGGTGTCCTCCAGGCCGAGGACGGTGGAGCCGGACAGCTGGCCGATGGCCCGCTTGATCTCGTCGTCGGCGAGCCCGTCGTTCGCGCACTTGTCGAGCTCGTCGCGGCAGATCCGGAGCACGTCGTGGACCTGGTTGGGCCGGCAGCCCGCGTACACGCCGAAGAGTCCGGTGTCGGCGAAGGCCGAGGTGTACGAGTACACGCTGTAGGCGAGGCCGCGCTTTTCCCGGACCTCCTGGAAGAGCCGGGAGGACATGCCGCCGCCGAGGGCGGTGTTCAGCACGCCGAGCGCCCAGCGCCGCTCGTCGGTGCGGGCGATGCCCGGCATGCCGAGAACCACGTGGGCCTGCTCGGTCTTGCGGTTCACCAGCTCGACGCGGCCGGCGGTGCGCAGGCGCTTGGCGCCGCCGCGCGGGCCGATCGGCTCGGCGTCGGTGCGGCCGAGGGCGCCGGCCTTCTCGAAGGCGGCGCGGACCTGGCGTACGACCTTGTTGTGGTCGACGTTGCCGGCGGCGGCCACGACGAGGTGGGTCGGGTCGTAGTGCTTCTTGTAGAAGCGGCGGATCCGGTCGGCGCCCAGGGCGTTGATCGTGTCGACGGTCCCGAGGACGGGGCGGCCCAGGGGGGTGTCCCCGTACATGGTCTGCGCGAACAGGTCGTGGACCACGTCGCCCGGGTCGTCCTCGGTCATCGCGATCTCTTCGAGGATGACGCCGCGCTCGGCGTCGACGTCCTCCTCGCGGATCAGCGAGCCGGTGAGCATGTCGCAGACCACGTCGATGGCGAGCGGCAGGTCGGTGTCGAGCACCCGGGCGTAATAGCAGGTGTACTCCTTCGCCGTGAAGGCGTTCATCTCGCCGCCGACCGCGTCGATCGCGGAGGAGATGTCGAGGGCGGTGCGCTTGGCGGTGCCCTTGAAGAGGAGGTGCTCCAGGTAGTGCGTGGCGCCGTTCAGCGTGGGCGTCTCGTCCCGGGAGCCGACGTGTGCCCAGATGCCGAAGGTGGCGGACCGGACGGAGGGCAGCGTCTCGGTGACGACGCGCAGTCCGCCGGGAAGGACCGTGCGCCGGACGGTGCCGATGCCGCTCTGGCCCTTGAGGAGTGTTTGGGTACGGGCGACGGCCCGCCCCTCCGAAGAGGGGCGGGCCGTCACACGGGAACTACGCGACGTCACTTGTCGGAGTCGTCCTTGTCAGCCTCGTCGCCGGCGGCCTCGCCGTCGATCACGGGGATCAGGGAGAGCTTGCCGCGCGAGTCGATCTCGGCGATCTCCACCTGGACCTTGGTGCCGACCGCGAGCACGTCCTCGACGTTCTCCACGCGCTTGCCACCGGCGAGCTTGCGGATCTGCGAGATGTGCAGCAGGCCGTCCTTGCCGGGCATCAGGGAGACGAAGGCACCGAAGGTGGTGGTCTTGACGACCGTACCCAGGTAGCGCTCGCCGACCTCCGGCATGGTCGGGTTGGCGATCGAGTTGATCGTGGCGCGGGCGGCCTCGGCGGCCGGGCCGTCGGCGGCACCGATGTAGATGGTGCCGTCGTCCTCGATCGTGATCTCGGCGCCGGTGTCCTCCTGGATCTGGTTGATCATCTTGCCCTTGGGCCCGATGACCTCACCGATCTTGTCCACCGGGATCTTGACGGTGATGATCCGCGGGGCGAACGGGGACATGGCGTCCGGCGTGTCGATCGCTTCCATCATCACGTCGAGGATGTGGAGGCGGGCGTCGCGGGCCTGCTTGAGGGCGGCGGCCAGGACCGAGGCCGGGATGCCGTCGAGCTTGGTGTCCAGCTGGAGCGCGGTGACGAACTCCTTGGTGCCGGCGACCTTGAAGTCCATGTCGCCGAAGGCGTCCTCCGCACCGAGGATGTCGGTGAGGGCGACGTAGTGGGTCTTGCCGTCGATCTCCTGGGAGATCAGACCCATGGCGATACCGGCGACGGGGGCCTTGAGGGGCACACCGGCGTTCAGCAGCGACATGGTGGAGGCGCAGACCGAGCCCATGGACGTCGAACCGTTGGAGCCGAGGGCCTCGGACACCTGGCGGATCGCGTACGGGAACTCCTCGCGGGTCGGGAGGACCGGCACGATCGCGCGCTCGGCGAGCGCGCCGTGGCCGATCTCGCGGCGCTTCGGCGAACCGACGCGGCCGGTCTCACCGACGGAGTACGGCGGGAAGTTGTAATTGTGCATGTAGCGCTTGCGGGTCACCGGGGAGAGGGTGTCCAGCTGCTGCTCCATGCGGAGCATGTTGAGGGTGGTGACGCCCAGGATCTGGGTCTCGCCACGCTCGAACAGCGCCGAGCCGTGCACGCGCGGGATGGCCTCGACCTCGGCGGCGAGGGTACGGATGTCCGTGATCCCGCGGCCGTCGATGCGGACCTTGTCCTTGATGACGCGCTCGCGCACCAGGGCCTTGGTCAGGCTGCGGTAGGCGGCGGAGATCTCCTTCTCGCGGCCCTCGAAGGCCGGGAGGAGCTTCTCGGCGGCGATCTCCTTGACGCGGTCCAGCTCGGCCTCGCGGTCCTGCTTGCCCGCGATGGTCAGCGCCTGGGAGAGCTCGCCCTTGACGGCGGCCGAGAGGGCCTCGTACACGTCGTCCTGGTAGTCCAGGAAGACCGGGAACTCGCCCTCGGGCTTCGCGGCCTTGGCGGCCAGGTCGGCCTGGGCCTTGCAGAGGACCTTGATGAACGGCTTCGCGGCGTCGAGACCCGCGGCGACGATCTCCTCGGTCGGCGCCTGGGCGCCGCCCTTGACGAGGGCGATGGTCTTCTCGGTGGCCTCGGCCTCGACCATCATGATCGCGACGTCGCCGTCGTCCAGGACGCGGCCCGCGACGACCATGTCGAAGACGGCGTCCTCGAGCTCGGTGTGCGTCGGGAAGGCCACCCACTGGCCGCGGATCAGCGCGACGCGGACGCCGCCGATCGGGCCGGAGAAGGGCAGGCCGGCCAGCTGCGTGGACGCGGACGCGGCGTTGATCGCGACGACGTCGTACAGGTGGTCGGGGTTGAGCGCCATGATCGTGGCGACGACCTGGATCTCGTTGCGCAGGCCCTTCTTGAAGGACGGGCGCAGCGGGCGGTCGATCAGGCGGCAGGTGAGGATCGCGTCCTCGGAGGGCCGGCCCTCACGGCGGAAGAAGGAGCCGGGGATCTTGCCGGCCGCGTACTGCCGCTCCTCGACGTCCACCGTCAGGGGGAAGAAGTCGAGCTGGTCCTTGGGCTTCTTCGACGCGGTGGTGGCGGACAGCACCATCGTGTCGTCGTCCAGGTAGGCAACGGCGGAGCCGGCGGCCTGGCGGGCCAGACGGCCCGTCTCGAAGCGGATGGTGCGGGTGCCGAAGGAACCGTTGTCAATGACGGCCTCGGCGTAGTGGGTCTCGTTCTCCACTAGCGTTTTCTCCATTTTCGTCGTCTCCGTCCGCCGCCCGTGTGGCGGTGGACGGTTGCGGAGAAGCGCTCCTGGCGTGCGGGCCGGTCTTCGATCGAAGCATCCGGTTCGTTGCCCCCTGGGGGCATTCCGGGTGCCACTACCGAGGACCGGCGGCGTGGGAGGGCGCTCCTCCTCTTCAGTGGTGCGCGTCTTCCTCAGACGCGCACGTGCGTCCGTTCCAGACTACAAAGGGTCCGGTCCGGTGCGCACGTACAGCAAAGGGAGCGGCCCCCTGATGTGGGAACCGCTCCCTTCACGGCGTGTTACTTGGCGCCGGCCGCACCGCGGCGGATGCCGAGGCGCTCGACCAGCGTACGGAAGCGCTGGATGTCCTTCTTGGCCAGGTACTGCAGCAGGCGGCGACGCTGGCCGACCAGGATCAGCAGACCACGACGGGAGTGGTGGTCGTGCTTGTGCGTCTTGAGGTGCTCGGTCAGGTCCGAGATGCGGCGGGAGAGCATCGCAACCTGGACCTCGGGGGAGCCGGTGTCGCCCTCCTTGGCACCGAACTCGGTGATGATCTGCTTCTTCGTAGCGGCGTCGAGCGGCACGCGTACTCCTCGTTTAGGTCTTCGTTGCCACCGAGTGCCCCAGGTCTGAGTCTCTGGGGAGCTTCCGTAACTCGGGAGGCGGGGTCCGCTGAGCGCAGTCCACAGACCCTTGGGAAAGGAATCCGGGGGACGCGTACACAAACGGCCGTCACACAGCGTACCAGGCTGCCGGGACGCGGCGTCTCAGCTGGTGAGAGCGCGGGCCCGGGAGTAAACGTCCAGCACGGCCAGGGTCAGGGGGACCAGGCTGAGCAGGACCGCCGCCTCGGTGAGGTCGAGCAGCCTTCCCCAGAAGGGTGACAGACCCTTGCGCGGGATGACAAGCGCTATTCCCGCGAGGAGGGCCGCGCCGGCGGCGACGGCGGCGGTCAGCCAGATCGTACGGAGGTCCAGGCCGCTGCGGTCCTGCTCGACGACCAGGGCCTCGATCAGGTCGGTCGGCGGGTGCAGGGCCATGCCCAGGATCAGCAGGGCGATGGCGGCCAGGCCGGCGGCCAGGGCGCAGACGACCTGCGAGGTGTAACGGAAGAGGCGGGCGCGCAGCAGCATCGCGAGGCCGGTGGCGAGGGCGAGCAGCCGGCCCCAGGTGTTGTCGGAGAAGCCGAGGACGGCGGCGGACCCGACGGCGACGGCGGCGCAGCCGCCGACCAGGCCGAGGAGCATCTCGTGGCCGCGGCGGGCCTGGGCGGCGATCGCCTCGGCGTCGAGCGGGGCGCCCTGCTCGTGCTGGTCGGAGCCGGGCTGGTCACCGTACGGCTCGGTCTCGTAGCGGTCCGGGGTCTCGTAATCCTCGGTGGCGCTCTGCGGGGCGGCGTAGCCGATGGGCAGGCGGGCGAAGCGGGCGGAGAGGCCGGGGAGGAAGGCGACGAGGCCGATGGCGACGGGGGCGCAGGCGGCGGCGGTGTGGGTCGCGGAGGCCTCGGTGGCGATGGCGACGAACGTGGCGAGGGTTCCGGTGGCGGCGACGAAGGTGGCCGCGACGAAGGGGGCGTCGCCACTGGGGGTGAGTGCGACCAGGGCGACGGAGGCGACCAGGACGCAGACGCAGCCGAGCAGGAACTGGAGCCGGCCGGGGCCCTCGCCGACGCCGGGGGCGATGATCCCGGAGCCGGCGATCAGCAGGTGCGGGAGGGCGCCGAGGCCGAGGGCCACGGCGGAGAGGCGGTCGCGGTAGACACGGGCCCGGACCCCGGCCACGCCGGTGAGCAGGACGCCGACGGCCCCGGCGATGATCCCGGGCAGGCCGTGCATGTCGTGGCGGACCGGGTCGGCGTACCAGAGGACGAAACCGAGCATGACGAGCAGCAGGGCGGCGCCGGCCAGGCCCGCGCCGCGCAGCATGTCGTCGCTCCAGCGGTGCCTGTCGCGGACCACGGCGGAGGCGACGGCGTCGGAGACGTCGTCGAACACCGCGGGCGGCAGGGACTCGGCGAAGGGGCGCAGGCTCAGCACCTCGCCGTCGAGGACCTGCTGGGCGGCGAGGGTGCGGGCGCCGTCGAGGACGGTGCCGGAGCGGCGTACGAGGTGGAAGCCGGTCGGGGCGCCCACGGGCTGGGTCTGGCCGGTGAGGCGCAGCAGCTCGGGATAGACGTCGGCGACGGCGATGTCCTCGGGGAGGGCGACGTCGATCCGGCTGTCAGGAGCCACGACGGTGACCCTGCAGAAGCCCGTCGTTGCGGCCGTACTCACCTGTGTGACCCCCCTGGTTGGTGCCCGCACCGGCGGACGATTCGCGGATGCGCATGCTGCGCGCGCCACCCTACCGGGCGCCTGGCCTACTGTCGGCAAGTAGGATCACCGTCGCGTGGGGGAACCCCCTTCGCGCCCGGGACTTGGGGGCGCCGGTTATGACGTCCCGTCCGTTTTCGAGGGATTGATGCTCCGGTGAGCCAGATCGTCGTCAAACGCCCGCCGCGGTCCCTGCCGCCCGAGGTTCCCTCGGACGAGCTGAGGCTGGAAGCTCCGCCCGAACTTCCGCGCGGGCAGCAGGAGGGCATGCTGATGCAGCTCCTGCCGATGCTCGGCATGGGCTCTTCCGTCGTCTTCTTCTTCATGCCGGGCGCGGCGCCCTTCATGCGCATCATGGGTGTGCTGATGCTCGTGTCGACCGTCGGCATGGTCATCGCCCAGCTGGCGCGCCACCGGCGCGGTACACAGGGGCAAATGGCCGATGTGCGCCGGGACTACCTCAAATACCTTGCGCAGACGCGCCGTCAGGTACGCAGGACCGCGCGGGCGCAGCGCGACGCGCAGCTGTATCTGCACCCGGCCCCGGAGCAGTTGTGGTCGGTCGTGGCGGAGGGTTCGCGGCTGTGGGAGCGGCGGGTCGGCGACCCGGACTTCGGGCAGGCCCGGCTCGGGCTGGGCGCGCAGCGGCTGGCGACCACGCTGGTGGCGCCGGAGACGGCGCCGGTGGACGAGCTGGAGCCGCTGACCGCGGGCGCGATGCAGCGCTTCCTGAAGGTGCACTCCACGCTGGACGGGCTGCCGGTGGCGCTGTCGATGCGGGCGTTCTACCACGTGACGGTGTCCGGGGAGCCGGACTCGGCGCGCAGTACGGCGCGGGCGATGGTCGCGCAGCTGGCGACGCTGCACTCCCCCGAGGACCTGATGGTGGCCGTGGTGGCCGCGCCGGGTGCGGTGGCCTCGTGGGACTGGACGAAGTGGCTGCCGCACACGCAGATCCCGGGTCAGGTCGACGGTGCCGGTACGAAGCGGCTGTTCGGCGACGACCTCGCCGAGCTGGAGGGGCTGCTGGGGCCCCGGCTGGAGGGCCGGCCGCGGTTCAGCCGTGACGTGTCCCCGGTCCTGGACCAGCCGCACCTGGTGGTCGTGCTGGACGGGGGGATGGTGCCGCCCGATTCGGTGTTCGCGGCGGCCGAGGGGCTGCAGGGCGTGACCATGGTCGAGGTGGTCGCGGGCGAGCTGGACGAGCCGCGCGGCGGGCTGTCGGTCGTGGTGCGGCCGGGCCGGCTGCGCCTGGAGTCGGGCGCGGGGGTCGCGTACGAGGGTGTCCCGGACACCCTGTCGCTGCCCGCGGCCGAGGCGCTGGCCCGGCAGTTGGCGCCGCTGCGCACGGGCGGCGGGGACGACGACGAGCCGCTGCTCGCCAACCTGGACTTCACGGACCTGCTGAACCTGGGCGACGCGGCCGCGGTGGACGTGGCGCGGACCTGGCGGCCGAGGTCGGCCGGTGAACGGCTGCGCGTGCCGATCGGCGTCGGCGAGGACGGCGCCCCGGTCATGCTGGACCTGAAGGAGGCCGCGCAGGAGGGCATGGGCCCGCACGGCCTGTGCGTGGGCGCGACCGGTTCCGGCAAGTCGGAGCTGCTGCGCACGCTGGTGCTGGGCCTGGCGGTCACGCACACCTCGGAGACGCTGAACTTCGTGCTCGCCGACTTCAAGGGCGGTGCGACCTTCACCGGCATGGGGCAGATGCCGCACGTCGCGGCCGTCATCACCAACCTGGCGGACGACCTCACGCTCGTGGACCGCATGGGCGACTCGATCCGCGGTGAGCTGCAGCGCCGTCAGGAGCTGCTGCGTTCGGCGGGCAACTACGCCAATATCCACGACTACGAGAAGGCCCGCGCGGCCGGCGCCCCGCTGGAGCCGCTGGCCTCGCTGGTGCTGGTCATCGACGAGTTCAGCGAGCTGCTGACGGCGAAGCCAGACTTCATCGACATGTTCATCCAGATCGGCCGCATCGGCCGGTCGCTGGGTGTGCACCTGCTGCTGGCCTCGCAGCGCCTGGAGGAGGGCAAGCTGCGCGGCCTCGACACGTACCTGTCGTACCGGATCGGTCTGCGGACCTTCTCGGCGGCGGAGTCGCGGACCGCGATCGGCGTGCCGGACGCCTACCACCTGCCGTCGGTGCCCGGTTCGGGCTACCTGAAGTTCGGCACGGACGAGATGACCCGCTTCAAGGCGGCGTACGTGTCGGGCACCTACCGCTCGGGCGGGCCCGACCTGTCGGTGGGGCTGTTCCCGGTGGAGCGGCGGCCCGCGCTGTTCACGGCGGCTCCGGTGCCGGTGGTGTACGCGGCCCCGGACCCGGCGTACCTGGCGGCGCAGACCCCGCGGGAGGACGACGCGCTCGCCGACACGGTGCTCGACGTGATCGTGAGCCGGCTGGAGGGGCAGGGGGTGCCGGCGCACCAGGTGTGGCTGCCGCCGCTCGACCAGGCCCCGCCGCTGGACCAGTTGCTGCCGGCGCTGGCGCCGAGCGCGGAGCGCGGGCTGCACGCCGACGGGTACACGCGGCCCGGCGGGCTCGTGGTGCCGCTCGGCCTCATCGACAAGCCCTTCGAGCAGCGGCGCGAGGTGCTGTACCGGGACTTCTCGGGTGCGGCGGGCCACATGATGGTCGTCGGCGGTCCGCAGTCGGGCAAGTCGACGCTGATGCGGACGCTGATCTCCTCCTTCGCACTCACCCACACCCCGCGCGAAGTGCAGTTCTACGGGCTGGACTTCGGTGGTGGCAGCCTGTCGGCGGTGGCCGAGCTGCCGCACGTGGGCGGGATCGCCTCGCGTCTGGACCCCGAGCGGGTACGGCGTACGGTCGCGGAGGTCGGGGGCATCCTCAACCGCCGCGAGGAGTTCTTCCGCGCGAACAACATCGACTCGATCGGCACCTACCGGCGGCGCCGGGCGGCCGGTGAGCTGCCCCACGAGCCGTGGGGCGACGTGTTCCTGGTCGTCGACGGCTGGGGCAACTTCCGGGGCGAGTACGACGGCCTGGAGCAGATCGTCACGGACATCGCCTCCCGCGGTCTGGGGTACGGCATCCATGTGGTGATCACCGCGGCGCGGTACATGGAGGTGCGGGCCGCGCTCAAGGACCAGATGCTCAGCCGGCTGGAGCTGCGCCTCGGTGACACGATGGACTCCGAGTTCGACCGCAAGGTCGCGGCGAACGTCCCCGCGGGGATGCCGGGCCGCGGCCAGGTGGCGGAGAAACTGCACTTCCTGGGCGCGCTCCCGCGGATCGACGGCTCGCACGAGGCCGGGGACCTGTCGGAGGCCACGGCGGCCTTCGTGGAGGCGGTGAAGCAGAACTGGCCGGGCCAGGCGGCTCCGGGCGTACGGCTGCTGCCGCGGCTGCTCCACTCGGACCAGCTGCCCAAGGGCGGGGAGTTCCCCGGCCGCGGGATCGCGATCGGCATCGACGAGAACGACCTGGAGCCGGTCTTCGTCGACTTCGAGTCCGACCCCTTCCTCCTCGTGTTCGGCGAGAGCGAGTCGGGCAAGACGAACCTGCTGCGGCTCATCGCCAAGCAGATCTCCGAGCGCTACACGCCGGACCAGGCGCGGCTGGTCGTGGGCGACTACCGGCGCAGCCTGCTCGGGGCGCTGCCGGAGGAGCACCTGCTGGAGTACGCGCCGATGGCGAGCTCCCTGCAGATGCACATGGAGGCGCTGGGCGGGGTGTTCTCGCGGCGGCAGCCGCCGACCGACGTCACCCCGCAGCAGCTGCGCGACCGCAGCTGGTGGACGGGCCCGGACGTGTTCATCGTCATCGACGACTACGACCTGGTCTCCACCAGCCAGGGCAATCCGCTGGCGCCGCTGGTGGAGTTCCTGCCCTTCGCCCGGGACACGGGTGTCCGCTTCATCATCGCGCGCAACTCGGCGGGTGCCTCGCGTTCGCTGTACGAGCCGTTCATGCAGCGGATCAAGGAGCTGGGCGCGCAGGGCCTCGTACTGTCCGGCGATCCGTCCGAGGGCGACCTGGTCGGCAACGTCCGGCCCCGTCCGATGCCGCCGGGCCGGGCGTACTTCGCCTCGCGCAGGCGGGGGACCTCGCTGGTCCAGCTCGGGCGGATGCCGGGCGGCATGTGAGTCCCCGGGCCCTGGTGGCCGGCCGCCGAGGCGCCGGTCACCAGGGCCCCGGCAGGGGGCATCCGGTGGAAACCGGTCCCGGCCGGCGGCGCAGCCCCGATAATCGGCGGTGAAGACCGCGCCACCGAGGGAAAGGCCTCCTATGGGCACCCAGCAGGAGAAGGACGAGCTGTACGCGCTGGACATCAGCGGTGTGGAGTGGGAGGGGCCGCCCGGGACCAGCCCGGACGAGGAGCGGGTCGAGATCGCCCGGCTCCCCGAGGGCGCGGTGGCGATGCGTTCCTCGCTGGACCGGGACACGGTGCTGCGCTACACCGCCGCCGAGTGGGAGGCGTTCGTACTGGGCGCCAGGGACGGCGAGTTCGACCTGGACCGGCACCGCCCCTGAGGGGACGGCACGGCCGGCATGACGATGCGCCGAAGGGGCGCGCCCGGTGCGGGCGCGCCCCTTCGGCGCATGCGGAAACGACGTGCCGGACGTGCTGGACGTCCTGGACGTGCTACCGGGCTCAGTAGGCCTCGGTGAACAGGCGCGAGGCCTTCACGTCGGTGGCACGGTAGTCGCCCTTGCCCTGCTCGATGAGGCGGGCGACCTGCTCCAGCGTCTTCTGCATGTGGTCGGCCTTGGCCTTGTACTTCGTCTGGAGGTTGACGTACTCCTGGTGCGCGTCACCGTCCCAGGTGTCGGTGACGACCTTGAGGGCCGTCTCCATCTCCTTCAGGTCCGTGACGATGTTGCCCGAAACGACCCGGATACGGTCCGCCATCTGCTGGACCGTCTCATACCGGACCTTGGTGTGTCCGTCATTGCCGCCCGACATGTTCTTCTCCTTCTCGCTGCGCTGCGGTAACTCGTGAACGACGCTGGTGTCAGATGCTGTTGAGGCCGGAGTTGTTGCCTCCGCCACTCGACTGGACAGCCTTGAACGCGGCGCGCACCTCGTCGTCCTGTGCGTTGCTGAGGTTCTTGGTCTGCGCCACCGCGTTGTGCAGGACGCCGAGCAGACGGCGGATCTCGTCGTGGTCGTCGTTGACCGTGCTCTGCGCGGTGATGAACCCGGAGGCACCCACACCCGTCCAGCCGGCGCTCACGGTCGCGAGGATGTCGGCGAGCTCGCGGGCCTGCCTGGTGACGGCGTTGGCCGTCTCCTCGATCTTGTTCTTCGCCTTGACAACCGGATCGTCCGCAAGTCCGAAGGTGTTCGTGCTCATCGAAGCTCCTCACTTCTCAATTCGCCGGCAGAACCGGCGGATTGCGTGGCGGAGCGGATCCGGCCCCGGCGCGGTTTTGAGCCACGCGCCTCGGGCCTTCCCCCCTCCGCTCCACGCGATCCCCCGATCACACTCGTGAAGCCTGGTGTCACTCTAGCCAGTTCAGCGCCCAGTCCCAACACCGGTAGGCCGCTTCCGTTGATGAACTGTGACCGTTCACTGCAAACGGCGTCGGCGGCCGCGTGCATCCCGGATGACCGTCGCGGTGCCCGCGATGACGGCGATGAGGACGGCGCCGATGCCGAGAGCGTACGTGCCGAACCGCTCCTCACGCTCCTGGGCCGTCTCGGTGAGCTGGAGCGCCGCCGCCTCGGGGGCCGCCGCCGGGGGCGGTCCGGGGTCCGGGACCGGGGCCTTGGGGACCTCCTGGTCCTGGCTGAGCGCGCGCACCGGGTCGACGATGCCCCAACCGACGTAGTCGTCATGACCGTTGATCGATCGCTCGGCGGTGTTCTGGATCTGCCAGACGATCTGCTCGGCGGACCAGTCCCCGTGCTCGGCGCGCAGCAGGGCGGCGACCCCGGCGACGTACGGGGCGGAGAAACTGGTGCCGTTGTCGATGCACTGGCCGAAGCCCGGGACGGTGGACACCATGTCGACGCCGGGCGCCGCGACCCCGATGAAGTCGCCGGGCTGGGAGAACGGGGCGCGCTCGTTGTTGCGGTCCGAGGCGGCGACGGCGAGCACTCCGGGGAAGGCCGCCGGGTAGGTCTTGCGCTTCTCGCCGGTCATGCCGTCGTTGCCGGCCGAGGCCACCACCACGACGTTGGCGGCGAGGGCCTTCTGGACCGACTTCCCGAGCTCGGAGTCCGGGGACAGCTGCGCGTCGGTGTCCTGGGAGATGTTGATCACTTGGGCGCCCTTGGCGACCGCGTGGTCGATCGCCTGGCTCAGCGACAGGGCGTTGCCCTTGCCCTGCCCGTCGTTCTGCCGGATCGGGATGATCGTGGCGTCCGGGGCCAGGCCGACGAAGCCGGTGCCCTCCTGGGGGCGGGCCGCGATCAGCCCGGCGACCTTCGTGCCGTGGCCGACCGTGTCGTTCGTACCGTCGGCGCCCTTGGGGTCGACGAAGTCCTTGCCGGCGCCGGTGTCGAGGGCGCCGCTGAGCTGCGGGTTCGCCCGGTCCACGCCGGTGTCGATGACGGCGACGCGGACACTGGCGCCGTTCTTGTCCTTGCCCTTGGTCTGCGCCCACAGCTCGTCGAGCAGCAGCCTCTGCAGGGCCCAGGGGCGGTCCGCGATCTGCTTCTTCATGGGGAAGGTGCACTCCCCCGCGCCGTCCGGGCGCAGGGCGTACGGAGGCCGCGGCGCGGGGGCTTCGGCCGCGGCGGCCGCGCCCGCGCCGCCGGAGACCAGGGTGAGGGCGAAGGCGGCGGCGAGGAGCGCGCTCCGGGGCGTCTGGGGCTGGGACATCGGCGGCTTCCTCACGAACCCTGGGGCTGACGGGCGGAGTTGGTGTCCAGGCGCGGGCCCTTGGAGAGGAACTCCGACCAGGCGATGGGCACCATGGCCGGGGTGATGCTTCCGTAGCCGAGCCGGACCTGCGCCTGGCTGGCCTCGGGGCGGCCGTCGGCGCCCCCCTTCGCCTGCGGGTCGGGCGCGCCGATCTTCGACTTCTCGGCGTCGCTGTCGCCGTTGGCCTGGACGGCGTACCGCAGGCCGGTGTCGGTGACCAGGAAGAGCGAGCCGCCGGCCGTGGTCTGCTTGCCCTGCACCTGCATGTAGAGCAGCCCGGAGCCCGGGGTGACGTACGCGCTGGTGCCGCTGGCGGTGATGTCGATGGGGAAGCCGGTGCCCGCCCAGGTGCTCAGGGTCTGGTTACCCTGGCCGTCGACGGAGCGCAGGACGTTGCAGACGGTGTCGCGGTTGTTGGAGCCGCCGCCCGTCTGGGTGCCGGCGGCCGGCGCCGTCTGGTTGATGCGGTCGGACTTCTCCTGCGGCCACTTGACGCCGCCGGCGAACGGGGCGGCGTCCGGGCTGAGCGACTGGAGGTCGACCTCGCGGGGCTTGCCGTGCATGTTGAGGCCGTCGGTCGCGGGCGCCGAGATCAGCAGCCAGGCGACGAAGTCGGAGACCGGTGCGACCTTCCCCGGGAGCACCACGTAGTGCTGCGCGCCGGAGCCGGTCTGGGCCTTGAGCACCATGCCGACCTTGTTGTCGGCGGTGACCAGGCCCTTGACGTCGGCGGCGGCGCCGGCCTTGCCGGGGAGCGCCGGGAAGGCCAGGTCATCGCCGGAGTTGAGGGTCCCCAGCCATTCCGGGGTGACCTGCTGCGGGGTGGCGCCGGTGCCGACCAGCGCGTTGGTCATCGTCCCGGCGGCGGGCGTGCCCTCCGGGAACTTGTACTTCGTCCCGGTCCAGTCGACCAGGTAGCGCTCCTTGCCCGGGCCGGTGCTCTGCACGTACAGCGACTGGGTCTCGGTGAGCCTGCGGGCGTCGTCCGTCTTGGCCGCCTCCCGGTCGGCGAGGACGAAGGTGGCGGTCTGCACGCCGCGGCCGTTGCCGCCCGGCTGCTGGCAGACGGCCCAGCGCTTGGCCTTGCCGGCGTCCTCCTTGGAGGGGAGCCGGTCCGGGGCGTACTGGATGCCGATGATGGGGCCGCGCGGCGGCTTGCCCGCGTCGAGCACCTTGTCCTCGACCTGGATCACCTTGAACTTCTGCGGATCCAGCAGGAGTCGCGCGGAGGCGAGGTTCAGCACCGGGTGCAGCCGCGTCTGGTCCTTGCCGTTGACCTTCGTGGTCAGGACCACGTACCGGGTCGTCGAGTCCTTGCCGACGATGACCCGGGTCCCGGGCTCCGCCCAGCCCTTGGGCGCCGTCGGCTTGAACATGCCCCAGGCGCCGAACGCGGCGAGCACGAGCGCACCCACGATCAGGCCCGGCAGGACCGCGCGCAGCGGGCGCGGCGCGCCCTCCTCGGTGCCCGTGGCGGACGGCTGGAGGAACGCGGCCACCGTGCGCCGCTTCGCAAAGGTGTACGCGTTGAGCTCATCACGTCGTGATGCCATGACCGCCTGTTTCTCCCCGAACGGCCCGGCCGGTGAGTACGGTCCCCGGGCCTCGATTGTCGGACCGGGCACCTACTATGCCTCTTGACCGACGGTATGCACGGGCCGGGTAGGGTGAGGCTGCCGCTCAGCGCCTCCCACACCGGGGTAATCAGGGCTTGTTGAGGTGGATTGGGGAGATTCCGGGGTCGTGCGGCAGGTGTCGCGCAGCGCCCGGACTCATGGGTTCTGGCCCTGGGGGCACCACCCAGCGTGGCTGGGGGAGAGAGGGGAAGTGCGCGAGTGATGGCAACCGCGACGGAGCCGCAGACCGGCGCACCTGCGCCCGCACCCGCCCGCGGCGGTGTGACGCCGCAGCCGAAGTCGAGCCCCGGCCGCTTCGGTCCGTTCCGACTGCAACAGCTCGTACTGCTCCAGGTCGCGGCGGCCGCGCTGCTGGTGGCCTGGGTGGTCGAACCGATGCTGCTGGTTCCCGTCGGCGTACTGGCGCTCGTGCTGGTGGTACTCGCGGTCGTACGCCGCCACCAGCGCTCCCTGCCGGAGTGGATCGGCGGCGCGCTCGCCCTGCGTGCGCGCCGCGGACGTGCCGCTTCCCTCGTCGTGCCCGCGGGCACCGAGCCCGGGCTGGCCCCGCTGGTCGAGGCCGATCCGGCGCTGCGCACGCTGACGTTCAGCGACCGCGAGCGGCGTCCGGTCGGGATGATCGGCGACGGGACCTTCCTGACCGCGGTCGTCCAGGTGGACACGGACGCCACCGCGCTGCGGCCGGACCGGGCGGCGCGACCGCTGCCGCTCGGGCTCGTACGGGACATCCTCGAGGTCGACGGCATCCGGCTGGAGTCCGCCCAGTTGGTGCAGCACACCCAGCCGGCGCCGGCCCCGCACCTGCCCGCCCAGTCGATGGCCACCCGCAACTACGCGCCGCTGCAGGCCCGGACCGGGACCCCGGCGGTGCGGCTGACCTGGATCGCCCTCAAGCTCGACCCGGAGCTGTGCCCCGAGGCCGTCGCCGCGCGCGGTGGCGGGCTGGCGGGGGCGCAGCGGTGCGTGGTGCGCGCGGCCGACCAGTTGGCGAGCCGGCTGGCCGGGGCCGGGTTCACGGCAACCGTGCTGACCGAGCAGGAGCTGACCGCGGCGCTGGCCACGTCCTCGTGCGCGAACCCGATGGCGATCACCCAGGCCGGGCGGTCGGCCAGCACCGGGCGGCGCACCGAGGAGACCCCGCGGACCTGGCGCTGCGACGACCGGCGCCACACGACGTACTGGATAGGCCGATGGCCACAGCTGGGCGGTTCCGGAGCGGCGGCGCTGCCGCAGTTCGTGGCGCTGCTGACCTCGCTGCCCGCGCTCGCCACGAACTTCAGCCTGACGATGGCCCCGGCTGAGCGACAGGGCGTGACCCTGACCGGACACGTACGGGTGACCGGCCGCAGCGACGAGGAACTCGTCGTCGCGCGTCGGGAGTTGGAGAGGACGGCGCGGGGCGTGAAGGCCGGGCTGGTCCGGCTCGACCGTGAACAGGTACCGGGGCTGCTGGCTTCGCTGCCGCTGGGAGGGGCGCGATGAGGGGCGGTTTCGGGCTGGTCGGCCCGCGACGGGAACGGCACGTGGTGCCCTCGGCGGACCTGGACGCGCTGGCGCTGCCCGTCGGGGACGACGGGGTCGTCATCGGCGTGGACGCCGAGGGGCGGCCGGCGGTGCTCGGCATCAACCGGCCCACGCCGTACGAGGTGACGCTGATCGGCGGCCTGTGGACGGCGCAGGTGCTGGCGCTGCGCGCGGCGGCCACGGGCGCGCGGGTGGCGGTGGAGACCGGGCGCGGCCAGGTGTGGTCCGGGCTGGCCCAGGCGGCGGGCGGCGGGCAGCAGTGCGTGACCCTGCACGAGGTGGGCCGGGTCCCGCCGCAGGGCGCCTCGGCCGGCAGCCCGGTGCTGGTCGTCCGCGACTGCGGGATGCGGCCGCCGCGCGGGCGTGTGGTGGCCGGGCCGTGGCAGTCGGTGCTGACCCTGCTGCCGTATCTGAGCCCGACGGCGCCCCGGTTGCTCCAGCAGTCCTCGCTGGTGGGCGTGCAGCGGGTGTCCCCGGACGAGGCGGAGCAGATCGGCCGCCTGATGCAGCTGCCGCGGCAGGCGGTGGCCTCGCTGCCGACGCTCGGCGACGGGGTGACGCTGTGGTGCACGCCACGGGACCGGCAGTTCGTGATGACGCAGGGGACGGAAGCGGAGACGGGCCTGCTCGGCGGAGCCCGGCGCATCGACTGAGCACGGCCCCCTGAGGGGGGCGGACAGTGGTGTCGGGGCGCGATTAGGCTGGGTGCGGGCGCGGCGAGGTGGACGCCGGACCGGTGTTCGACAGACCAGGAGGACCAGTGAGCGGCGATCGGAACGAGAGGCGCGGCGGGACGTGGGACGTCCCGACGGACGATCAGTCCGATGCGGAGCCCGAGCTGACGGGCGAGTTCACCATCGACTACACCCCGCCGGCCTGGTACACGCAGGGCGCGGCCCCGGCCGCGCAGGTGCCGGGGCTCCCCGAGGGCAGCGGCTTCGAGCCGCACCGGCCTTCGGACGTGGAGTCCCCCTCGACGATGCGGGTCGCTCCGCCGGCGCCGCGCACCCCGTCCGACGGTGCGGGCCTGCCCGTCCCGTTCCCGGCGCCCGCGCCGGCCGAGCCCCCTCTTCCGGCCCCGGCCCCGGCCCCGTTCGAGGCCTCCGCCCCGGCCCCGCTCGACGCCGTCCCGCCGTACCCGGCGCCGGCGCCGACCCCCGCTCCTGCTCCTGCTCCTGCTCCTGCTCCGGCGCCGATCGAGGCGCCTCTTGCGGCGCTGCCTCCGATCGAGGCTCCGGGCCCGGCGGCTGCCGAGGCTCCTGCTCCAGCCCCGGTCGGCGCCCTTCCCCCGTATCCGGCCCCGGCTCCGGCGCCTGCCGAGCCTCCGGCTCCGACCGAGGCGGCGGCTTCGGCCGACGCGCTCCCGGCGTACCCGGCTCCGGTGTCCCCTTACACGGACCCGGCCCCGGCCCCCGTCGAGGCTTCGGCCCCGGCTCCTGCTCCTGCTCCTCCGGCCGAGAGCGCCCTGCCCGCTCCCGACGCCCCGGCCCCCGTCGCGCCGTTCGGCCCTCCCGCCGAAGCGGCTCCGCCCCACGCGGCTCCCGTACCGGACCCGGCACCGTTCGAGGCTCCGGCCCCGGTCGAGGACGCCCGGCCCGCGCTCGACGCCCCCGCGCCGTTCGCGGCCCCCGCCCTGGAACCGGCACCTCGCGAGACCGTGACTCCGGCTTCCGCTCCGGCCGAAGACGTTCGGCCGGCGCCCGACGCGCCGGCGCCGTTCGCGGCCCCGGCGGCGCAGGCTTCGTCCGGAGGCTGGGCCGGTCCGCGGGACACCCCCGCCGACGGGGTGCCCGTGCTGCCTCCCGCCGAGCAGGCGACGGCTCCGGCTCCGGCACAGACCGGCGAGGAGAACCCGTTCGGGGCGCCCGTCGGTGAACCGCCGTCTCTGCCGCCCTCGTTCGCGACGCAGGACGCCTACCCCTTCCAGCCGCCGGCACCTGCCCCGCAGCAGCAGCCTCAGCCTTCCCAGCCGCAGCCACAGCCACAGCACTACGACCCCCGTGCCGCCGGGCAGTGGCCCGTGGGACCCGGCCAGCAGCAGCAACAGCCGCCCCAGCCGCACGACCCGCGTTACTCGGCCGGCCCGACCGGCGGCGGGGCGCCGCTCGGCTACACCGCCGCGGTCGAGCTGTCCTCGGACCGCCTGCTGCGCAACAAGCAGAAGCCCAAGAACAACAGCAACGTCGGCGGCCGCTTCCGCTTCGGCGGCAAGGCGGCCGAAGCGGAGCGCCAGCGCAAGCTGGAGCTGATCCGCACCCCGGTCATGTCCTGTTACCGCATCGCCGTCATCAGCCTCAAGGGCGGCGTCGGCAAGACCACGACCACCACCGCGCTCGGCGCCACCCTCGCCACCGAGCGCCAGGACAAGATCCTGGCCATCGACGCGAACCCCGACGCCGGTACCCTCGGCCGCCGCGTGCGCCGCGAGACCGGTGCCACCATCCGCGACCTGGTCCAGGCGATCCCGTACCTGCACTCGTACATGGACATCCGCCGGTTCACCTCGCAGGCGCCCTCCGGTCTGGAGATCATCGCCAACGACGTGGACCCGGCCGTGTCCACGACCTTCAACGACGAGGACTACCGCCGCGTCATAGAGACGCTGGGCCGCCAGTACCCGATCATCCTCACCGACTCGGGCACCGGCCTCCTCTACTCCGCCATGCGCGGGGTCCTGGACCTGGCCGATCAGCTGATCATCATCTCGACCCCGTCCGTGGACGGCGCCAGCAGTGCGAGCACCACCCTCGACTGGCTCTCCGCACACGGGTACGCGGACCTCGTCTCCCGCTCCCTCACCGTCATCTCGGGGGTCCGCGAGACGAGCAAGATGATCAAGATCGAGGACATCGTGCAGCACTTCGAGACCCGCTGCCGCGGTGTCGTCGTGGTGCCGTTCGACGAACACCTCGCGGCCGGCGCCGAGGTCGATCTCGACATGATGCGGCCCAAGACGCGCGAGGCGTACTTCAACCTCTCCGCGCTCGTGGCCGAGGACTTCCTGCGGGCCCAGCAGCAGGCCCCGCAGGGCCACTGGGGCGCACCCCAGCAGCCCCAGCGTTCCCCGCACCCGCACCCGCACCCCCAGCCGCCGCAGCCGCAGCCCCACCAGCAGCCGCAGCCGTACGGACAGCCCCAGGGCCAGCCCCCGTACCAGCAGCCGCCTCAGCAGCCGCAGCCGTACGGCCAGCCCTACCCGCAGCCCGGCCAGCCCTGGCAGCAGCCCCCGGCCACGCAGCAGCCGCCGCAGCCCCCGCGCGACCCGCGCCTCGGCTGAGCGGAGCCGGCGGAGCGGAGCGGCACAACGGGAAGGGCCCGTACCGCCCCGGGCAGGATCGAGAAGGATCCGGTCCCGGGGCAGTACGGGCCCTCGCCCGTACGTCCGTCCGTCAGCGGCGCAGGTCGTACGTGTCCGTCAGTACCCGCGCCCGCTTCACGTCGTCCGCGATCGCCTCCAGCAGCCCGTCCAGCGACTCGAACCTCGCCATCCCCCGCACGTACGCGAGGAAGTCGACGGCCACGTGCTTCCCGTACAGGTCCAGCCCGACCCGGTCGATCGCATACGCCTCCACGGTCCGCTCGGTGGCGTCGAACTGCACGTTCGTCCCCACCGAGATCGCCGCCGGCATCCGCTCGCCGTCCGCCGTCAGCCAGCCCGCGTAGACCCCGTCCGCCGGGATCGCGGTGTGCGGCGCCGTCTCCACGTTCGCCGTCGGGTAGCCGAGCTCGCGCCCGCGCTGCGCACCGCGCACCACCACGCCCTCGACCCGGTGCGGGCGTCCCAGGATCTCGGCCGCGCCGTCCATGTCGCCCTCGGCGACCAGCCGGCGCGCCAGCGTCGAGGAGAACGGCACGCCGCCGCCCGCCGCGCCCCGCTCGACCAGGTCCACGACATCGACCTCGTAGTCGTACGTGGCGCCCAGCTCGCGCAGGAAGTCGACGTTCCCGGCGGCCCGGTGGCCGAAGCGGAAGTTCGGGCCCTCGATGACGGACCGCGCGTGCAGCTTGTCGACGAGCACCTTCACGATGAAGTCGGCCGGGGACAGCTGCGAGAACTCCGCCGTGAACGGCAGGATCAGCAGCGCGTCCACGCCCAGCCCGGCCATCAGCTCGGCGCGCCGGTCGTACGGGGCCAGGATCGGCGGGTGGCTGCCGGGGCGGACGACCTCGCTCGGGTGCGGGTCGAAGGTGACCACGACGGACGGGACGCCGAGCTCACGCGCCGTGGCCACGGCCCGTCCGATGATCAGCTGATGTCCCCGGTGCACGCCGTCGTAGGAGCCGATGGTGACGACGCTGCGTCCCCAGTCCTGGGGGATGTCCTCCAAGCCACGCCAGCGCTGCACTGTGACCGCTCCTCGCCCGAACCCGGTTGGTCCTTGAACTGATTGCCGATTGCAGGTCTAAGACTGCCATGCCGGTGGCCGGTGCCCCGCATCGGCGTCGGGGGTGGGGTCCGCCGCCGCGGCATATCGTCACGTCACGTCCGGCGCCGTCCTGCTGAGGGTCTCCACCGTCCGCCGCGCGCTCGGCCCCAGCAGGGCCGCGGCCTCCGCGCGCGCCTCCGCCAGCCAGCGGGCGACCAGCGCCCCGAAGGCCGGTTCGGCGCGGGCCAGCTCCACCGTCCGCCGCTCGAAGACCGCCGGCCCGCCGGGGGCCCGCAGCAGCTGCCGCCCGGTGCGCCGCAGCAGTTCCCGCGTACGGGCCTCCGGGCGCCCGGAGGTCCCGGCCGCGAGCCCCGCGAGGAACGCGCCGAGGACCTGCGGATCGGCCTCCTCGCGCAGCAGCACGCCGGCCAGCTCGCCCCGCAGCGGATACGAGCACTCCCCGCCCGGCGCGGCCAGCACGGCGGCGAGCTCCGCCCTGACCCCCGCCGGGGCGTTCCGCAGCAGGTCCAGGACCAGCGGGCGCAGCACGGGACCGGCGGCCGGGCCCTGTTCGAGCCGCCGGTCCACGAAGACGGCGGCGTGCGGTGCGTCCCCGGGCCGCCGCGCGAGGTGTTCCCGTACGAGGTCACCCGCGCGGCGGGCCAGCCCCGGCGTGGTGAGCGCGGCCAGGGCGCGCACCACCTCCCCGTCGGCCCGGGCCCGCAGGGCGGCGAACACCGCGTCCGGGTCGGGCAGTACGGGCAGGGCCGCGACCAGCGCCGCCGCGGGCAGCCGGGAGCCGTGCTCGGGGTCGCGGAAGCAGGCGAGGGCCTCGGGCAGGTAGCGGCCGCGCACGTGCGGGTCGCGCAGCAGCACGGCGAGGGCGCTTGCGTGCAGGGTGGCGTCCGCGGGCCGGGCGAGCAGCGCCTGGGCGGCGTAGCGCAGCAGGTCGCGGTCGGCGGGGGTGCGCACGTGCGGGGCGGTGGCGAGCCCGTAGGCGGCCGCCGCGACCCGTCGCCCGGGCCGTTCGTCGTGCGCCCACCGGTCCACGGCCCGGGACATCGCGGAAGGCTCCTCCTCGGCGAGTACGGCCAGCAGCTCGTCGGCGCGGGGGTGCGCGGCCGTGACGAGCGCCTCCGTGAGGTCGTCCACGGCGAGGCGGCGGTGGGTGTGCAGCAGGGCCTGCGCGGCGGTGGCGACGGTGGCCCCGGGGCGGCCGCGCAGCCGGCGGCCGTCGGCGAACCAGGCGCAGAGCAGCGGCTGCGCGCGCCGCGGGTCCCGGGCGAGGCGGCGGGCCGCGGCGTCGAGGTAGCGGTCGCCGGGGACCGCCTCGGCGGGGTCGGCGGGCAGCAGGCGGCGCAGCAGGTCGAGGCGGTCGGGCTCGGGCAGCCGGAGCCGGTTCCAGAACCAGCCGCCGAACTCCCCCGGGCCGGCGCGGGCCACGTGTTCGGCGAGGGCGTGCAGGACGGGCAGGTGGGGGTGCGCGTCGTGGGCCCGGAGCAGACTCTCGCGGAGCAGCCGGGTGGCCCACCAGACGCGGTCCGGGCCGGCCTGCGCCGGTTCCTCGGCGAAGCCGTTCAGGGCGTGCACCAGCCGGGTGAGCTCGTGGCGCAGCCGGTCCGGAGCGAGCCTGCGCAGGGCCTCCAGGACGGGGCCGATCCGGTGCCGGGGCACGGGCAGGCCCGGCCCGGCGGGGCCGTGCACGAGGTGGCCGAGGGCCGTCGGGACGTCCAGGTGGCCGGCCTGGATCCAGTCGGACAGCTCCTCGTGGGCGAAGCGGTAGCCGGATCCGGCGGACACCAGCAGGCCCTCGGCGAGCACGGCGGAGGCCCAGCCGGTGCGCCACGGGAACAGCTCCTCGAAGGCGGCCCGGTCCAGCTGCCCCTGCCCGGGCCCCAGGCAGCGGCGCGCGGCCTCGTGGACGCTGCCGGCGATGCGCGCGGCGAGCCGGCGGATCCCGGGGCCGTGCACCCTGGCTCCGCCGGCGCCGACGCAGACCGCGGCGGTGCGGAGGGCTGTGCGCAGGCACAGCAGGTCCAGGTGGGCGGCGAAGACCTCGTCCCGGCCGGGGCGGCCGGCGGTGACCCCGGCGGCGCGGATGCCGGCCAGCAGGCCGAGGGTGAGCGGGTGGCGGGCGTCGGCGGCGTGGACGGCGTCGGCGGGGACGCCGAGGCGGTCGCGGAGGGTCTCGGCCTCGGCGGGGGTGAGGTCGCCGATCGGGAGCGCGGGTGGCAGCCGGCGGGCCGGGCGGGGCGGGGTGTGCAGTGCGTCGGGCGGGTAGAGGGCGCCGGCCCGCTCCCAGTACTCGGGCCGGGCGGCGACGACGAGGCGGGCGCCGGTGCCGCGCAGCCAGGCGGTGGTGGCCTCGGTCCAGGGCCCGAGGCGGTGGGCGAGTTCCGGCGGCATCTCCTCGGGGGCGTCGAGTACGACGAGCAGGGGGCGTCCGGCGCGGGCGGCCACGTGGGCCAGGTGCGCGGCCGGGTCGGTTCCGGCGGGTGCCGCCGACGGAGCGGGGCCGGGTTCGGTGGGGGCGGTTCCGGCGGGGCCGGGCCCGCCGGTTGCCCTGCCGGGCGGGGCGGGGGCGGTTCCGGCGGGGCCGGGCCCGCCGGTTGCCCTGCCGGGCGGGGCGGGGGCGGTTCCGGTGGGGCCGGGCGCGCGCCGGGACGTCTCCTCGGACGCCGAACGTGACGAGGGGTCGGGGAGCGGAGCCTCGTTGCGTTCGGCGCCCTGCGGGGATCGCCCCGACACACACCCGGCCCCACCGGAACCTCCCAGGGGGTCGGACAGCCCGGGCTCGTTGCGGGCGGCGCCCTGCGGGGATCGTCCCGACACACACCCGGCCCCACCGGAACCACCCAGGGGGTCGGACAGCCCGGGCTCGTTGCGTTCGGCGCCCTGCGGGGATCGCCCCGACACGCACCCGGCCCCGCCGGAACCGCCCAGGGGGTCGGACAGCCCGGGCTCGTTGCGGGCGCCCTGCGGGGGGCGTCCCGACACATACCCGGCCCCGCCGGAACCGCCCTGCGACCCGTCGGACGTGGCTGTGGTCAGGGCTCGGGTGAGGGCTTCGGACAGGGAGGTGTCGGTGGGGTGGAGGTCCGCGCCGCGGAGCCAGAGGGTCGGGGCGGGGCGGGGGCCGTGGGCTCGGCGTGCGGCCAGGGCCGCGAGTGTGGTGGTGCGGCCCGAGCCGGGGTCTCCGACCAGGGCCAGGACCGGCCTGTCGCCCTCCGTGAATTCCGTCAGTGCGGAGGTGATTCCCGGTCGTTCCACCGGATGCGGGGAGGGCGGCTCCAGGGTGGTCGCGGTGAGTTCCAGTGCCCCGGCGAGGTTCAGGTCGGGGCCGTGGCCCGGCACGGTGGCGGCGTTGCGCTCCAGCAGGGCGGCCAGGGGGCCGGAGGGGTCGGCAGCGGCGGCCGTGCGGAGGGCCACCGCGAGGGGGGCCGAGCGGTGTTCCGCCGGGAGAGCGGAGCCCAGGACCGCGAGCACCGCTCCGGTCGCGGCGTCGAGGACCGGGCCCCCGCAGGCCTCCCCGCCGAGCAGCAGCGCGTCCCGGCCGTCCGTGCCGATCGCCAGCTCCACCGCCGGGTACGCGGCCTCCGCGCCCCCCAGCACCCGCGCCTGGCGCCAGCCGCGCGCGGGCAGCCGTACGTAGGTCCCGGGATCGATCGCCTCGCGCATCGCCACCGGCAGCGGCCGCATGCCGAGCCCGTCGGTCCGTACGAGCGCCAGCGCCAGCCCCGGCAGCGCGGTCACGTCGGCCGCCTCGGCCAGCCAGGTCCGTCCGGGGCCGTGCAGGAGCACCCGGGTCAGGCCGGCGACGGCCTCGTGGCTGGTGATCACCGTGCCTCGGTCGTCGGCGACGAATCCACTGCCGCGCACCCGCCCGGCGGGATCGCTGATCTTGACGAGCTCCGCCATGGCCGCACCACTCCCCCGCAACGCCCCGTGGTCACGACGGTAGGCAGGTGAAGATCAGCACGAAAAGCACGTGAGGCGAACGCGCCCCCTTACGCTCCCTCCATTCACTCCGAGCGCCTGCTCGGACGGGTGAATACGGGGGTCCGGGTGGATAGAGACCTACCCGAGGGGGGTCGTGGAGCGGTGAGCACAGTCCATGTGCGCTCACCGCTCCACGTCAAGGGATCAGACGAAGACCGCGAGGGACTTCGCCTTCCCGTTCTTGCTCTCGACGAGGCCCAGCAGTTGGCCCTGCGGTCCGAAGACCGCGACGGTGCGGCCGGCCTCGTACTCCTCCGGCATGTCGATCCGCACGCCGTTGGCGAGCAGCGAGGCCCGCCGGGCGTCCAGGTCCCAGCGCGGGAAGGCAGCGGCGGCCGCCTCGCCGATGGGCATGACGGTCAGCTCCTCCTGGAGCTGGTCCAGGGTCCGCGCCCGGTCGAGCTTGTACGGGCCCACCCGGGTGCGCCGCAGCGCGGTCAGGTGCCCGCCGACGCCGAGGTCGGCGCCCAGGTCGCGGGCGAGGGCGCGGATGTACGTACCGCTGGAGCAGACGACGGAGACGACGAGGTCGACGACCTTGGTGCCGTCCTCGGCCTCCGCCTCCCGCATGTCGTACACCTGGAAGGAGGAGACGGTCACCGGACGGGCCGGGATCTCGAAGTCCTCGCCGTCCCGGGCGCGCTTGTAGGAGCGCACGCCCTTGATCTTGATGGCGCTGACCTTGGACGGGACCTGCATGATCTCGCCGGAC
The DNA here is from genome assembly GCF_055563995.1 of Streptomyces sp. NPDC029164. Taxonomy (NCBI): domain Bacteria; kingdom Bacillati; phylum Actinomycetota; class Actinomycetes; order Kitasatosporales; family Streptomycetaceae; genus Streptomyces; species Streptomyces sp. NPDC029164. The sequence continues at coordinate 73,787 of NZ_JBVHWW010000032.1, read as the reverse complement.
AGCTTGGCGATGCCCGCGTCCACGGCGTCCCGGGTGACCCCGGTGGCGTCCGTGGAGGAGGTGATCTCGCCTTCGGCGTCGTCCGTCAGGGTGTTCTGGCCCAGGCGGATCGTGCCGAGGTACTCCTTCTCCGTGAGCGCCAGGTGGCCGAGGAGCTTGGTGGCCTTCTCCACGCCCAGGACCAGCACGCCCGTCGCCATCGGGTCGAGCGTGCCGGCGTGGCCGACGCGGCGGGTCCTGGCGATCCCGCGCATCTTGGCGACCACGTCGTGCGAAGTGAAGCCGGACGGCTTGTCGACGATGACAAGGCCGTCCGGCGTCTTTCCTGCGTTGGTGCTCATTCCGCGGCTGCGTCCTCGTCGTCCTCGTCGCCCGGCTTCTTGTACGGGTCGGCGTCGCCGGCGTACTTCGCGCCGGAGGACACCTCGCGCACCTGGGCGTCGGAGGTGCGCGCCTTCTCGAGGAGGTCCTCGATGGTCTTGGCGTTCTCCGGGAGGGCGTCCGCGACGAAGGTCAGGGTGGGCGTGAACTTGGTGCCCGCCGCCCGGCCGACCGCGGAGCGCAGGACGCCCTTGGCGCTCTCCAGGCCCGCTGCCGCGCTGGCACGGTCCTCGTCGTCGCCGTAGACCGTGTAGAAGACCGTGGCCTCCCGCAGGTCGCCGGTGACCCTGGTGTCCGTGATGGTCACGTGCGTACCGAGGCGTGGGTCCTTGACACCACGCTGCAGCTTCTCCGCCACCACCTCCCGGATGAGGTCCGCCAGCTTCTTCGCCCGCGCATTGTCGGCCACTGGTCCGTCTCCTTCTTATGTCTTGCTGTCAGTCTTCATCACCGTGGAGGCGCCGTCGTACGGACAGCAGCTCCACTTCCGGACGTGCCGCGACCAGCCGCTCGCAGCGGTCCAGTACATCCGAGAGGAACCCCGCGTCCCCGCTCACCAGAGCGACCCCTATACGGGCCCTTCGGTGCAGGTCCTGGTCGCCCACTTCAGCCGCGCTCACGGAGAACTTGCGTTGGAGCTCGGCGACGATGGGCCGGACGACGGAGCGTTTCTCCTTCAGCGAGTGAACGTCGCCGAGGAGCAGATCGAAGGACAGAGTCCCCACGTACATGCAGTTCCGGATATCCCGCCGGTGCGGGTTCGGTGGCCTGCCGGCCGTCGCTCGGCAGGGTCACCAGAACCGTACACGCAACGGCCGGGGCCGATCGACGGATATTCCGCCGACCGGCCCCGGTGTTACGAGTTACGACACGGTGCGAACCGCCTCGCGCTTACGCGCGGGGCTTCTCGCGCATCTCGTACGTCGCGATGACGTCGTCGATCTTGATGTCGTTGTAGCTGCCGAGGTTGATACCGCCCTCGAAGCCTTCGCGAATCTCGGTGACGTCGTCCTTGAAGCGGCGCAGACCGGAGATGGTGAGGTTCTCGGCGATGACCTTGCCATCGCGCAGGAGCCGCGCCTTGGTGTTGCGCTTGACCTCGCCGGACCGGATGAGGACACCGGCGATGTTGCCCAGCTTGGACGAGCGGAAGACCTCGCGGACCTCCGCCGTACCGAGCTCGACCTCTTCGTACTCCGGCTTGAGGAGACCCTTCAGGGCCGCCTCGATCTCCTCGATGGCCTGGTAGATCACCGAGTAGTAACGGACGTCGACGCCCTCGCGGTCCGCCATCTGCGCGGCACGGCCGGCCGCACGGACGTTGTAACCGATGACGATGGCGTCGGAGCCCATCGCCAGCGAGATGTCGGACTCGGTGACCGCACCCACACCGCGGTGCAGGACCCGGATGTCGACCTCTTCACCGACGTCGAGCTGGAGCAGCGAGGACTCGAGAGCCTCGACCGCACCGGACGCGTCGCCCTTGATGATGAGGTTGAGTTCCTGGACCAGACCGGCCTTGAGCACGGAGTCGAGGTCCTCGAGGGACACGCGACGGACGCGCTTGGCGAAGTTGGCGTTGCGCTCACGCGCAGCACGCTTCTCGGCGATCTGACGGGCCGTACGGTCCTCGTCGACGACGAGGAAGTTGTCGCCGGCGCCGGGGACGTTGGTGAGACCCAGGACCAGGACGGGGGTCGACGGACCCGCTTCCTCGACGTTGTTGCCCTTGTCGTCGAGCATGGCGCGCACTCGGCCGTAGGCGTCGCCCACGACCATCGTGTCGCCGACGCGGAGGGTACCGCGCTGGACGAGGACGGTGGCGACGGCACCGCGGCCGCGGTCGAGGTGGGACTCGATCGCAATACCCTGAGCGTCCTGCTCCGGGTTGGCGCGGAGGTCGAGCGAGGCGTCGGCGGTGAGGACGACGGCCTCCAGCAGGGAGTCGATGTGCAGACCCTGCTTGGCGGAGATGTCGACGAACATCGTGTCGCCGCCGTACTCCTCGGCGACCAGACCGAACTCGGTGAGCTGACCGCGCACCTTGACCGGGTCGGCACCTTCGACGTCGATCTTGTTGACCGCGACGACGATCGGGACGCCGGCGGCCTTGGCGTGGTTGAGCGCCTCGATCGTCTGCGGCATGACGCCGTCGTTGGCCGCGACCACGAGGATCGCGATGTCGGTCGACTTCGCACCACGGGCACGCATGGCGGTGAACGCCTCGTGACCCGGGGTGTCGATGAAGGTGATGCGACGCTCTTCGTCGTTGACCTCGGTGGAGACCTGGTACGCACCGATGTGCTGCGTGATGCCGCCGGCCTCGCCCGCAACGACGTTCGTCTTGCGGATGGCGTCGAGCAGTCGGGTCTTACCGTGGTCGACGTGACCCATGACGGTCACGACCGGCGGACGCGGCATGAGGTATTCCTCGCCGCCCTCGTCCTCGCCGAACTCGATGTCGAAGCCCTCGAGGAGCTCGCGGTCCTCTTCCTCCGGGCTGACGATCTGGACGACGTAGTTCATCTCGCCGGCCAGCATCTCGAGCGTCTCGTCGGAGACGGACTGCGTGGCAGTGACCATCTCGCCGAGGTTCATCATCACGGCGACGAGCGACGCCGGGTTGGCGTTGATCTTCTCCGCGAAGTCGGTGAGGGACGCACCGCGCGACAGGCGAACGGTCTCGCCGCCACCGCGGGGCAGCATCACGCCGCCGACGGACGGGGCCTGCATGGCCTCGTACTCCTGGCGCCTCTGACGCTTGGACTTGCGACCACGACGGGCCGGACCACCGGGACGGCCGAAGGCACCCTGCGTGCCACCACGGGCACCGGGACCGCCGGGACGACCACCGAAGCCGGGACGACCGCCGCCACCGGCACCGGCCGGACCGCCACCGAAGCCGCCGCCACCGGGACGGGGGCCACCGAAGCCGCCACCGCCGCCGGGACGCGAGCCCGGACCGGCCGGACGGCCGGCGAAGCCGCCGCCCGCGGGACGACCAGCGCCGCCACCGGGACGGGCGCCGCCCGCACCGGGACCACGGCCACCGGGGCCGCCACCGGGACGGGGACCGGGACCACCGGCAGCGGGACGCTGCGGCATCATGCCCGGGTTCGGACGGTTGCCACCGGGGGCACCACCCGGACGCGGGGCGCCGGCCTGCGGACGCGGCATGCCGCCCGGGGTCGGACGGGCGCCGCCGGGACCCTGCGGACGCGGGGCGCCGCCGGGGCCGCCCTGCGGGCGGGGAGCACCCTGGCCGCCACCGGCGCCGGGGGCACCGGGACGGGGAGCGCCGGCCGGACGGGGCGCCTGCGGGCGCGCCATGCCGGTGGAGCCACCAGAGGTGAAGGGGTTGTTGCCCGGACGGGGACCGGCCGGACGGGCGCCCTGGGGACGCGGGGCGCCGGAGCCGGGAGCACCGGCGGACCGCTGGCCCTGGCCACCGGGGGTGGCGCCGGCCGGGCGCGGGGCGCCGGGACGGGCGCCGGCCTGGCCACCCTGGGCCGGACGCTGCTGCGCCGGACGGGGACCGGGAGCCGCGGCGGCGGGACGCTCGGTGCGCGCCGGGGCGGCCGGAGCCGCCGGAGGCGCGGAGAACTCGGTCGCCACGGGCGCCGCCGGAGCGGGCTTCGGGGCGGCCGGAGCCTTCGGGCCGGGACGCGGGCCGGAGGCGGCCGGAGTCACCGGGGCGGGCGCTGCGGCGGCCGGAGCCTCCGCGACGACCGGCTTGGGGGCCGGTGCGCCGGGCTTCGGCGCAGCGGGACGTGCAACGGCACCCGGGGTCGGAGCCCCGGGCTTGGCGGGCGCCGCCTTGCGGGGCGCACCAGGCTTGGCAGCGGACTTGCCGGCGTTGCCGCCGGGCCCCTGCAGTGCATCGGTCAACTTGCGCACAACCGGCGCCTCGATCGTCGAGGACGCCGAACGGACGAACTCACCGAGTTCCTGGAGCTTGGCCATGACGACCTTGCTCTCAACTCCGAACTCCTTGGCGAGTTCGTATACCCGGACCTTAGCCACTTCGCTCCTTTTAGGTCCGGGTTACGCCGGACCGTTGCTACTTCATGGGCGTACTCATCGCGTACTCATCGAGTGCTCATCGCAATCTCGACCTACTTCCAACTCGCGAGGTACCTGACCGCACGGGGTATCCGTGCCGTTCTACGTCTTACGGTGTGGCCCCGGCCTCGTCGACCAGGGCTTTGCGCAGTTCCGCCGTGTCGAGTGCTCCGGCGGACCGAAGGGCCCGGGGGAACGCTCGGCGGCGGACCGCCTGGTCGAGGCAGACCACGGCGGGGTGCACGTAGGCACCCCGGCCGGGCAGCGTACCGCGAGGATCGGGGACGCATTCGTCCTCGATCGCCACGATGCGCAGCAGATCGCTCTTGGCCGCTCGCTCCCGACACCCCACACAGGTGCGTTCGGGGCATGCGCGGGCTTGCGTCCGGCCAGACACGCCTAAGTCTACCTCCCCGCACCGACCTCTCTCCCGACAAGTGCGGGCGAGAGATCGAACGGCTGTTGTGTTGTCTTGATCCGCTGCCTTCGCAGCGGCCGTACGGCACCGCCTCGGCGGCGGCCGTACGCCCTGTCTACCGTCCGGGTAGCCCCGGCCGGTACCGGTTTATTCCCCGTCCCGGTTCCGGTCCCGGTCCCGGTCCCGGTCCCGGTCCCGGTCGGCGTCCGGGGACACCTCGGTGTCGGGGCGGATGTCGATGCGCCAGCCGGTGAGCCGCGCGGCGAGGCGGGCGTTCTGGCCCTCCTTGCCGATGGCCAGCGACAGCTGGTAGTCCGGCACGGTCACCCGGGCGGACCGGGTGTCCCAGTCGACGACCTCGACCTTGCTCACCCGGGCGGGTGACAGCGCGTTCGCGACCATCTCCGCCGGGTCGTCCGACCAGTCGACGATGTCGATCTTCTCGCCGTGCAGCTCGGCCATCACGTTGCGCACACGGCTGCCCATCGGGCCGATGCAGGCGCCCTTGGGGTTCAGGCCCGAGCGGGTGGACCGTACGGCGATCTTGGTGCGGTGACCGGCCTCACGTGCGATCGCCGAGATCTCGACGCTGCCGTCGGCGATCTCCGGGACCTCCAGCGAGAAGAGCTTCTTCACCAGGTTGGGGTGGGTGCGGGAGAGGGTCACGGACGGACCGCGGACACCCTTCGCCACCCGCACGACGTACGCCTTCAGGCGCAGACCGTGCGTGTACTCCTCACCGGGGACCTGCTCCTGCACCGGCAGGATGGCCTCCAGCTTGCCGATGTCGACGAGGACGTTCTTCGGGTCCTTGCCCTGCTGCACCACTCCGGTGATGACGTCGCCCTCACGGCCGGCGAACTCGCCGAAGGTCAGGTCGTCCTCGGCGTCGCGCAGACGCTGCAGGATCACCTGCTTGGCGGTCGTCGCGGCGATCCGGCCGAAGTCCGACGGGGTGTCGTCGAACTCCTTGGGCTCCTGGCCCTCTTCGAGATCCCTCGGGTCTTCCGTCGCCCACACGACCACGTGACCGTTGGTGCGGTCCAGCACGACGCGAGCGCGGCGGAAGCTCCCCTCGGTCCGGTGGTACGCGATGAGGAGGGCCGACTCGATCGCCTCGACGAGCAGGTCGAAGGAGATCTCCTTCTCCCGGACCAGACCCCGCAGGGCACTCATGTCGATGTCCACGGCTACGCCTCCTCTTCCTTCTTGTCCTTGCGGTTGAACTCGATCTCGACACGCGCCTTGGCGATGTCGGTGAAAGCAATACGGCGGGCGGTCGCCTTGCGGCCCTTCACGCCCGGGACTTCGAGGTCCAGTCCCTCGTCGTCGACGTCGAGGATGCGGGCGACCAGTTCCCCGGCGGCCTTGTCGTCCTCGGCGGACAGCTGGAACTTCACGAGACGGCCGATGGCCCGTACGTAGTGACGGTGCTCGGTCAGCGGGCGGTCGGCGCCCGGCGAGCTCACTTCGAGGACGTACTCGTCCTCACCCATCACATCGGTTTCGTCGAGCTTGTCGGAGACCTCGCGACTCAGCTCGGCACACGCGTCCAGCTCCACGCCCTCGTCGGAGTCCACGATGATCCGCAGCATCCGGCGCTTGCCCGCCCGCGACATCTCGATCTCTTCGAGGTCCAGGCCCTTGGCGGCGACGAGCGGCTCCAGCAGTCCGCGCAGCCTGTCGCTCTGGGTGGTGCTCATCCGGGTGACTCCTCGGCCGCGTGTGCTGTTGTGATTTCCGTCGTGTGTCAGGTCAAAGGGTATCCGGTGTCGGAGGGTGTTGCCGTCCGCCCTGTGGACGGGGCCCCGGGTACCGTGATCACACCCTGCCCCGCCATCACCCCCGAGGACGTCGCCGTGCCCTGGACTCTGCCTTCGAGACCCTCGCGCCGGAGCCTGCTCGCCGGAGCCGCCGGCGTGGCCGGCGCCGCGCTGCTGACGGGGTGCTCCGACGACCGCCCGGCCGGCGGCGAGAGCGGGATTCCACTCGAACGGCGGATGCGGGAGGCGGCCGTTCGTGACAGTGCGCGCCTGCTGGAACGTTACGACGCCACGGCCGCCGCCCATCCGGCCCTGGCAGCCCGGCTGGCGCCGCTGCGCGCCGCCGTCGCCGCGCACTCCGCGGCCCTGGCCCTCGCCCCGGCGGGCTCGCGCCCGCCCTCCGCTTCCCCGTCGGGCGGTACGGGGGCCGCCGCGCCCTCGGCGGGCGGCGAGCCGGTGCCCCCGAAGCCCGCGGAAGCCCTGACCGCCCTCGCGGACGCCGAGCGGAGCCTGTCGCAGGCCCGCACCATCGATCTGGCCGGGGCCCCGGGCGAGCTGGCCCGGATGCTGGCCTCGGTCGCCGCCTGCGGCGCCGTCCACGCGTACCTGCTGACCTCGACCCCCGGAGCCGCGTCGTGAAGCCCGAACCCCCCGCCGCCGGCCGGGCCCTGGAGGCCGCCCAGGCCGCACTCGCCGCCGAGCACGCGGCCGCCTACGGCTACGGGGTGATCGGCGCCCGCAGCACCGGCGCCCGCGCGAACGAGGCCCGGGAGGCGTACGGCGCCCACCTCGCGCGCCGTGACGCGCTCGCCCGGACCGTACGGGAACTGGGCGGTGCGCCCCGGCCCGCGGAGGCGGCGTACACGCTGCCGTTCGAGGTGCGCGGCCAGGCCGACGCCGAGCGGCTGGCCGCCGTGGTCGAGGACCGGGTGGCGGGCGCGTACTCCGATCTGGTGCGCGCGGCGGAGGGTCCGCTGCGCCGCGAGGCGGCCGACGCGCTGAGCGCCGCGGCCGTGCGCGCGGCACGCTGGCGCGGTGTCGGCGTAGCCTTCCCTGGGCTCGCGGAACGCGCTGACGAGGCGCAACGGGCCCAGCACAGCTGAAAGGGACCACGCACGCATGGCTTTCGAACCGCCGCAGCGGCTTGTACGGGCGCTCGGCGAGATGCCGGAAACGGCGCAGGACGAGGACTGGCTGGGGCAGTTGCCCCGACTCACCGAGGCCGCGCTGTCCCGGCGCGGGGTACGCGCGCAGCGCGTGCAGGCCCCGGGCGGCCGCAGCAGCCTGGTGGTCCTCGTCACGTACGCGGACGGGACCCCGGCCGCGCTGAAGCTGGCGCCGCCGCACGCCCGGCCCGACCGGGAACTGGCCGCGCTGGCCCACTGGGGCGGTTTCGGCGCCGTACGGATCCTCGACACCCGGCATCACGAGGACGACGGGGCGCTGCTGCTGGAGCGGCTGCACCCGGAGGTGTCGCTGCGGTCGTTGCCCGAGGCGAAGGCGCTGCTGGAGGCCAGCGGCACCCTGCGCAGGCTGTGGGTGGCCCCGCCGGCCGGGCACGTCTGGGAGACGGTGGCGGAGCGCACCGGGCAGCAGGCGGCGGCGCTGCGCGCGGCGCCGGCGGAGGTGCGGGCCCTGGCCGACACGGCGCTGACGATGCGTGAGGAACTGGTCGCGGCCCCGCCGGAGGAGCTGCTGCTGCACGGCAACTTCCGGCAGGGCAAGGTCCTCGCGGGCGAGCGGGCGCCGTGGCTGACGGTGGGCCCCGATCCGCTGGTCGGCGAGCGGGCGTACGACCTGGCGCGGCTGGTCCGGGACCGGCTGGAGGACCAGGTGGCCTCCTCGGCGGGCGCTGCGGGCGCCCGGCGCCGGGTGAACAAGCTGGCCGACGCCTTGGAGGTGGACCGGGACCGGCTGCGGGGCTGGACGCTGTTCCGGGCGGTGGAGTCGGGCAACCGGGCCCTGGCCGCCGGACGGCGCCGGGACGCGGAGCTGCTGCTGGAGTTCGCGGCCTGGTTGTAGGGCATACCGTAGATAACAGGGTATGTCCGGCAGGGGGCCGTCATGGTCGAAGAACTGCTGACAGCGGCGATCGCCGCAAGTGTGGGCGTCGCCGTCTACGTGGGCGCGGCGGCCCGGGTGGTGAAGCAGTACGAGCGGGGCCTGGTCTTCCGCTTCGGCAGGCTGCGCGAGGAGATCCGGCCGCCCGGCTTCGCGATGGTGGTTCCGGTCATCGACCGGCTCCACAAGGTGAACATGCAGATCGTGACGCTGCCGGTGCCCGCGCAGGAGGGCATCACCCGGGACAACGTCACCGTGCGGGTGGACGCGGTCGTGTACTTCAAGGTCGTCGACCCGGCGAACGCGATCGTGGCCGTGGAGGACTACCGGTTCGCGGTCTCGCAGATGGCGCAGACCTCGCTCAGGTCGATCATCGGAAAGTCGGACCTGGACGATCTGCTGTCCAACCGGGAGATGCTGAACCAGGGTCTGGAGCTGATGATCGACAGCCCGGCGGTGGGCTGGGGCGTGCAGATCGACCGGGTCGAGATCAAGGACGTCTCCCTGCCGGAGACGATGAAGCGGTCGATGGCCCGGCAGGCGGAGGCCGACCGTGAGCGGCGGGCGCGCGTGATCAACGCGGACGCGGAGCTGCAGGCCTCGCACAAGCTGGCCGAGGCGGCGGAGGTCATGTCGGAGCAGCCGGCGGCGTTGCAGCTGAGGCTGCTGCAGACGGTCGTGGCGGTCGCCGCCGAGAAGAACTCGACGCTGGTGCTGCCGTTTCCGGTGGAACTGCTGCGGTTCCTGGAACGCGCGGCCCCTTCGCCTCCGGCGACGGCCGCGCCCGAAGAACCGGCCCCGGCCGGCCCGGCTTCCGAAGGCCCCGGGCCGGCCGAGGTCGCCGACGCGCCGCCGCCTGCCGCGCTCGACGCCCCGGAGCCCGGCCTCGTGCCGGACGCCCCGCCGCCGGACCCGGACGAGTCGCCCCCGTAGTCCGCGGGGAGGTGCCCCCAGGGCGCTGCCCGGACCCGGCCCCCAAACGCCGGACGGGCTGAAAGATCCAGCCCCGCCGGCGTGTGAGGCGCGGGGTCCTGGGCGGCGGCCCGGGAGCCCGGCCGCGCCCGGCGTTACGACGTCAGGCGGGCGAGGGCTTCGGCCAGGGGGAGTTCCTCGCGGGTGCCGGACGCGCGGTCCTGGAGCTCGACCACCGACTCCGCGGAGCGCCTGCCCGCCACGAGGATCCACGGCACGCCGATCAGCTCCGCGTCCGTCAGCTTCACGCCCGGCGACAGCCCGGGCCGGTCGTCCAGCAGGACCCGCAGGCCGGAGCCCGCCAGGGCCGTCGCCGCCTCCTCCGCCAGCGCCAGCGGCACGGCCTTGCCCGCCGCCACCACGTGGACGTCGGCCGGGGCCACCGCCGCCGGCCAGCACAGCCCCCGCTCGTCCGCCGTCTGCTCGGCCAGCGCCGCCACCGCCCGCGAGACGCCGATGCCGTAGGACCCCATGGTGACGCGGACCGGCTTGCCCTCCTTGCCGAGGACGTCGAGGCCGAAGGCGTCCGCGTACTTGCGGCCCAGCTGGAAGATGTGGCCGATCTCGATGGCCCGGTCCAGGCGCAGTCCGGCGCCGCAGTTCGGGCAGGGGTCGCCGGGCTCGACGACGACCACGTCGAGGTACCGGTCCACCTCGAAGTCGCGGCCGCAGACCACGTTCCGCGCGTGCGTGTCCGCCCGGTTGGCCCCGGTCACCCAGGCCGTGCCGGGCGCGACCCGCGGGTCGGCCAGGTAGCGGACCTTGTCCAGGCCCTGCGGGCCCACGTAGCCGCGTACGAGGTCGGGCCGGTCCGTGAAGTCCTCGGCCGTGACCAGTTCGACCACCGCCGGGGCCAGGTGCTCGCCCAGCTTGCCGAGGTCCACCTCGCGGTCCCCCGGCACGCCCACGGCCACGATCTCGCCGTCCACCTTCACGAGGAGGTTCTTCAGGGTCGCCGAGGCGGGGACGCCCAGGTGCGCCGCGAGGGTCTCGATGGTCGGGGTGTCCGGGGTGTCCACCTCCTCCAGTGCCGGGTGCTCGGCGCTGACGGGGGTCAGGGCGAAGGTCACGGCCTCGGTGTTCGCCGCGTAGTCGCAGGACGGGCAGTCCACGAAGGTGTCCTCGCCGGCACCGGCCGGGGCCAGGAACTCCTCCGACGCGGAGCCGCCCATCGCCCCCGACACCGCCGACACGATCCGGTGGTCGAGGCCGAGCCGCTCGAAGATGCGGACGTACGCCTCGCGGTGGAGCCGGTAGGACTCCTCCAGCCCCTCGTCGGACACGTCGAAGGAGTACGAGTCCTTCATCTGGAACTCGCGCCCGCGCAGCACGCCGGACCGGGGCCGCGCCTCGTCGCGGTACTTGGTCTGGATCTGGTACAGCATGACCGGCAGGTCCTTGTACGAGGTGCACTGGTCCTTCACGACCAGGGTGAAGATCTCCTCGTGGGTGGGGCCGAGGAGGTAGTCGGCGCCCTTGCGGTCCTTGAGCCGGAACAGCAGGTCGCCGTACTCCGACCAGCGCCCGCTGACCTCGTACGGCTCCTTCGGCAGCAGCGCGGGCAGCAGCACTTCCTGGGCGCCGATGGCGTCCATCTCCTCGCGGACGATGCGCGAGACGCTGTCGAGGACCCGCTTGCCGAGCGGCAGCCACGTCCACACCCCGGCCGAGCTGCGCCGGACGTAGCCGGCGCGGACCAGGAGCCGGTGGCTGAGGGTTTCGGCGTCGGCCGGGTCCTCGCGGAGGGTCTTGGCCATCAGGCGGGACATGCGCTGCACGTGTTGCGTAGACATGCCGGGAGGTTACCGGGGCCCGCGCGGGCCCCGGTAATCAATTCAGTGCCTGCTCAGCGGCAGTGTGGCGCCCATGACGGCGTACGGGAGGCTCGCGCTCGGGAAGTGGACCTGGCGGGCGAGGTCGGTGTAACCGAGGGCCCGGTAGAGCCCGCGGGCGGGGCTCTCGGTGTCGATCGCGGAGAGGATCGAGCGCGGCTCGACCGCGGCGTCGGTGATCCGGGTGATCAGCTCGCGGCCCACTCCGTGGCCCTGGAAGCCGGGGTGGACGTGCAGTTCGGTGATCACGAAGGAGTCGTCGAGCCAGCCCTCGTGTCCGCCGGCGCGCAGGTAGGGCTCGACGATGGTGGACCACCAGTGGGTCCGGTCGTTCGGCATCCCGTACACGAACCCGGTGAGCGCCCCGTCCTCGGCGAACGCCCCGAGGGCGCGGGCGCCGCGGCAGGTCATGTGGCGCTGGACGATGTAGCGCCGGATGCCCACCTCCTCCTCGCTGAGGCCGAAGGCGACGGCCTGCACGCGCAGGGCCTCGTCCACGCGGGCGGCGAGGTCGAGGGGGCCGATGCGGAGTCCGGAAGGCAGCATGCGGCGACCTTACTTCGCGGTAGGGGCGTGCCGGAATGCCACCGGCGGGGTCCGGGGGCCGCCCTTTCGATCAGGGCGGTCGGGAGCCGGTGGCCCGCTCAGAACAGCACGCTCATGAACGCGCCGACCTCGCGGAAGCCGACCCGCCGGTAGGCGGCCCGCGCTGCGGTGTTGAAGTCGTTCACGTAGAGGCTGACCACGGGAGCGACGTCCCGCAGCGCGTAGGCGACGACGGCGGCCATCCCGGTCTCGGAGTGCCCGCGGCCGCGGAACTCGGGGGCCACCCACACACCCTGGATCTGGCAGGCGCGGGCGGTGGCGGCGCCGATCTCCGCCTTGAAGACGACCTTGCCGTCGTCGACGTGCGCGAAGGAGCGGCCGCCGGCGACGAGCTCGGCGACGCGGGCCTGGTAGAGCAGCCCGCCGTCCCCGGCCATCGGCGAGATGCCGACCTCCTCGGTGAACATGGCCACGCAGGCGGGCATGATCAGGTCCATCTCGTCCTTGCGGATCCGGCGGACCCACGGGTCGGCCTCGACCGTGGTGGACGGGCGCTCGATGACCATGAGCGGCTGGTGGGAGCGGACCTCGCGGGCCGGTCCCCAGCTGGGTTCCAGGAGCTGCCACAGCAGCCGGGTGGCCTCGGCGGGGCCGACGATGGACGAGCAGCGGCGGCCGGTGCGGCGGGCGCGGTCGGCGAAGGCGCGTACGGCGTCGGGCTCTGCGCAGACGGGGACCAGGTTGGCGCCGGCGTAGCAGAGCGAGCGGAGCTCGCCGTCGGCGTACCAGCCCCACATCTCGCCGCCCAGGCGCCAGGGGTCGAGTCCGGCGACCTGGACCCGGGAAGTGACGAAGGCGTTCTCGACCGGCTCGCGTCCGAGGATGTCGAGCGCGGCGTCGAGATCACTGGGCTCAAGGACCCGGGTGGTGGTCTGCGTCAACACTGGGGCCTCACCATGCAAGTCTGCTGATCTCCGCACTGTACCCGGCGATGCCTGGCGATGCCGCGTCGCAGGTCACGTAAAGGCCCCGGCCCCGCCCGCGAACTGCGGGAACGGGGCCGGGGCGGCAGCTTCGGGTGCTCAGGCTCCGATGCTCAGACTCCGATGGCGACGCTGGGCTCGCCGCTCGCGACGCCGTCCTTCTCCATCTGCTCGGCGATCTTCATCGCCTCTTCGATGAGGGTCTCCACGATCTTCGACTCGGGGACGGTCTTGATGACCTCGCCCTTCACGAAGATCTGGCCCTTGCCGTTGCCGGAGGCGACGCCGAGGTCGGCCTCGCGGGCCTCGCCCGGGCCGTTGACGACGCAGCCCATGACCGCGACGCGCAGCGGGACCTCCATGCCCTCCAGGCCCGCCGTGACCTCCTCGGCCAGCTTGTAGACGTCCACCTGGGCGCGCCCGCAGGACGGGCAGGAGACGATCTCCAGGCGGCGCGGCTTGAGGTTGAGCGACTCCAGGATCTGGATGCCGACCTTGATCTCCTCGACCGGCGGGGCCGAGAGGGAGACGCGGATGGTGTCGCCGATGCCCTCGGAGAGCAGCGCGCCGAAGGCGACGGCGGACTTGATGGTGCCCTGGAAGGCGGGGCCTGCCTCGGTGACGCCCAGGTGCAGCGGGTAGTCACAGGCGGCGGCGAGCTGGCGGTAGGCGTTGACCATGACGACCGGGTCGTTGTGCTTGACCGAGATCTTGATGTCGCTGAAGCCGTGCTCCTCGAAGAGGGAGGCCTCCCACAGCGCGGACTCGACCAGCGCCTCGGGGGTGGCCTTGCCGTACTTCTTCAGCAGTCGCGCGTCGAGCGAGCCCGCGTTGACACCGATCCGGATCGGGGTGCCCGCGTCCTTGGCGGCCCGCGCGATCTCCTTGACCTTGTCGTCGAACTGCTTGATGTTGCCCGGGTTCACGCGGACCGCGGCGCAGCCGGCGTCGATCGCGGCGAACACGTACTTGGGCTGGAAGTGGATGTCGGCGATCACCGGGATCTGCGACTTCTTCGCGATCACCGCGAGGGCGTCGGCGTCGTCCTGCGTCGGGCACGCCACGCGGACGATGTCGCAGCCGGAGGCGGTCAGCTCGGCGATCTGCTGGAGCGTCGCCCCGATGTCCGAGGTCCTGGTGGTGGTCATCGACTGCACGGAAATCTGTGCGTCGCCACCGACGGCCACCTTGCCGACCTGGATCTTGCGGCTGACCCTGCGGTCGGCAAGCTTCGTCGGCACGGCCGGCATTCCGAGAGAGATGGCAGTCATCTGCTGTGCAACCCCAAGGTGTGGATCAAGGTCCCGAATTCGGCGGGCTCCAGGCTTCGAGATTACGCCAAGCACGGGGCGCCCCGTGCATCCGAGGGGGTGAGCCACCCGAACGTAGGGAGCCGGGCACGATGTGTGCCCGGCTCCCGTGGATGGGGGGTACGGCCCCGCGCCGACTAGGTGATCTTGATGGGGTTCACGACGTCCGCGACCATCACCAGCAGGGTGAAGCAGATGAACAGACCGGCGACCACGTACGCGACGGGCATCAGCTTCGCCACGTCGAAGGGGCCGGGGTCGGGACGCCGGAAGACCCGCGCGACGCCCCGCCGCAGCGACTCCCACAGGGCGCCGGCGATGTGCCCGCCGTCGAGGGGGAGCAGCGGCAGCATGTTGAAGAGGAACAGCGAGAGGTTGAAACCGGCCAGCAGGTTGAGGAAGAACACCAGCTGGTGCTGGGCGGGAATGTCGAGGGTGAAGATCTCACCGCTGACCCGCGCCGCGCCGACGACGCCCATCGGGCTGTCCTGCTTGCGCTCGGCCCCGTTGAAGGCCGCGTTCCACAGGTCCGGGACCTTGGACGGCAGCTGGACCAGCGACTGCACGCCGGCCTCCATCATCTCGCCCATGCGGTCGACGGACTGGCCGAAGGACTGCGGGACGTAGCCGGAGGCGGGGGCGAAGCCGAGGAAGCCGGCGGTGACGTACTCGTCCTTGACGTAGCGGCCGCTGCCGTCGGTCTTGGCGACCTTGTTCTCGATCAGGTTCGCCGTGAGGTCCACGCGCTCCCCGGCCCGCTCCACGGTGATCGTGGCGGGGCCGACGGTGGCGCGGATGTCCTTCTGCAGGGCGGACCAGTCCCGGACCGCGCGGCCGTCGAAGGCGACGATCTTGTCGCCGGCCTTGAGGCCCGCTGCCTTGGCGGGGGCGGCCGGGTCCCCGGGGGCGCACTTGTCGCGCTTCTCGCTCTGCTGGATGACGCAGTCCGAGACGGTGGCGACCGAGGTGGTCTGGGTGTTCAGCCCGAAGGCCATCAGCGTGGTGAGGAAGATCGCCACGGCCAGGATCAGGTTCATGAAGGGGCCGGCGAACATCACGATCACGCGCTTCCACGGCTTGCGCGTGTAGAAGAGCCGGCTCTCGTCCCCGGGCTGGAGCTCCTCGTACGCGGCCGAGCGCGCGTCCTCGATCATCGACCGGAACGGCGAGGTGGAGCGGGCGGTGACCTTGCCGTCCTCGCCGGGCGGGAACATCCCGATCATGCGGATGTAGCCGCCCATGGGGATGGCCTTGATCCCGTACTCGGTCTCGCCCCTGCGCCGCGACCAGATGGTCGGGCCGAAGCCCACCATGTACTGCGGCACGCGGATGCCGAAGAGCTTGGCCGTGGACAGGTGCCCCAGCTCGTGCCAGGCGATGGAGACCAGCAGGCCGACCGCGAAGACCACGACCCCGAGCACCGTCATCAGTAGTGTCATGCGCGCGCCTCCACGGCGGCCCGCGCCGCCATCTCCCGCGCCCGGGCCCTGGCCCAGGCCTCAGCTTCAAGGACGTCCTGGACGGTCAGGGAAGTTCCCGACTCCGGTGTCCCGTGCTCATCGACCACGGCAGAGACGGTATCCATGATTGCTGTGAACGGCAGCCGCCCGGTCAGGAACGCCTCCACGCACTCCTCGTTGGCCGCGTTGAACACGGCCGGGGCGGTGCCGCCCAGGGTGCCCACGTGCCGGGCCAGGTCCACGGCGGGGAAGGCCTCGGTGTCCAGGGGGAAGAACTCCCAGGTGGAGGCCTTGGTCCAGTCGAAGGCGGGGGCCGCGTCCGGGATCCGCTGGGGCCAGCCGAGGCCGATCGCGATGGGGCCGCGCATGTCCGGAGGGGTGGCCTGGGCGAGCGTGGAGCCGTCCGTGAACTCCACCATCGAGTGCACGTAGGACTGCGGATGGACCACGACCTCGATGCGGTCGAAGGGGATGTCGTAGAGCAGGTGCGCCTCGATGACCTCCAGCCCCTTGTTGACCAGGGTGGCGCTGTTGACCGTGATCACCGGGCCCATGGCCCAGGTGGGGTGCGCGAGGGCGTCCTTGACGGTGACGTGTGCCAGCTCGGCGCGGGTGCGGCCGCGGAAGGGCCCGCCGGAGGCGGTGACCACGAGCTTGCGCACGTCGGCACGGGTGCCGGCGGCGAGCGCCTGGAAGAGCGCGGCGTGCTCGGAGTCCACCGGGATGATCTGGCCGGGCTTCGCCAGGGCCTTGACCAGCGGGCCGCCGACGATCAGCGACTCCTTGTTGGCCAGGGCCAGGGTGCGGCCCGCGCGCAGGGCGGCGAGGGTCGGGGCGAGGCCGATGGAACCGGTGATGCCGTTGAGGACGGTGTGGCACTCGGAGGCGGCGAGTTCGGTCGCGGCGTCCGGTCCGGCCAGGATCTCGGGCAGCGGCTCGGACGGACCGTACTGGGCGCTCAGCGCCTCTTTCAGGGCCGGTACGACGTCCTCGCGGGCGACGGCCACCGTCTTGACCCGCAGCAGCCGGGCCTGCTCGGCCAGCAGCCCGACCCGTCCGCCGGCGGCGGACAGTGCGGTGACCCGGAACCGGTCCGGGTTGCGCAGGGCGAGGTCGATGGCCTGGGTGCCGATGGATCCGGTCGACCCGAGGATGACGATGTCCCGGAGGCCGGCCGCGGGGTCGAAGAGGAGGTGCGGATCGGCGAGGGGGGCTGGGCGGTCGCTCATGCCCCCATTGTTGCCGGAAGTCAGGAGCGGCCGGACACGGAGCCCCCTTCCGTGACGCGGAGCAGCAGGTGCGGGAGGGTTCCGGCGAAGTCCGGGAGGGTGCGGGCCACGCGCCACCAGGCGTCCGGGTCCTCGCCGAGGGCCGCGGCGAACAGCCGGTCGGCCTCGGCGTGGGCGGCGAGGACGGCCTCGGGGTGGTCGTGGCGGTCGGGGTGGTCCACTTCGCCGAGCCAGTGGTCCTCGTCGAGGGCCCAGCAGGCCGGCAGTTTGTGGCGGATCACGTCGATGCCGGTGAGCAGGCCGCGGTCGAGGCAGTCGCGCACCCAGCGGATGTCCTCCTGGACGCTGTCCATCGGGACGGCGAGGCTCGCCAGGGCCAGCTCGCGCTCCACCTCGCCGGGCGGCTCGGCGGCCGCCGGGGCCAGGTGGCGCACCGCCCGGGTGAGCGCGGGGTCCGGCTCCCGCGCGCCGGCCGGCTCGGGCAGGGTCGCGTCGGTCACGGCGGCCACGAGCGCGGGCAGCGGGCCCGGGTGGCCGGGGGCGTGCCTGAGCAGTTCCGCCCACAGGCGCGGGTCGTCCCCGAGGGGGCGCAGGGCCCGCATCACGGCCGTCTGCATGCCGGCCTGTTCGGGCAGGGTCCAGCGCAGGGAGCGGAGGGCGGGGAGGTGGCCGAGGAGCAGGGTGTGGCGGGCGGGGGTGACGTGGGCGACGAGTTCCTCGTGCGTGACGCGGCCCATGCGCACGGCGCGGATGGCGGGCCGGTGCCAGGCGCGCTCGTCCGCCGCCCCGGTGGCGAGCAGCCCGCGCACGGTCTCCGGGGGCAGGTCCTCGACGAGCAGCAGGGCCTCGACGGAGCCGGCGGGCAGCGGCCGGCGGAGGTGCTCGGCGAGCAGGAGTTCCGGGTCGGGCCGGTGGCGGAGCGCCAGGATGTCGAGCGGGACCCTGGGCCCGCGGCGGCCGTGCCGGCGCAGCAGGCCGATCAGTTCGGCCGCGGTGAGCGGCTCCTCTTCGGGGTCCCGGCCGAGTTCGGCGCGGAGCACCGGCAGGAGTTCCGGTGGGGTGCGGCGGCGGGCGTAGCGGGCGGGTCCGGGCAGGCCGGGCAGCGGCCGGCCGACGACACGGGGGTTGCGGGCGATGTAGGTGCGGTCGGTCGCGCCGCCGTGGCGCAGCAGCAGGGTGACGGTCGAGGCCGCCAGCCATTCGTCCCGGCACAGGTACTTGAGGGCGGGCTCGTCGAGCCGGCCGGTCATGTCGGTGACGACGCGGTCCGGTGCGTGGCGCAGCAGGTGCGCCACGCACCAGGCCAGCCGTCGGCTGGTGCGGTCTTCCTCGGCCGTCGGCATCGTTCTCGTCCGCCTCGCGCTGTGCTCGTACGCGTACCAGTACGCGTACTCATCCTCGTACGTCTGTCCGACGTCCGGCGATGATCGCAGGTCAGCGGATGGGGCGGTGCACGTTTTTCTGCGTGGAGGGACCGGGTTCGGCGTCCGCGATCCAGGGGCCGTCGCCGGAGGGGTCGAGGACACCCTCCTCCAGCCAGGCGTAGGTGCCGGTGAGGACTCCCGCGACGACCTTGCGGTCGAGGTCGTCGGTGTTGGCCCAGAGCCGGCCGAAGAGTTCCTCGACGCGCAGCCGGGACTGCTCGCAGAAGGCGTCGGCCAGCTGGTAGGCCTCACGGCCGTGCTCGCCGGTGGCGCGCAGGTGCTCGGCGCGGACGCAGGCCGCGCTCATCGCGAAGAGCTCGGCGCCGATGTCGACGATCCGGCCGAGGAAGCCCTGCTTGGTCTCCATGCGGCCCTGCCAGCGGGACATGGCGTAGAAGGTGGACCGGGCGAGTTTGCGGGCGCTGCGTTCCACGTAGCGCAGGTGGGTGGCGAGGTCGGGGTGGCCGCCGGGGTGGAAGGCCCGGTAGGTGCCGGGGACCTGGCCGGGGCCGGTGGCCAGCTTGGGCAGCCAGCGGGCGTAGAACCCGGCGGCGCGGGCGCCCGCCTTCGCCTTGTCGCCGAGCGCCTTGTCGGGGTCGATGAGGTCGCCGGCCACCGAGAGGTGGGCGTCGACGGCCTCGCGGGCGATCAGCAGGTGCATGATCTCCGTCGAGCCCTCGAAGATCCGGTTGATGCGCAGGTCGCGGAGCATCTGTTCGGCGGGGACGGCACGCTCGCCGCGGGCGGCCAGCGACTCGGCGGTCTCGAAGCCGCGCCCGCCGCGGATCTGGACCAGCTCGTCGGCCATCAGGCAGGCCATCTCGGAGCCGTAGAGCTTGGCGAGGGCGGCCTCGATGCGGATGTCGTTGCGGTCCTCGTCGGCCATCTGGGAGGCGAGGTCCACGACCGCTTCGAGGGCGAAGGTGGTGGCGGCGATGAAGGAGATCTTGGCGCCGACCGCCTCGTGCTTCGCGACGGGCCGGCCCCACTGCTCCCGTACGCCGGACCATTCGCGGGCGATCTTCAGGCACCACTTGCCGGCGCCGACGCACATGGCGGGGAGCGACAGCCGGCCGGTGTTGAGGGTGGTCAGGGCGATCTTGAGGCCGGCGCCCTCGGCGCCGATGCGCTGGGCGGCCGGGACCCGTACGCCGTGGAAGCGGGTGACGCCGTTCTCCAGGCCGCGCAGGCCCATGAAGGCGTTGCGGTGCTCGACGGTGATGCCCGGGGAGTCGGCCTCGACGACGAAGGCGGTGATCCCGCCGCGGTGGTTCTCCGACTTCGGGACGCGGGCCATCACGACGAGGAGGTCCGCGACGACCCCGTTGGTGGTCCACAGCTTCACCCCGTCGAGGACGTACGCGTCCTCACCGTCCGGGACGGCCGTGGTGGCCAGCCGCGCCGGGTCGGAGCCGACGTCCGGCTCGGTGAGCAGGAAGGCGCTGATGGCGGTGGTGGCGCAGCGCGGCAGGTAGGCGTCCTTCTGCTCCTGCGTGCCGAACATCTTCAGCGGCTGCGGTACGCCGATCGACTGGTGGGCGGAGAGCAGGGCGCCGATGGCCGGGCTGACCGAGCCGACGAGGGCGAGCGCCTTGTTGTAGTAGACCTGGGTGAGGCCGAGGCCCCCGTACTTGGGGTCGATCTTCATGCCGAGGGCGCCGAGCTCCTTGAGCCCGCGCACGGTCTCGTCGGGGATCCTCGCCTCGCGCTCGATGCGGGCCCCGTCGATCTCGGTCTCGCAGAAGGCCCGCAGCCGGGCGAGGAAGGCCTCACCGCGCCGGACGTCCTCGTCCGCGGGCAGCGGATGGGGATGGATCAGGTCGAGCCGGAACCGTCCGAGGAAGAGTTCCTTGGCGAAACTGGGTTTGCGCCAGTCCTGTTCCCGGGCCGCTTCCGCGACCTGCCGTGCCTCGCGCTCGGTCACCTTGGGCTGCGCGCCGCCGGGCTGTACGGGCTGTGCGGGCTGTGCGGGCTGTGCGGGCTGTGCGGGCTGTGTTGCGGACATGAGGGGACTCACCTCGCCGCCGGAGTCGGGGTTCATCGGATTACCAGCCGGTGCTACCTGTGAGTCGTACCCAATGTCGGCGCGATGGAAAAGGGGAACGGCCGGAGCCCCCGCACACCGACCCCACGACCACCCACCTGACCTGCGCTTTCTCGCCGATCTACGCGGACACGGCGACGCTCGGGCCGGCATCTTCACTCATCTGCCCGAATCTCCCCGGACAGGACAACCGCCCGACCGGTGACTTTCATGATCGAACAGGGCGGACGGTCACCTCTTCCCGGATACGATGGCAGCGCCGGGGCCGCTCGGCGCCTGGCCGAAGTGAAGGGCTCCATGCGCGCCGATGACGTCCAGCCCGGCATCCGTCTGACCGGGCTGTCGTCGGGAACGGTCACCGTCGTGGCGGTGACACCGATTGGCCACGCCCTCCAGGTCACCATCCGGGACGACCGCGGGCAGCTCTCCGATCAGGTGCTCTTCCCCCACGACATCGCCTCGCTCCGGCCGGAGGCACCGCGATCGCGGTGGTCGTTCGACGCCGACCCCGCCCGGTTCCGGCTGGCCGCCGAGGCACTGCGGATGCGGCACGCGGGCCTGTCGGACCCCATGCCGGCGGTGGAGACCAGCGACATCGACCCCCTGCCCCACCAGATCCGCGCCGTCTACGGCTCCATGCTGAGCCGGCCCGGCTCCCTGCGCTTCCTGCTCGCGGACGACCCCGGCGCCGGGAAGACGATCATGGCCGGCCTTTACCTCAAGGAACTGCTGCTCCGCGGGGACGTGCAGCGCTGCCTGATCGTCGCGCCCGGCGGCCTGGTCGAGCAGTGGCAGACCGAACTCGCGGAGAAGTTCGGGATCGAGATGACCGTCCTGAGCCGCGACCTCGCCGAGGCCGACCGCGACGGCGACCCGTTCCGTCACCACCCGATGCTGATCGCGCGCATGGACCAGCTGGCCCGCAACGACGGGTGGCAGGCGCTGCTCGCCGGGTCGGAATGGGACCTCATCGTCGTGGACGAGGCCCACCGCATGAGCGCCTCCTGGTTCGGCGGCGAACTCAAGCGCACCCGGCGCTACGAACTGGGCCGGCTGCTCGGCGGGATCACCCGGCACTTCCTGCTCATGACGGCGACCCCGCACTCCGGGTCGGAGGCCAACTTCCAGACCTTCCTCGCCCTGCTGGACCCCGACCGGTACGCCGGCCAGTACCGCCAGGGCGTGCACTCCACCGACACCACCGGGCTGATGCGCCGGATGGTCAAGGAGGACCTCCTCACCTTCGAGGGCAAGCCGCTCTTCCCCGAGCGGGTGGCCGAGACCGTCGCGTACACCCTCTCCCCACAGGAGATGCTCCTGTACGAAGAGGTCACCTCGTACGTGCGCACCGAGATGAACAGGGCCGAGCAGGCCAACGGCAGGCGGCGTACGGTCGGCTTCGCGCTCACCGTCATGCAGCGGCGCCTCGCGTCCAGTCCCGAGGCGATCCACCAGTCGATCCGGCGGCGCATCGCCCGCCTGCGCACCCACCGCGAGCAGACCCTGGCGGGCCCGTTCGTCCCCCCGCCCGGGGCACTGTCCTTCGACCCGGACGACTTCGACCCCGACGAGCTGGGCTCCGCCGAGCTGGAGCAGCTGGAGAACGAGGTCCTGGACTCCGCCACCGCCGCCCGCACCGCGGCCGAGCTGGACGCCGAGCTCGCGGTCCTGGCACGCCTGGAGGAGATCGCCCTGCGGGTGCGGTCCTCGGGCGAGGACCGCAAGTGGCAGGAGCTGCGCTCCCTCGTGCTGAAGGCCCGTGAGGACGGTCTGAACGGGGAGGGGCGGGCCCCGCACAAGCTGATCGTCTTCACCGAGCACCGCGACACCCTCGAATACCTCGCGGGCCGCATCACCACCCTGCTGGGCGGCGACCACGACGCCGTGCGCACGATCCACGGCGGGACCGCGCGGCAGGCGCGCCGGGAGATCCGCACCGAGTTCACCAACGACCCGCACTGCCACGTCCTGATCGCCACCGACGCCGCCGGTGAAGGCCTGAACCTCCAGGCCGCCCATCTGATGGTCAACTACGACCTCCCCTGGAACCCCAACCGGATCGAGCAGCGCTTCGGACGCATCCACCGCATCGGCCAGCGGGAGGTCTGCCGGCTGTGGAACCTGGTGGCCTCCGAGACCAGGGAGGGCCAGGTCTTCCAGCGGCTGCTGACCAAGATCGAGCAGCAGCGGCGTGCCTACGGCGGCAAGGTCTTCGACGTCCTGGGGGAGAACGCCTTCGCGGACGAACCCCTGCGCGACCTGCTCATGCGGGCCGTCCGCTACGGCGAGCGGCCCGAGGTACGGGCCTACCTGGACCAGGTCATCGACCAGTCCGTCTCCGACGGCCTCCAGGAATTGATCAGGGAACGCGCCCTGGCCACGCCGGAGATCGGGCTGGAGGAGCTGGCCGGGCTGCGGCGGCGGATGGACGAGGCCCGGGCCCGGCGCATGCAGCCGCACTTCGTGCAGGCCTTCGTCATGGAGTCCCTGCGCGCCCTGGGCGGGCGGGCCTCCCGGCGGGAGAAGGACCGGTTCGAGCTGACCCAGGTACCCGCCGTCCTGCGCGAAGGCAGGCGCACGGTCAGCCCGCGCTACGCACGCGTCACCTTCGATCCGTCGGCCGTGGTGCTGGCCGGCCGCCCGGACGCCGAGCTCATAGCCCCCGGTCATCCGCTGATGGACGCGCTCGTCACCGAGGTCCTGGCCAGGTACGGCGACACCCTGACCCGCGGGACGACCTTCCTGGACCGGACCGCCACCGCCCCGCAGCTCGTGTTCACCCTGCTGGAAGAGCTCTCGGACGGGCACGGCACCGCGATCGGCAAGAGGTTCGCGTACGTCTCCGTACAGCCGGACGGAACGGCGCAGCCGGCCGGCCCCGCCCCGTACCTCGACCTGTCCCTGCCCACGGGCCTGGACCCCGAGCAGCACACGGCACTCACCGGGGCCGTCGCCGCCGAGCTGTCCTCGGCCTGGCTCGCCGAAGGGGTCGAGAGGATCGCCCGGGACTGGGCGGTCGAGCACGGCCTGCCCGAGCACCGCGCCGACGTCGTCGCCCGCGTGGTCCCGGCCGTCGAGCGCACGCGCAAGCTCGTACGCCAGCGGCTGCTGGCCCAGATGAACTACTGGGACGGCGAGTCGATCAAGCTCGCCGAGGCGCAGGCGGCCGGCCGGAGGATCCGCCTCTCGCCGGCCACCGCCCGCGAGCGCGCCCGGTCGCTGGAGGCCCGGCTGGAGCGCCGCCAAGCCGACCTCGACCTGGAGGCCCAGGTCAACGTGCACCTGCCGCAGATCATCAGCGCCGCGCTCGTGCTGCCCGCCTCGGTCGTCCCCGGCCCCGCCGGCGAACCGCCGGCTCCCGACGGCTTCGCCTCGGACACCACCGTCACCGAGCGCCGGGCCGTCGACGCCGTCCTGGCCGCCGAGCGCCGGCTCGGCCGGGTGCCCGAGGAGATGCCGCACTCCAACAAGGGCTTCGACATCCGGTCCCTCATGCCCGACGGCCACCTGCTCTTCATCGAGGTGAAGGGCCGGGTGCTGGGCGCCGACACCTTCACCGTCACCACCAGCGAGGTCGGCTACGCCAAGAACGCCGAGCCCCGCTACCGGCTCGCGCTGGTCGCCGTCGACCCCGACACCCCCGACGGATCCAACGACCGGGTCCGCTACGTGCTCAACCCCTTCGCCGACCTCGTCCTCGACAAGTACGTCGACGACCTGCGCCGCACGTGGAAGGCCGAGTGGGAGCGCGGTGTGGAGCCCCTCTGACGCACAGCAGCCACACCCCTCCCTCCGCTCGCACCCCACCCGAGGCACGGTTCGAGTGCCTCGGAATCTAAATTGAGTAGGTGAACACCGCAGTGCAGCCCGGAACGCCGTCAGGTTCTGTCCCCCGACGCAAGCTCATCGAGGTCTCCCTCCCGCTGGAGGACATCAACGCCGAGTCGGCCCGAGAGAAGTCGATCCGCCACGGACACCCGTCCACGCTGCACCTGTGGTGGGCCCGCCGCCCGCTGGCGGCCGCGCGGGCGGTGCTGTTCGCCCAGCTCGTCGACGACCCCTCCTCGCATCCCGATCTGTTCCCCACCGAGGAGGAGCAGAAGAGGGAGCGCGAGCGCCTGCACGGCATCATCCGACGGCTGGTGGTGTGGGAGAACATCAGCGACGAGGGCCTGTACCGGGAAGCCCACGAGGAGATCCTCAAGAGCACCGGGGGGAACCCGCCGGCCGTCCTGGACCCCTTCGCGGGCGGCGGGACGATCCCGTTGGAGGCGCAGCGCCTGGGCCTGGCGGCGCACGCCAGCGACCTCAACCCGGTGCCGGTGCTGATCAACAAGACCCTGATCGAGACCCCGCCGAAGTTCGCGGGACGGCCCCCCGTCTTCCCGGGCGTGGCGGAGAGCCGCATGGGCCCCTGGCCCCGCGCCACGGGTCTGGCGGAGGACGTCCGCCGCTACGGCGCCTGGATGCGGGAGCGCGCCCAGGAGCGCCTGGGGCACCTGTACCCCACCGCTCAGGTACCGGTTCCGGGACGCGACGGCGAGCCCACGGGGAAGACCGCCGAGGCCACCGTCATCGCGTGGATCTGGGCCCGTACGGTGGCCTGCCCGAACCCGGCGTGCGGCATCCGGATGCCGCTGGTGCGTTCCTGGTGGCTGGGCAAGAAGAAGGCCAAGGAGGCGTACGTCGTCCCGACGGTGGTGGACGACGCGTCGGCGCCCGGCGGACGGCGGGTGGAGTTCGGCATCGGTCACGACCCGAAGCAGGCCCCCACGAAGACGCACGACGGGACGATGACGAGCAGCAGGGGCGCCACCTGCGTCGCCTGCGAGGGATTCGTCGAGCTGACGGCCATCCGCGCCGAGGGAGCCGCCGGCCGGATCGGCGTCCAGCTGCTCGCCGTGGTCGCGGAGGGCAACCGCCGCCGCATCTACCTGGCTCCGGACGAGGAACACGCACGGGCGGCCGAGGTCCCGCGGCCGGACGACGCGCCCATGGGTTCCATCGCGACGAACCCGCGCTGGTTCTCGCCGCCCCAGTACGGCCTGACCGAGTTCTCCGACCTGTTCACCGACCGTCAGCTCACCACGCTGATGACCTTCACCGACCTCATCGGCGAGGCCCGCGAGCAGGTGCTCGCCCACGCCCTCGCCGCGGGTCTGCCCGAGGGCGCCCGGCTGGCGCAGGGCGGTACGGGGGCCGAGGCGTACGCGGACGCGGTCGCCACGTACCTGGGCCAGGCGGTGAGCCGCCTGTCCTCCACCAACTCGTCGCTGTGCCGCTGGAACTCCGCGCCCTCGAAGGAGAGCGTCTCCGACACGTTCTCCCGGCACGCGCTGCCCATGCTCTGGGACTTCGCCGAGGGGAACACGTTCTGCAAGGGACCGTGTGACATCGAGTGGAGCGCGACCTGGGTGTCCCGGGCCCTGGACATGCTTCCCGCGTCCACGCACGGCACGGTCACCCAGGCGGACGCGTCGAGCCGTGACTACACGGGCCTCCTCGTGTCGACCGACCCTCCCTACTACGACAACATCGGCTACTCCGACCTCTCGGACTTCTTCTACGTCTGGCTGCGCCGGTCCCTGCGCGGCATCCACCCGGACCTGTTCCAGACGATGCTCGTCCCCAAGGCGGAGGAGCTCGTCGCCAACCCGTACCGGCACGGCAGCAAGGAGAACGCGGAGGAGTTCTTCGAGAACGGGTTCCAGCACGTCTTCGCGCACGCCCGGGAGACGGCCTCGCCCGACTACCCCATCACCGTCTTCTACGCCTTCAAGCAGGCCGAGCTGGAGAAGGAGGGCGTCGCCTCCACCGGGTGGTCCACCTTCCTGGAGGGCATGGTCCGCAACGGCTGGACCATCACCGCGACGTGGCCCGTCCGTTCGGAGCGCGGCGGCCGGATGATCTCGGTGGGCACCAACGCCCTCGCCTCCTCGATCGTGCTGGCCCTGCGGCCCCGCGAGACGACCGCACCCGCGACGGACCGCACGGGGTTCCTGGCGGCGCTGCACACCGAGCTGGACGAGGCGCTGCCCCGGATCCGCGAGGGCGCCATCGCGCCCGCGGACCTGCGGCAGACGATCCTCGGCCCCGGCATGGCCGTGTTCTCGCGGTTCTCCCGGGTGCTGGAGGACGACGGCTCCACGATGTCGGTGAAGACCGCGCTGGCGCTGATCAACCAGACCTTCGACTCGCTGCAGAACGAGCACGACGCCGAGCTGGACGCCGACACCCGTTTCTGTCTGGACTGGTTCCGCTCCTACGGGTGGGACACGCGCCCGTACGGTGACGCCGAGTCGCTGGCCGTACCGCTGGGCCTGTCGGTGGACGGGATCGCCCGCGGCGGAACCCTCACCTCCGGCGCCGGGAAGGTCGCGCTGGTCAAACCGCAGGACCTGGACCCGCGGTGGGTGCCGGCCCACGACGACCGGCTGTCGCTGTGGGAGGTCACCTGCCACCTGGCGCGCGCGTACGCGACCGAGGGGCGCGAGGAGGCCGCCCGGCTGATGTCCGAGGTGAAGGGCAGGGTGGACCTGGACGAGGTCAACCGTCTGGCCACCCGCCTCTACGAACTGATGGAGTCTCAGGACTCCTCGACCGCCGGCCTGTTCAACGGGCTCGGCGGCGCGTGGGCGGACGTCTCCGCGACGTCGACCACGATCCGCCCGGCCGCTGTGGCCGAGATGCTCTTTGGGGAGGAGATCTGATGGCGCTGACGAACAACGAGAAGGTACTGCGCAGCTTCGACCAGCTGCTGGAGGGCATGCGTCCGTGGGTCGACATGCGCATGTCCGCCCTGGCTCCGGCCGGGAAGGACTGGATCGAGCTGATCTCGGCCGAGGACACGGCGAAGTTCGGTGTGGCCAAGACGTACTCGCGGGAGGACGTGCGGTTCCTGCTGCGCGTCGTCACCGAGCGCTGGAAGGTCTTCGAGAAGGACCTTTCCCGCCCGCAGTCCGCGCTCGCCTCCGAGCTGCGGGAGACGGCGAACGCGGCGCACCACGGTCAGAAGTTCTCCTCGGACGACACCTACCGTGCGCTGGACACGATCGAGCGTCTGCTGACGGTGATCGGCGCCGGTGACGAGGCCGACGCGGTGGCGAAGATGCGCATGGAACACCAGCGGGAGGTCTTCGAGAAGCAGACCCGCAACCGGCTGATGCGCGAGGCGCAGGCCGTCAGGGTGGCCGGCATGCTGGCCGGTACGGCGATCAAGCCGTGGCGCGAGGTCATCCGGCCGCACGCCGACGTGATCCGCGGGCAGTTCTCCGCCGCCGAGTTCGCCGCCGATCTGTACGCGGTGGCCCATGGCCACACCGCGGCGCCGGAGTACCTGAACCCGGCCGAGTTCTTCTCCCGCACCTACCTCACCAGCGGTCTGTCCGACCTGCTGACCCGTGCGCTCAAGCGCCTCTCCGGGGACGCCGGCGCGAGCCCGGTGGTGAACCTGCAGACCCAGTTCGGTGGCGGCAAGACGCACTCGATGCTGGCCCTGTACCACCTGTTCTCCGAGGGGCTGGCGACGAGCGCGCTGTCCCAGGGCGTGCAGGACGTCGTGCACGCCGCCCTGCCCGCGGCCGAGGACGACCCGCTGCGGTCGTTGGACGTGCGGCGGGTCACCCTGGTGGGCACGAAGCTCTCCCCGAGCCAGCCGATCGTCAAGGACGACGGCACGCAGGTCCGCACCATCTGGGGGGAGCTGGCCTGGCAGCTCGGCGGGCGCCCGGCGTACGACCGCATCGCGATGGCCGATGCCACCGGCACCGATCCGGGTGACGCCCTCGACGCCGTCGTGCGCGACGTCGTCGCCGACGGCAAGAGCGTGCTGATCCTCATCGACGAGTGGGTGGCCTACGCCCGCCAGCTCGTGGGGCGCGACGACCTGCCCGGCGGATCCTTCGCCACGCAGCACACCTTCGCCCAGCACCTGACCGAGATGGCCAAGTCCGTCCCGGGCGTCATGCTCGTCGTCTCGATCCCCGCCTCCGACTCCCTGGACAACGGGGGCGGCGGCTCGGCGCTGGAGGTGGGCGGTCCCAACGGGCACGTCGCCCTGGAGACCCTGCAGCACACCATCGGCCGCAACGCCGACGACTGGCGGCCCGCCAACAACATCGAGTCCTTCGAGATCGTGCGCCGGCGCCTGTTCGAAGAACCCGATGCCGTGGCCCTGGCGGACATCTCCGCCGTGGCCAAGCAGTACGTGAAGTACTACCAGGAGAACACCGGGTTCTTCCCGCGCGAGACGACCACCGGCGAGTACGAGCAGCGCATCCGCGCGGCGTACCCGATCCATCCCGAGCTGTTCGACCGGCTCTACGAGGACTGGTCGACGCTGCCGAAGTTCCAGCGCACCCGCGGTGTGCTGCGTCTGATGAGCGTGGTCATCAACGCGTTGTGGGCGGCCAACGACACCACGCCGCTCATCACGCCGGGCGCGGTGCCCGTCCACGACACCCAGGTCTTCAGCGAGATCACCAAGTACCTCGACGACAACTGGAAGCCGGTGGTGGACAAGGACGTCGACGGCGAGGGGGCCACCCCGGTCCAGATCGACCGCGAGCGTCCCTCGTTCGGGCAGCGGGCGCTGACCCGGCGCGTGGCCCGGTCGGTGTTCATCGCGACCGTCCCGACCCTGCGCTCGGCGCACAAGGGCGTGGACATGCAGCAGCTCCGCCTGGGCACCGCGGTGCCCGGCGACGTCATCAACCACATCGGTGACGCCCGGGCCCTGCTGGGCCAGCGGGCCACGTACTTCTACGAGGACGGCGACCGCTCCTGGTACGACCTGGCGGCCTCGGTCTCCCGGGTCGCGGCCGACCGCGCCGCCGGCTACGGCGAGGCCGACGTGCACGCCACGATCGTCGAACGCCTCAAGGCCATGGGCAAGGCGCCCAAGGCCTCCTTCGGTGCCGTGCACGCCGCGCCCCTCGACACCGGGGACATCCCCGACTCCGAGGTCCTCAAGCTCGTGGTGCTGCACCCGAGGTTCACCTGGGGCAAGGACGCCTCCACCGCCGCGGACTTCGCCGAGCGTCTCCTGAGGGAGGCCGGCAACGGGCAGCGGCAGCGCCGCAACATGCTGGTCATGGTCGCCGCCGATCGCGAGACCTACCCCGAGCTCGACGGGGTGGTGCGCGAGTACCGGGCCTGGCAGTCCATCGCCGACGAGGCCGAGGAGCTCGAACTCAGCGCCCAGCAGCGCAAGCAGTCCGTCACCCGCGCCCGCCAGCTGGACGCGGCCGTCGACGACCGCGTCCGCGCGGCCTTCACCGCGGCGCTGGTCCCGACCGAGGTCCCCGGCCAGAAGCCGACCATCTCCTTCACCCGTGTCGCCAAGGACGGCGGGCCCCTGGCCGAGCGCGTCACCGCGGCGCTCAAGGCCAAGGGGTGGATCACCCCCGTCCTGGGGGCCACGCTCGTGCGCATGGCCCTCGAAGGCGCCCTGGCCAACGCCTGGGGCAAGGGGCACGTGCGGTTCGGCGACCTGTGGTCCTGGTACACGCAGTACCCGTACCTGAAGCGCCTGCCCAACCGGCAGGTGCTCGAACAGGCCGTGCTCAGCGCCGCCGACGTCCTCCTGTGGCAGCAGGACGCCTTCGCCCTCGCCGACGGCTACGACGAGACCGCCGACGAGTACCGGAACCTGTGGATCCACGGTGACAAGCCCGAACCCGGTTTCGTCACCGACGACACGCTCCTCGTCCAGCCGGGACGCGCGGTGGCCCAGCGTGCCCGGGTCGTCGCCACCCCGCCGGCCGAGCCGGTCCTCCCGGCGGAGGGCGCCGGCCACGGCGGCAGCGGCACCCCGCAGCCGGGCACCGTCGCTCCTCGCCCGGCGGGCACCGGCCCCCAGCCCCCGATGCCGGCGGCCAGGAAGGCCGCACGGAGGTTCTGGGGCGTCAAGGCCCTCAACCCGAACCGCCCGGCCGCGGACTTCGCCAACATCCAGCAGGAGGTGCTCGCGCACCTCGAAGCGGCCGACGGCGTGCGGCTGGAGGTCCGCATCGAGATCACCGCGACCACCGCCGACGGGTTCACGGAGCAGCAGGTGCGCACCGTGCGCGAGAACGCCGTCCAGCTGAAGTTCGAGGACAGCGGCTTCGAGGAGAACTGACAGCCGGCACAACAAAAGACGGCCGGAGCCCCCGCACAGTGGGCTCCGGCCGTCGGCCTTGTGGCCGTACGAGATCAGATGTCGAGGCCGGTGAGGACCAGGACCCGCTCGTACGTGTAGTCGTCCATCGCGTAGCGGACGCCCTCGCGGCCCACGCCGGACTGCTTGACGCCGCCGTACGGCATCTGGTCGGCGCGGTAGGACGGCGCGTCGCCGACGACCACGCCGCCGACCTCGAGCTCGCGGTGGGCGCGGAACGCCGTCTGGATGTTCCGGGTGAAGACGCCGGTCTGCAGACCGAACTTCGAGTCGTTCACCGCGGCGAAGGCCTCGTCGGTGTTCTCGACCCGCTGGAGGGTCAGGACCGGGCCGAAGACCTCCTCGGTGGCCAGCTTGACGCCGTCGGGCACGTTCGCGATCACGGTGGGCTCGTACGAGGCACCCTCGCGCTTGCCACCGGTGAGCAGCTTGGCTCCGGCGGACACGGCCTCGTCGACCCAGGACTCGACACGCTGGGCGGCGGCCTCGGAGACGAGGGGGCCGACGTCGGTGGCGGAGTCGGACGGGTCGCCGGTGACCTGGGCCTGGACCTTCGCGACGACCTTCTCGACGAGGCTGTCGTAGACGGAGGCGTCGGCGA
Organism: Streptomyces sp. NPDC029164; assembly: GCF_055563995.1. Taxonomy (NCBI): domain Bacteria; kingdom Bacillati; phylum Actinomycetota; class Actinomycetes; order Kitasatosporales; family Streptomycetaceae; genus Streptomyces; species Streptomyces sp. NPDC029164. The sequence goes on along the minus strand of NZ_JBVHWW010000032.1, from coordinate 42,542 downwards.
TCACGCGCTGCACGGAGATGCAGGACTGGCCGGCCTGGTAGTTCGAGAAGGTCGCGATACGGGTCGCGGCCCAGTCGAGGTCGGCCTCGGAGGACCAGTCGGCCAGGACCACGGCCGCGGCGTTGCCGCCGAGCTCCAGCGTGCAGTGCTTGTGGGGCACCGACTGCTGGATGGCGTAACCGACGGTGTCGGAGCCGGTGAAGGAGATGACGGGCAGGCGCTCGTCCTTGACCAGGGCCGGCATCTTCTCGTTCGCGACCGGCAGGACCGACCAGGAGCCGGCCGGGAGGTCGGTCTCGGCGAGCAGCTCGCCCAGGATCAGCCCGGAGAGCGGGGTGGCCGGGGCCGGCTTGAGGATGATCGGCGCGCCGACGGCGATGGCCGGGGCCACCTTGTGGGCGCACAGGTTCAGCGGGAAGTTGAACGGCGCGATGCCGAGCACCGGACCCTTGACGAAGCGGCGGGTCAGCGCGAGCCGGCCGACGCCGCCGGCGTCGGTGTCGAGGCGCTGGGCCTCTCCGCCGTTGAAGCGGCGGGCCTCTTCGGCGGCGAAGCGGAACACGGACACCGCACGGCCGACCTCACCGCGGGCCCACTTGACGGGCTTGCCGTTCTCGGCGGAGATCAGCTGGGCGATCTCCTCGGTGCGCTCGGCGAGCCGCTTGGACACGTGGTCCAGGGCGGCGGCCCGTACGTGGGCGGGGGTCGCGGAGAATTCCGCCGTCACGGCGTACGCCGCGGCCACGGCCTCTTCGACCTGCTCGTCGGTGGGCACGCTGACGGTGCCGACGAGCCGGCCGTCCCACGGAGAGTGGACGTCGAAGCTGTCCTCGCCGGTGGCCTGGCGGCCGGCGAGCCAGAAGGCGTGGGTGGAAGTCATGCGAATCCCGGCCCTTCGGATGTGTGCGGTGGGCTTGTCCCCTCCACCGTAGGACTCCGCCGGCGTTTCGGCGTTTGTCCCTGATGGAGCGGCGGGTCGTCGGGCTTCGCCGCTTTGTCACTGTCGCCCCGCCGGGACCGGCCACCCGCCCGGCCGGAAGGGGTGGTCGGCGTCGGGCCATGGGGCTGCCGTGCGGCCTGCTACGACGGGGCCGAGGTGGCCTTGAGGGCGAGCCAGAGCTCCATGCGGACGTCCGGGTCCTCCAGGGAGCGGCCGAGGATCTCCTCGACCCGCTTCATCCGGTAGCGCAGGGTGTGCCGGTGCACGCCGAGGTCGGCGGCGGCCGCGTCCCACTGGCCGTGGCGCGAGAGCCACGCCTGCAGCGAGGCCACCAGGTCGCCGCGGCCGGTCGCGTCGTGCTCCCGCAGCGCGCGCAGGGTGCCGTCCGCGAAGGCCCGTACCGCGTCGTCGGCCAGCAGCGGCAGGACCGAGCCCGCCGCCATGTCCTCGTGCTCGACCATCGGCCGCCCGCGCCGGCGGGCCACGGCGAGCGCCTGGTCGGCCTGCTTGAGGGCCGCCGCCACGCCTTCCGGGCCGGCCGGGGCGGACAGGCCGACCACCAGTTCGTCCGGCTCGGGCCCGGCCGCGTCCAGGCCGCGCCGGGACTCCAGGGCCTCCGCGTGGTCCACGCACGCCTGTACGGCGGGGCCCGCGTCGGAGGCCAGCACCATCAGCCGCCCCGGTTCCGGGACGACCAGCAGCGTCTCCCCCGTGCGGGCGGCCGCCGACTCCACGGCGTCGGCGAGCAGCGCCAGGCCCTCCGGCTGCGCGGTCCCGGGCAGTGCGGGCTCGGCGACGATCAGCCGGAACGGCGCCTCCAGCAGGTTCCCGTACAGGTCCCCGGCCACCGACCGCGCGTGCTCCGCCTCGCCCGCGAGCAGCATCCGCAGCACCGCCGCCCCGAGCCGGGACTCGGCGTCGTGCAGCGAGCGCGAGCGCTCGGTGGTGAGGGTCAGCAGGGCGACCGCGGAGTGGACGGCGTACCGCTCGGCGGTGCCCAGGGGGGCCCCGGTGCCGACGGCGAGCGCGCCGCGCGCCCGCCGGCCCGTGCCCAGGGACTGGAGTTCGACGCGGTCCTCGGAGCCGCCGACCACGGCACTGGCGGGCGCCGGCCGCTCGCGCAGCCGCTCCACGTCGGGGGTCAGCCGGGCGGCGCGCCGCGCGGCCCAGTCGGGGGCGGCCGCGACGACGGCGCCCGAGGTGTCGTACAGCGCCGCCCAGCCGTGCACGTGCGCCGCCAGCTTCGCCAGCAGTTCGGCAGGCCCGTCGGCGGAGAGGGCGGCGCGGGTCAGCTCCCGCTGCGCCTCGAAACCGGCGGTCACGGCCCGGTACTGGTCCGCCGCGAGGGCGGCGGAGACGGCCTTGCTGATCGCCAGGAAGGGGGTCCGGCGCGGCACCTCCAGCAGCGGCATGTCCTCGGCGCGGGCGGCCTCGACCAGCGCCTCGGGAATCTCCTCGTAGTTCACGCCGATCGCGAAACCGATGCCGACGACGCCGGCCGCGGCGAGCCTGCGTACGTAGCGGCGCATCTCCTCCGGGTCCTCCGCGTCCAGCTTCATCGCGGTGATCAGGAGCAGCTCGCCGCCCTCCATGTACGGGACGGGATCGGCGAGCTCGCTGACGTGGGCCCAGCGCACGGGGGTGTCCAGGCGGCCCTCTCCCGCCCGGACGCCGAGCTTGAGCGCCGAGTGCTGGACGAGTGAGGCGAGGGTGAGCGGCATCGGTTACCAGGGGCCTTAGCGGGAGGGGGCGGCGGGCACGGGGCGCTGGGGCGGAAGCGAAGGAGCGGACGGGCCGGGCAGACGGGCAGAGCAGCAGAGGAACAGAACAGCCGCGGGCGCTTTTCGCCTTAACGTATGAACGGCTCCCCTCGATTCTGCCACCCCGTACGGGTCGGGGCGCGGGTCAGGCCGCCGGGCCGGACCCGCCCTCAGCGAGCCGGACCAGCAGTGGAGCCGCCCGCTCCCCGCGCACCGAGGTCAGCGACAGCACGGCGTGCCCGGGCGGCACGGCGTGCGCCAGGTCCGAAGCCGACCACCGCTCCCGCTCCACCTGCCGGACGGTCACCGCGTCGGTGGTGACCGCCTTGCCGGTGACGAGCTTGCGGAAGGCGTGCATGGCCCGGGTCAGCGGCTGGTCGGCGAAGACGGTGCGGTGGGTGACGTCGCGGGTCTCCACCCACTCGGTGCCCCAGGCCTCGGCGAAGCGCTTGCCGTCCCAGGTGGTGACCCCGGAGAAGGCCATGCGGCAGCCGACCGCCCCGAGCAGCGGCGTCCGCAGCGCCTCGGGGACGTCGTCCAGCGTGCGCAGCGTGAGCAGTACGCCGGCGTGCGCCGAGCGCAGCCGCTGGACGCCCCGCACGGTCTCCGCGGTCAGGGTCTGCGAGGCGTCGTCGAGCGCGAGGAAGGCGAAGAGGGAGCGGTCGGTGCGGGCGGCGGCCGCGGCGTTGAACTGGGCGAGCAGCAGCCGGGCCAGGATCCGGGAGGCGTCGGCGTGCCCGCGTTCGGGCAGGTCGACGCGGACGCGCAGCGGGTGTTCCAGGGCGCGCAGCGAGAACGGCTGCCCCTGACCGGTGGTGTCGAAGAACCCGGCGAAGGCGGGCCGGTCCAGCAGGGCCACCCGGTCGGCGAGGGCCGGTCCGGGGTCGCCCTGGGCCCCGTGCTGGCGGGTCCGGGCGTCGAGCTCGCGCAGCATCGCCTGCCCGCTGCCCGCGCCGGCCGGTCCGAGGTCGCGGCGCAGCGCCTCGAAGGCGGCGGGCACCTGGTCGAGCAGTTCGCGCAGCTCGGGCACGGCGGGGAAGCGGCCGTACGCCGCCCGGAACGGGCCGAGGAGCTGGGCGAGGGCGGTCGCGGCCCGGCGCACGTCCATCCCGGGAACGTCCCCGACGAAGGCGTCGGCGAGCAGGGTGGCGGCCTCGTCGGGGTCGGTGGCGCCGCCGTAGAGGTCGAGGTCGTAGACGGAGGCGGGGTCGCCGATGCGGACCACGACGTCGTAGCCGGTGTCCGGCCCGAGCGGGGCTCCGGCCGCGCCGACGGCGACGACGGCGGCCTGGCCGGCGAGCGCCTGCAGCATGAGGGACTCGACGACGGGCCGCACCAGGCGCTGGGTCTTGCCGCTGCCGGAGGGTCCGACGGCGAGGAGCGAGGTGCCGAGCACGTCGGGGTCGAGGGCGAATCCGGTGCCGCGGCGGGCGTACGGGTTGCGCGCGCCGTCCTCGACGGTGCCGAGCAGCACCTGCCGGGCCAGCAGATCGTGCCGGGCGGCCCGCACGGGCAGGTCCCGCGCGCCGGACGGGTGCACGCAGGCCCCGGCGCCCTTGTCCCGCACGGCCTCGGCGAAAGCCCGCATCCGGGAGGGGTCGACCCGCACGGAATCCCAGGCCCGCCGAATGCGCACGCAGTCCACGTCGTTCATCCGCCCACCCCCGACCTCCCCCTCCAGCCGATCAGCCACCTCGTCAAGCCCAACCCCCCGCAACTGCGGCCACCGCGCGGGATCGTCCGGGCCGCCGGCCACGGGGCCGACCGGTCCGGCGGAGTGCAGGGGCCGCACGGCTCGGCTGCGGAGCGCCCGGCGGCCGAGTTCGGGCCAGCGGCCGAGGCGCCCGAATCCGGTCACCAGGACGGCGGCGACCACGGCGTACCAGACGTACGAGGCCACGACGGCCGGGAGCTTCCCCGCCCAGGAGTCGGGCGTGAACATGTAGAGCGGCCAGAGCCAGAACCCGCCGAGGTAGCCGTTCCACAACAGGGACCACAGCAGCATCCCGGCCAGCAGGGAGATCAGGGCTCCGCTGATCAGCTGGCGGGTGGGGGTCTCCTCCGGCTCCTCCGCGGCCCGCGGTACGTGTCCGTACGTCCACACGCCCGGCCCGTCCGAAGAGCGCGGGACACGCAGCCAGTCCCCGAGCGTCGGCCCGGCCGTCGGCGCGTGGGACGGCTTCGGCGGAAGGCCCTGGGGCGGCGGGGCGGCCGGTCGCGGGATCTGCCCGGCGTGGGCCGGGCGCGTCTCGTGCGTGCCGTCGGTGTCCATGAACCCCTGCCCCCTGACCGTGCATGCGCTGCTGCGTCGCTCAATGTAGTTGCCCGGCGTCGGCCGTGGGCCCGTACCGGCTCTCCGGTTCGCCGCGCCGTCCACAAGACCCCCCGCGGCGCGCTTCTATGGCCGTCGCGGACAAGGACACGCGGAGATCACTACCGAACGGAGCATGCAGGACCCCCTCCCCCGGGCCTAGCCTGCGGACAAAGACACAAGTGCGCCCGAAAACACCCCCCAGGAGCCCTCTATGACCGCTGTCCCGCAGGAGCGCAAGATCGTTACCGCGATCCCCGGCCCCAAGTCGCAGGAGCTGCAGGCCCGCCGCCTTCAGACGGTGGCCGGCGGCGTGGGCTCCGTCCTGCCCGTCTTCACGGCCCGCGCGGGCGGCGGCATCATCGAGGACGTCGACGGCAACCGCCTGATCGACTTCGGCTCCGGCATCGCCGTGACCTCGGTCGGCGCCTCCGCCGAGGCCGTCGTGCGCCGCGCCTCCGCGCAGCTCGCCGACTTCACCCACACCTGTTTCATGGTCACCCCGTACGAGGGCTACGTCGAGGTCTGCGAGGCCCTCGCCGAGCTGACCCCCGGCGACCACGCGAAGAAGTCGGCCCTGTTCAACTCCGGCGCCGAGGCCGTCGAGAACGCCGTCAAGATCGCCCGCTCGTACACCAAGCGCCAGGCCGTCGTCGTCTTCGACCACGGCTACCACGGCCGCACCAACCTGACGATGGCGCTGACGGCGAAGAACATGCCGTACAAGCAGGGCTTCGGTCCGTTCGCCCCCGAGGTCTACCGCGTCCCGGTCGCCTACGGCTACCGCTGGCCCACCGGCGCCGAGAACTGCGGTCCCGAGGCCGCCGCCCAGGCGATCGACCAGATCACCAAGCAGATCGGCGCCGAGAACGTCGCCGCGATCATCATCGAGCCGGTCCTCGGCGAGGGCGGCTTCATCGAGCCGGCCAAGGGCTTCCTGCCCGCGATCGTGAAGTTCGCCAACGAGAACGGCATCGTCTTCGTCGCCGACGAGATCCAGTCCGGCTTCTGCCGCACCGGCCAGTGGTTCGCGTGCGAGGACGAGGGCATCGTCCCCGACCTGATCACCACCGCCAAGGGCATCGCGGGCGGTCTGCCGCTCGCCGCCGTGACCGGCCGCGCCGAGATCATGGACGCCGCCCACGCGGGCGGCCTCGGCGGCACCTACGGCGGCAACCCGGTGGCCTGCGCCGGTGCGCTCGGCTCCATCGAGACCATGAAGAAGCTCGACCTCAACGCCAAGGCGAAGAAGATCGAGTCCCTGATGAAGGCCCGCCTGGCGGCCATGCAGGAGAAGTACGACATCATCGGCGACATCCGCGGCCGCGGCGCCATGATCGCGATCGAGCTCGTCAAGGACCCGGTCTCCAAGACCCCGTTCCCGGAGGCGGCCGGCGCCCTCGCCAAGGCCTGCCACGCGGAGGGCCTGCTCGTCCTCACCTGCGGCACCTACGGCAACGTGCTCCGCTTCCTCCCGCCGATCGTCATCGGCGAGGACCTGCTGAACGAGGGCCTGGACCTCATCGAGGCCGCGTTCGCCGCCATCGGCACGGACGTCTGAGCGGACGGCTAGAACGCCCGAACGCAGCACCCCCTCCCCTACCGGCGGTAACGGGCGGACGCTGTGAAGAAGCTGTGGGGGGCCGATGGCGGGAACGCGATCCTGCTGTCGGTCCCCCTTTCGCTGCCGTACGGTTTCTGCAGATGAGTGAGACACCCCGCTCAAGGGAAACCGAGGGCGACACCAGTACCGGGCTTCCCCAGCACCGTATTGGGCATGCGTTCGCGCACACTCCTCACCGATCGGACAGCCGTTCGCCCCAAACCCCCCGGGGCGTGCGGCAACCCGGTCCGGGCGGCCGTCCCGGAACCACCCCCCCTGTTCCGGGACGGCCGGCCACTCCTCTCCTGATCGCCGCGGTCTGCGGCCTCCTCTTCTCCCTGGTCACCTGGCAGGTGCTGGTCTCGGGCCCGCTGCTGGCGCCGGATCACGAGCTGAGCCGCGCCCTGGTGCGCACGGTCCCGGACTCCGTCACCGAACGCCTCTCGGACCTCGGCAACATCCCGGTCGCCGTACCCGTCCTCGCACTCGCCATGGCCTACGCCGCCCGGCGCGGCCGGCGCCTCGCCGCCGGAGCCGCGGGCCTGGCCATGGCCCTGGTCCCGGCCCTGGTCATCCCGTTCAAGGAGGGGACCGCCCGGCCGGGCCCCCTGGAGCCCTGGGCCGCCGGCTACTTCCCCTCGGGCCACACCGCGACCGCGACCGTCGCCTACATCGGCGCGGCCCTGCTGGTCCGCCCGTACACCGGCCGGCCCTGGCCGATGGCCGCCGCCCTCGCCCTCACGGCCGCCACGGCCGCCGGCCTGATCCTGCGCGGCTGGCACTGGCCCCTGGACGTGGCGGCCAGCCTCCTGATGTGCACCCCCCTGCTGCTCGGCGTGGCCTGGGTGGTGACGTACGGCCGGAAGAGCAGTCGAAGCGGCGGAAGTACGCGCTCACGGTCGGGGGCCGCCCGCACGAAGTGACCCTGTCGGACGGCAGGATCCCGCTCCCCGCGGACGCTCGTCGCCGGACTGGAGTACCACCGGCACAACGCCCACTACCGGGCCGCCCACCCATGGGTGCGGCCCTCGCGGTGCTGGGCGGGCCGGAGCCGTCGGCGGCTCCGGCCCGGTGGTGGCGGGACGTGCTGGGTCAGCCGCCGAAGTAGGCGTCGAAGTTCCGGCTGAACTCCCAGCCGCCGAACCGGTCCCAGTTGATCGACCAGGTCATCAGGCCGCGCAGGGCGGGCCAGGTGCCGTGGGTCTGGTAGCTCCCGCAGTCGGCCTTCTTCGTCAGGCAGTTCAGGGCCCTGTTCACCTCGGCGGGCGGGGTGTGGCCGTTGCCCGCGTTCGTCGTGGCCGGGAGGCCGATCGCGACCTGGTCCGGGCGCAGGGCCGGGAAGACGCGGGCGGTGTTGCCGGCGACCGGGAAGCCGGTCAGCAGCATGTCGGTCATGGCGATGTGGAAGTCCGCGCCGCCCATGGAGTGGTACTGGTTGTCGAGGCCCATGATCGGGCCCGAGTTGTAGTCCTGGACGTGGAGCAGGGTGAGGTCGTCGCGCAGGGCGTGGATGACCGGGAGGTACGCGCCGGCGCGCGGGTCCTGGCCGCCCCAGGGGCCGGAGCCGTAGTACTGGTAGCCCAGCTGGACGAAGAAGGTCTCCGGGGCCATGGTCAGGACGAAGCCCTGGCCGTACTTGGCCTTCAGGGTCTTCACGGCCGAGATCAGGTTCACGACGACCGGCGTGGTGGGGGCCCGGAAGTCGGTGTCCCCGGTGGCGAGGGAGAGGGAGTGGCCCTCGAAGTCGATGTCGAGCCCGTCGAGCCCGTACTCGTCGATGATCTTGCTGACGGAGGAGACGAAGGTGTCGCGGGCGGCGGTGGTCGCCAGCTGTACCTGGCCGTTCTGGCCGCCGATGGAGATCAGCACCTTCTTGCCGGCGGCCTGCTTGGCCTTGATCGCGGCCTTGAACTCGGCCGGGGATTCGACGTTCGGGCACTCGGCGACCGGGCAGAGCCGGAAGCGGATGTCGCCGGAGGTCGCCGAAGTCGGTTCGCCGAAGGCGAGGTTGACGACGTCCCAGGAGGCGGGCACGTCGGCCATCCGGACGTAGCCGGAGCCGTTGGCGAAGCTCGCGTGCAGGTAGCCGACCAGTGCGTGGGCCGGCAGGCCTCCCCCGCCACCGCCACCGCCACCGGCTGTCGTGGTCGCGGAGGCGGGGGCGCTCTGCGCGGACTCGCCCGCCGCGTTCACCGCGCCGACCCGGAAGGTGTACGTGGTGGACGCGGCGAGGCCGGTCACGGCCGTCGCGGTGGAGGTGACGGAGTACGGCGCGGCGCCGTCCCGGTGGACGGTGTACGAGGTGGCTCCGGGCACCGCCGACCAGTTCAGGGAGACCGAGCTCGACGACGTGGCGGTGGCCGTCAGGCCGGTGGGGGCGGCCGGGGGCTGGGGCTGGCCGGGGCCGCCGGGGTCGGGGCCGATCAGGGTGAGGTCGTCGGTGAGGTGGGCGGGCTGGCCGTACCAGCCGTGGCTGTAGACCGTCACCGAGGTCGTCGACGGGCCGGTGCGGAAGGTGGTGGTGAGCTCCTTCCACGCCCCCGGGGTCTGCGTCCAGGCCGACACGTCGGTGGTGCCGGTGCCGCTCGCGCCGAGGTAGACGTACGTGCCCTGCACCCAGGCGGCCAGCGTGTACGAGGAGTCGGGCTTGACGGTGACGCTCTGGGAGCAGCGGGCGTTGTCCTGGCCGGCCGGGGTGGCCCTGAGGGCGGAACCCCCGCTGTGGACGGGTGCGGTGACGACGGCTCCGCTGCCCGCCGAGCAGCTCCAGCCTTCGAGGCCGGCCTCGAAGCCGCCGTTGCGTACGAGATCGGCGTCGGCCGCGGCGGCGGGCGGTCCGGCGGCGAGGAATGCGGCCGCCGCCAGGGCGGCGGCCGTGAGGAGGGACCAGGTTCTGCGCACAACTGCCTCCGGGGCATGGGGGGATGGAGCCAGGCTGCGGAAACGGGAACAGCGGCGCCCAAGATGGTCCAGACCAATGCCCTTGTCAAGGTGTCCGACCCTCCCCCTCCCCGGCGGGCGCCAGGGCGGACGCCGCGACCGTCGCCGCCGCCTCGTGCATCGCGAGCTCCAGCACGGCCGGGTCGGTGAGGGTCCCCTCCCCGTCCGGGAGCACCGCCCAGTGCACCCCGCCGGTGGCCCGGCCGGGGTACGGGACGACGATCCAGGTCCCGCGCCCGGCCCCGCGCACCCCCGTGCCGAGCCAGCGGGACGCGGTGCCCGCGGGCACGAAGAAGCCCATCCGGGAGTCGCCGAAGTCGGCGAGCACCGGGCCGGGCCGGCCGGTGATGAGCCGTAGTACGTCGAGGGTGACCTGCCCCAGGTCCCCGGGCAGGATGAGCACGTCCCACAGCCGGCCGGCGGGCAGCAGGACGACCCCGAAGGGGTTGCGCTCCCACTCCCACCGGCAGGCATCGGGGTCCGGTGCCACCGATACCAGCCATTCCACTGCCGTCTTGGCCCCCCCGGAACGTCATCGCCCGGCCTCCGTTCGTCTCGTGCGCGGTGAAGGGTTCTCACCGGGAGAGAGCGGGGCCGGGCGCGACTATGACGCGGGTTTCGTTACTCCATGGTAGTGAAACGGGTCACACGGTGACCGGCGGATGCGCGCCGGGGCGTGCGATCGGCGGCGTGTGCTCAGCTGTCGAAGCCGAGGCCGAAGCGGTCCAGCGTGCGCAGCCACAGGTTGCGGTGCCCGCCGCGGCGGTCGGCGCGGGCCAGCGACCACTTCGTGAGGGTGATCCCGGTCCAGGCGAAGGGCTCGGGCGGGAACGGCATCGGCTTGGACTTCACCATCTCCAGCCGGGTGCGCTCGGTGGAGAGCCCGTCCAGCAGGTCCAGCATCACCTCCGCGCCGAAGCGGGTGGCGCCCACCCCGAGCCCGGTGTAGCCGGCCGCGTAGGCCACCTTCTCGGAGTGCGCCGTGCCGAAGAAGGCCGAGAACCGCGAGCAGGTGTCGATGGCGCCGCCCCAGGCGTGGCTGAACTTCAGCCCCTCCAGCTGTGGGAAGGCGGTGAAGAAGTGCTCCGCGAGCTTGAGGTACGTCTCGGGGCGGTGGTCGTACTCGGAGTCGAGCCTGCCCCGGTAGGGGTAGATCGCGTCGTAGCCGCCCCACAGGATCCGGTGGTCCCTGGTGATCCGGAAGTAGTGGAACTGGTTGGCGCTGTCGCCGAGCCCCTGCCGGTTCTTCCAGCCGATCGCGGCGAGCTGCCCCTCGTCCAGCGGCTCGCTCATCAGCGCGTAGTCGTAGACCGGAACCGTGAAGGGGCGGATCCGCTTGACCAGCGAGGGGAAGATGTTGGTGCCCAGGGCGACCCGGCGGGCGAGGATCGTGCCGTAGGGGGTCTGGACGGCCATCCCGGTCCCGACCGCGGACATCTTCAGGCCGCGGGTGTTCTCGTAGATCCGCACCCCCAGGCCGAGGCAGGCCTCCTTGAGGCCCCAGGCCAGCTTCGCCGGATTGAGCATGGCGACGCCGTCGCGGTCCCAGAGGCCCGCGAGGAAGGTCGGCGAGTCGACCTCGGCGCGCAGGGCTTCGGCGTCCAGCCATTCGGAGCCGCCGGCCAGGCCGAGGCGCTGCGCCTCCTCGTGGAGTTCGCGCAGCTCCTCGACCTGGTGGGGTGCGGTGGCGACGTCGATCTCGCCGGTCCGCTCGAAGTCGCAGTCGATCCCGTAGCGGGCGACGGCCTCCTCGATGGCGTCGAGATTGCGGGCGCCCAGTTCCTCCAGCTTGGCCAGCTCGTCGGGCCAGCGGGCGATCCCGTTGCCGAGTCCGTGGGTGAGGGAGGCGGCGCAGAAACCGCCGTTGCGCCCGGAGGCGGCCCAGCCCGCCTCCTTGCTCTCGATGAGTACGACGTCCCGCTCGGGGTCGCGCTCCTTGGCGATCAGCGCGGTCCACAGCCCGCTGTAGCCGCCGCCGATGACCAGCAGGTCACAGCGCTCGTCCGAGGTCAGCGCCGGCTGCGGCGCGGGCTTGCCGGGGTCGTCCAGCCAGTACGAGACCGGCTTCGCTTCGGAAAGGGATTTCGCAACACTACGCATGGCGACTGGGGCCATGGCTTCCAACTCCCTACAGGGGTCTACTTCGGTTGTGCCTTCTTGCGGCGGTTGCCGACCATCTGGCCGACGAGGACCACCAGCACCGCGATGACGAACATCGCCGTGCCGATGACGTTGATCTGCACAGGCGTACCGCGCTGGGCCGATCCCCACACGAACATGGGGAAGGTGACGGTGTTGCCCGAGTTGAAGTTGGTGATGATGAAGTCGTCGAACGACAGCGCGAAGGAGAGCAGCGCGCCCGCCGCGATGCCGGGCGCCGCGATCGGCAGCGTGACCCGTACGAAGGTCTGCACCGGGCCCGCGTAGAGGTCTCGGGCGGCCTCCTCCAGCCGCGGGTCCATGGACAGGACACGCGCCTTGACGGCGGCGACGACGAAACTGAGACAGAACATGATGTGGGCGATCAGGATCGTCCAGAAGCCCAGCTGGATGCCCATGTTGAGGAAGAGCGCGAGCAGCGAGGCCGCCATCACGATCTCGGGCATGGCCATGGGCAGGAAGATCAGCGAGTTGACCGCGCTGCGCCCCCGGAAGCGGTAGCGGACCATCGCGAAGGCCATGGCGGTGCCAAGCGCGGTCGCGGCGAGGGTGGACCACAGCGCGATCTGGAGCGACAGCGAGAGCGAGCCGCACATGTCGGCGACCCCGCAGGGGTCCTTCCACGCGTCGAGGGAGAACTCCTGCCAGGCGTAGTTGAACCGCCCGGTGGGGTTGTTGAAGGAGAAGACGGTGACGACGACGTTCGGCAGGATCATGTACGCGAGCGTGCCGAGGCCCGCGATGACGACCAGATTGCGCCGCAGCCACGTGAGGGGATTGCGCATCAGACCAGGTCCTCCGTCCCCGCTCGGCGGATGTAGATGGTGACCATGATCAGCACGATGGCCATGAGGATGAAGGACAGCGCGGCCGCCGTCGGGTAGTCGAGGATCCGCAGGTACTGCGACTGGATGACATTGCCGATCATCCGGGTGTCCGTGGAGCCGAGCAGTTCGGCGTTGACGTAGTCGCCGCTCGCCGGGATGAAGGTGAGCAGGGTCCCGGAGACGACGCCCGGCATGGAGAGCGGGAAGGTCACCTTCCGGAAGACCGTGGCGGGGTGGGCGTACAGGTCCCCGGCCGCCTCGTGGAGGCGGGTGTCGATGCGCTCCAGCGAGGAGTACAGCGGCAGGATCATGAAGGGGAGGAAGTTGTACGTCAGACCGCAGACGACCGCGAGCGGCGTGGCCAGCACCCGGTCGCCCTCGGTCATGCCGAGCCAGCTGGTGACGTCGAGGAAGCCGATGTCGTTGAGGACGGCGACCACCGGGCCGCCGTCGGCCAGGATCGTCTTCCAGGCCAGCGTGCGGATCAGGAAGCTGGTGAAGAAGGGGGCGATGACCAGGACCAGCAGGAGGTTGCGCCAGCGGCCCGCCTTGAAGGCGATCAGGTAGGCCAGCGGGTACCCGAGCAGCAGGCACAGCGCGGTCGCGGTGCCGGCGTAGAGCAGGGAGCGCAGGAACTGCGGGTAGTACTCGGTGAAGGCGTCCCAGTAGGTCCCGAAGTGCCAGGTGACGCGGAAGCCCTCTTCGAGGGAGCCGGTCTGCACCGAGGTGGAGGCCTGGTAGACCATCGGCAGCACGAAGAACACCAGCAGCCACAGGATGCCGGGGAGCAGCAGCCAGTACGGGATCAGCCGCTTGCGCACGGACGGCTTGTGCACCGGGGGTTCGGCGGCGACGGGCGCCTGGGGCGGCGCGGCGGTGGTGGTCACGCGCTCTCCTCGACCGTCTCGATGCCCGCGTCGATGTCCTGCGCGGCGTCGAGGCCGAAGGTGTGCTCCGGGTTCCAGTGCAGGACCACCTCGGCGCCGGGGGCCAGGCGGGCGTCGCGCTCGATGTTCTGGACGTAGACCTCCAGCCCGGGACAGGCGGGGCTGTCGATCACGAACTGCGTGGAGACTCCGATGAAGGAGGAGGCGGCTATGCGGCCCGTGATCTTGTTCCGGCCGCTCGCGATGGTGTGCTCGTCCGCGGCCGGGACGAGGGAGATCTTCTCCGGGCGCACGCCGACGAGGAGCTTTCCGCCCGCGCGGGGCGTGGTCGAACACCGGCCGGCGGGCAGCCGCAGGGTGGCGCCCGAGGCCGAGACGACCACGTCCGACCCGGCGGACTCCACGTTCGCCTCGATGAGGTTCGAGGTGCCGAGGAAGTTGGCGACGAAGGTGGTGCCCGGGTTCTCGTACAGCTCGGCGGGGGCGCCCAGCTGCTCGACGCGGCCGCCGTTCATCACGGCGACCGTGTCGGCCATGGTCATGGCCTCCTCCTGGTCGTGCGTGACGTGCACGAAGGTGATGCCGACCTCGGTCTGGATCCGCTTGAGCTCCAGCTGCATCTGGCGGCGCAGCTTGAGGTCGAGGGCGCCGAGCGGCTCGTCGAGGAGCAGTACCTGCGGGTGGTTGATCAGGGCGCGGGCCACGGCGACGCGCTGCTGCTGGCCGCCGGAGAGCTGGTGCGGCTTGCGCTGGGCGAACTGACCGAGCTGGACGAGCTCCAGCATGTCGTCGACCTGCTTCTTGACCGACTTGATGCCGCGGCGGCGCAGTCCGAAGGCGACGTTCTCGTAGATGTTCAGGTGCGGGAACAGCGCGTAGCTCTGGAAGACCGTGTTGACCGGGCGCTTGTACGGCGGCAGGTCGGTGACCTCACGGTCGCCGAGGTGGACCGTGCCGGTGGAGGGCTCCTCCAGGCCGGCGATCATGCGCAGGGTGGTGGTCTTCCCGCAGCCGGAGGCGCCGAGCAGGGCGAAGAAGGAGCCCTGGGGGATGGTGAGATCCAGCGGGTGCACTGCGGTGAAGGTGCCGTAGTGCTTGCTGATCCCGGAGAGGCGGACGTCGCCGCCCGCGGTCTTGTCAGTCATGGAGAGGTCCCGGGGGTGGGTGGGCGGAGCGGGCAAGGGAGGGCTCGCGGCGGGGCGCGTACGGCTACGCGCCGATGAGCTTGGCGAACTTCTCTTCGTACGCGGTCTCTTCCTCGCTGGTGAGGGAGCGGAAGGCGTGGGCCCTGGCGGCCATCGCCTTGTCCGGGACGATCAGGGGGTTGTCCGCGAGTTCGGGATCGATCTTGGCCAGCTCGTCCTTGACGCCCTCGACCGGGCAGACGTAGCTGATGAAGGCGGCCAGCTGGGCGGCGACCGCGGGCTCGTAGTAGTAGTCGATGAGCTTCTCCGCGTTGGCCTTGTGCCGGGCCTGGGCGGGGACCAGGAGGTTGTCGCTGGAGGTGATGTATCCGGGGGCGGGGATGGCGTACTTGATGTCCGGGTTGCCGGCCTGCAGCTGGATGACGTCGCCGGCCCAGGCGAGACAGGCGGCGAGGTCGCCCTTGTCGAGGTCCGCCGTGTAGTCGTTGCCGGTGAAGCGGCGGATCTGCTTGGTGTCCACGCCCTTCTGGAGGCGGCCGATCGCCCCGTCGAAGTCCGCGGTGGTGAAGCCGGCGGGGTCCTTGCCCTGGTCGAGCAGGGTCATGCCGACGCTGTCGCGCATCTCGGTGAGGAAGCCGACGCGGCCCTTGAGGGTGGGGTCGTCGAGCAGCTGGGTGACGGAGTCAACCTTCTTGCCGCCCGTCGCCTTCTCGTTGTAGGCGATGACGGTGTCGATGCCGGTCCAGGGGTAGCTGTACGCCCGTCCCGGGTCCCAGTCCGGGGTGCGGAACTGCGGGATCAGGTTGGCGTAGGCGTGCGGGAGGTGCGAGGGGTCCAGCCGCTGTGCCCAGCCGAGCCGGATGATGCGGGCGGCCAGCCAGTCGGTGACGACGATCAGGTCGCGGCCGGTGTCCTGGCCGGCCGCGAGCTGCGGTCTGATCTTGCCGAAGAACTCGACGTTGTCGTTGATGTCCTCGGTGTACTTGACCTTGATCCCGGTCCGCTGGGTGAACTCCTCCAGCGTGGGACGCGACTTCTCGTCCTCGCTGGTGTCCATGTACTCGGTCCAGTTGGAGAAGGTGATCTCCTTCTCCCCGGCCGAGTGGTCGTCGGAGGCCGCCGCCGCGTCACCCGCGCGCTTCGCGGGCGGGATGCCGCACCCGGCGAGGCCGGCCAGGCCTCCGAGGGTGAGCGCTCCGACTCCGGAGGCGCGCAGCAGCGAGCGGCGGGTGAGGGCGCCGCGCCCACTGGTGAGGCTGCGCCGCATCGCGGCGAGTTGCGCCGCCGAGAGGCGGTCGGGCTCGAACTGCTCCATGCGCTGTGCCCTTTCGGGAGGTGTACCGCTGGTCGGGCGGTGGTTTCTTATCGGTCCCCGAAGATCGTGCGGTGCCAGTCCTTCGCGGCCACCGCAGTGTTGTCGTACATCACGTGCTTGACCTGCGTGTACTCCTCGAAGGAGTAAGAGGACATGTCCTTTCCGAAGCCGCTGGCCTTGTAGCCCCCATGGGGCATCTCGCTGATGATCGGGATGTGGTCGTTGACCCAGACGCAGCCCGCCTGGATCTCACGGGTGGCGCGGTTCGCCCGGTAGAGGTCCCGGCTCCAGGCGGAGGCCGCGAGTCCGTACGGGGTGTCGTTGGCCAGCGCGATGCCCTCGTCGTCGGTGTCGAAGGGCAGGACCACGAGGACTGGGCCGAAGATCTCGGACTGGACCACCTCGCTGTCCTGGGCGGCGCCGGAGATGAGGGTGGGCCGGTAGTACGCGCCGTCGGCCAGCTCGCCCGCCGGGATCTCGCCGCCGGTGACGACGGTGGCGTAGGCGCGGGCCCGCTCGACGAAGCCGGCGACCCGGTCGCGCTGGGCGTGCGAGACCAGCGGGCCGAGGTCGGTGGTGGGGGCGAAGGGGTCGCCGAGGCGGACGGTCTCCATCAGCTCGGCCACCCGGGCGACGAAGGCGTCGTGGAGGGGGCGCTGCACGTAGGCGCGGGTGGCGGCGGTGCAGTCCTGGCCGGTGTTGATGAGGGAGGCGGCGACGGCGCCGTGCGCGGCTGCCTCCAGGTCGGCGTCGTCGAAGACGAGGAAGGGGGCCTTGCCGCCGAGCTCCAGGTGGAGCCGCTTGACGGTGGCGGTGGCGATCTCCGCGACCCGCTTGCCGACGGCGGTGGAGCCGGTGAAGGAGGTCATGACCACGTCGGGGTGGCCCACCAGGTGTTCGCCTGCCACGCGGCCGGCGCCGGTGACGATGTTGATCACGCCGTCGGGCAGGCCCGCCTCCTTGGCCGCCTGCGCGAACATCAGGGAGGTCAGCGGGGTGAGCTCGGCGGGCTTGAGGACGATCGTGTTGCCCGCGGCGATCGCCGGGAGGATCTTCCAGGCGGCCATCTGGAGCGGATAGTTCCAGGGCGCGATGGAGCCGACGACCCCGATGGCCTCGCGGCGTACGCAGGAGGTGTGGTCGCCCGAGTACTCGCCGGCGGCCTGCCCCTGGAGATGGCGGGCGGCTCCCGCGAAGAAGGCGGTGTTGTCGATGGTCCCCGGCACGTCGAACTCCGTGGACAGCTTGATCGGCTTGCCGCACTGCAGGGACTCGGCGTACGCGAGGTCCTCCGCCTGCTCGGCCAGCACGGCGGCCAGCCGGTGCAGGGCGTCCGAACGCTCGCCGGGGGTGGCGCCGGACCATGCCGGGAAGGCACGCTTGGCGGCGGCGACCGCCTCGTCGACGTCCGCGGTACTCGCCAGTTCGTAGGTGAGGACCTCGTCGCCTGTCGCCGGATCGACCACCGTGTGTGACTGTCCGGAGGTGCCGGGCCTGAGCTGCCCGTCGATGTACTGCGCGCCGTCTGCGAAGCGGTCCTTGACCTGGAAGCGGTTGCCCATCACGCTCTCACGCTCTCCGTAGCTACAGTTCGAGCTACAGCTCGAATTGAGTGCCGATCCTGACAGAGGTGGTGCCCTCGGCCAAGTGATTCCGTTGTTGCCTTTTGATTACGCGACGGAATCGGTCGACCATGTGTCGAGGCACACCGGAAATCCCGTACGAAGTGTCAGTGGCGACTGCCAGACTCGCGTGCATGGAGATGATCGAGGACCTGATCAAGCAGGTCAGCCGTGGTGAACGGGTGAAGTACCTGCCGTTCTGGGGGCACCGGCCGCTGCCGGACGGCAGGCTCGGTCCGAGCTGCCTGAGCCAGTGGTGGCCGTCCGCTTTCACTGTGGGTGACGTCCGTTATGCCACGGCCGAGCACTGGATGATGGCCGGCAAGGCCCGCCTGTTCGGGGACGCCGAGGGAGAGCGGGCCGCGCTGGCGGCGAAGAGCCCGGCGGAGGCGAAGAAGGCCGGGCGGCTCGTGCGCGGCTTCGACAACGCGATATGGGAGCGGGAGCGCTTCGCCCTGGTGGTGGAGGGCAGCGTGCACAAGTTCGGCTCCGACCCGGCGCTGCGCTCGTACCTGCTGGGCACCGGGAACCGGGTGCTGGTGGAGGCGAGCCCGATGGACCGGATCTGGGGCATCGGACTGGCCGCCGACGACGAGCGCGCCCTGGATCCGGCCCGCTGGCGCGGGCTGAACCTGCTGGGCTTCGCCCTGATGGAGGCCCGGGAGCGGCTGCGCGGGGACGACGCGTGACGGAGCGGCGCCGGGTCGCCGCGGTCATCGTCCGCGACGGCTGCGTGCTGATGGTGCGCGAGCGCGGCAGGGGGGCCACGGGCCGGCACGACGGGCCGGAGTACTGGACCCTGCCCGGCGGCGGTCTGGAGGCGGGCGAGGAACCCGAGGAGGCGGTCCGGCGCGAGGTGGCCGAGGAGACCGGCCTGCGCGCCCTGGGCGTACGGTACGCGTACGACGCGCCCTACCCCTCGGGCTGGACCTCCTGCTTCCGGGTGGACGTGGCGCCCGGGGAGCCGGTCCTCGGCGTGGACCCTGACCTGGAGTGCGAGTGCCCCCGGATGGTCGGGCTGATCTGGGTCCCGCTCTCGCGCGGCCCGGACGGCGCGTCGGTCATGGTGCCCACGCTGCTCAGTAATTGCGTGGTGGATCCCGGCCCCGCCGCCTAACGTGATCCTTGTCCAGGTGCGAAGGCGCGACCTACTTCGACTCCACATCGGGCGGTCGCGGGTTCGAGTCCCGTCACCGGTGTCACGCCGGTGTAGCTCAGTTGGCAGAGCACCTTGTGGTTGCGCCGACCTTGTTCTCTGGACACCTACGTCACGCACCTCCCGGTGCGCAGGCTGCGGCTCCTTCTTTTGCAAAGAACTCCAGGCCGCCGCCACCTTGATCTCGGGAGGCCGCGTGCGGGATGCCCGGTGCGCAGGCGACGGCTACTTCCGGATCAGGAGGTGGCGGGTTCGAATCCCGCCCGGCTCAGGCCGGTAGCTCAGCTGGACAGAGCACCTGACTTTGTCCGTCGCCGACCTCTGATCTCGGGCATCCCGCACGTCACGCCTCCCCCGCTTCCTTTGAATTCGGGGGGATTCACCATGGCTCGTTTCAACCTGCGCACGTCCAAGTCCGCGCCCACGTCGCCCACGTCGCCCGCTTCACCGACGTCGCCCGTGTGCTCGGCCGGCCGTGCCCGCACCGGCCAGGGCGGCCCCGGCCACCTGCGCGATCCCCGCTCCGAGCTGTTCCTGCTCGCCGTCGCCAACTTCGTGACGCAGCGCACCGCGTACGAGAGCGGCGAGGCCCGCGACGACCGCTTCGCCGCGCTCGTGCGCACCCTCGCCGTCGAGGATCCCGCGTGGACGGCCGGCCTGCTGGGCTGGCTCCGCGGGGACGCCAACATGCGCACCGCGTCCCTCGTCGGCGCCGCCGAGTACGTCAAGGCGCGGCTCGACGCGGGCGCCACCGACGGGCCTTCGAACCGCCAGGTCGTGGATTGCGTACTGCGGCGCGCGGACGAGCCCGGTGAACTGCTGGCCTACTGGACGGCGGCGTACGGCCGGGCCGTGCCCAAGCCCGTCAAGCGCGGCATCGCCGACGCCGTGCGCCGGCTCTACTCCGGCACCACGCTGCTGAAGTACGACACGGATTCCAAGGCCTACCGCTTCGGTGACGTCCTCAACCTCGTGCACGCCTCCCCCGACCCGGCCAAGCCCTGGCAGGGCGAGCTGTTCCGCTACGCCCTCGACCGCCGGCACAACCCGGACGACGCGCGGGTCCCGGCCGGCAACCGCACCCTCACCGCGCACCGGGCGCTGAGGGAGCTGCCGGTCTCCGAGCGGCGTGGTGTGGTCCTCGCCCCGGACGGCGCCGAGCGGCTCGCGGAGGCGGGCATGACCTGGGAGGCGCTGGCCGGCTGGCTGCAGGGCCCGATGGACGCGGCCGCCTGGGAGGCGGTCATCCCGTCGATGGGTGCGATGGCGCTGCTGCGCAACCTGCGCAACTTCGACCAGGCCGGGGTCTCGGACGCGGTGGCCGCACAGGTCGCGGCGAGGATCTCCGACCCGGCGGTCGTCGCCCGGTCCCGGCAGTTCCCCTTCCGCTACCTGGCCGCCCATCAGCACGCCCCGTCGCTGCGCTGGGCGTACCCGCTGGAGCAGGCGCTGGGCCACTCGCTGGCCAACGTACCGGCGCTGCCCGGCCGGACGCTGGTCCTCGTCGACCGGTCCGGGTCGATGTGGTCCCCGCTGTCGGACCGCTCGAAGCTCAACCGGGCCGACGCGGCGGCCGTGTTCGGCGCGGCGGTGGCACTGCGGGCCGAGCACGCCGACCTGGTCCAGTTCGGCACGACGAGCAAGGCCGTCCCGTACGGCCGGGGCGAATCCGTGCTGAAGGTGCTGGAGCGCTTCGGGGACCTCGGCGGCACCTACACGGCCCAGGCCGTGAGGGAGCACTACCGGGACCACGACCGGGTGCTGATCGTCACCGACGAGCAGGCCGCCTCGTACGGCCACGGCGGCGATCCGACGGCGGAGGTGCCGGCCTCGGTTCCGGTCTACACCTGGAACCTGGCCGGCTACCGGGTCGGGCACGCCCCGTCCGGCGGCGGGAACCGGCACACCTTCGGCGGGCTCACCGACGCGGCGTTCCGGATGGTGCCCCTGATCGAGGACGGCCGGAACGCGGACTGGCCCTGGGCCTGCTGAGCCGGTCCCCTCCGGTCAGACCTTCTCGTGGACCTGGGAGTTGTCGTACGGGCTGTCGTACGGGGAATCGTCGATCGGTCCCAGGTCCATGAGACTGGCGAACGCCGCCAGGAGTATCAGCACGCCCAGCAGGATGCCCACCGCGCCCAGGATGATGCCCGCGAGCGCCATCCCGCCGTTGTCCGCCTCGCCGCGGTTCGCCTTGCCCTTGCCGAGGGCGCCGAAGACGACCGCGGCGATCCCGATGGCCACGCCCGCGAAGCTCAGGAAGCAGCCGAGGACCGAGATGATGCCGAGGACGAGCGCGGCGATGCCGAAGCCGTTGCTGGGCTGCGGACCGTACGGCGTGTAGGGGCCGTGGCCCGGATACCCCTGCGGGCCGCCCGGGTAGCCCTGGTACCCGGCTTGGCCGGGGTAGCCGGCGTCGCCCGGGTATCCGTAACCGGGCTGGACCGGATATCCGTACGCGGCGGACGCGGGGCCGACCTGCGGCGCGGCCGGGGCGGGTGCCGGCGTCGGCGTCGGCGGCTGAGCGGTCGGCGGCTGAGCGGTCGGCGGCTGAGCGGTCGGCGGCAGCTGGTCTCCGGGCGTTCCGGCGAGCGTCTGCTGGTCGTGCACGGACGGCGGGCCCGACACGCCCGGCGTGCCGTTGGTGTCCTGCGTGCCCTGCGACTTGCCCAGCTCCACCGCGGGCCGCTCCGGCGGCGCCCACGGGTCGCGCGGCTCGGGACTGCTGTCGTTCATACGGCGCCCCCCTCTCGTACAGCCATGCTAAGCGCTGCCACCGACAGTCACGGGCCTGCCTACGATGAATCCCGACCTGCCCGCGACCGCGTCCTCCCGGAGGCAACCCCATGACCGACCTGCACCCCTTCATCGCGGGGCTGCCCAAGGCCGAACTCCACGTCCACCACGTGGGCTCGGCGTCCCCGCGCATCGTGGCGGAGCTCGCCTCCCGGCACCCCGACTCGAAGGTCCCCACCGACCCCGAGGCCCTCGCCGACTACTTCACCTTCACCGACTTCGCCCACTTCATCGAGGTCTACCTTTCGGTCGTCGACCTGGTCCGCACCCCGGACGACGTACGCACCCTCACCTTCGAAGTCGCCCGTGACATGGCCCGGCAGAACATCCGCTACGCCGAGCTGACCATCACCCCGTACTCCTCCACCCGCCGCGGCATCGACGAGCGGGCCTTCATGGAGGCCATCGAGGACGCCCGCAAGGCCGCCGAGGCCGAACTCGGGGTCATCCTGCGCTGGTGCTTCGACATCCCCGGCGAGGCCGGCCTCGAAGCCGCCGCCGAGACCACCCGGCTCGCCGTCGACCTGCGCCCCGAGGGCCTGGTCTCCTTCGGCCTGGGCGGGCCCGAGATCGGCGTCCCGCGCCCGCAGTTCAAGCCGTACTTCGACGCGGCGCGCGCCGCCGGCCTGCACAGCGTGCCGCACGCCGGCGAGACCACCGGTCCCGAGACCGTCTGGGACGCCATCCGCGAGCTCGGCGCCGAGCGCATCGGCCACGGCACCAGCTCCACGCAGGACCCGGAGCTCCTCGCGTACCTCGCCGAGCACCGCATCGCGCTGGAGGTCTGCCCGACCTCCAACATCGCCACCCGCGCGGTCACCGACCTCGATCGGCACCCCGTCAAGGAGATGGTCGCGGCGGGCGTGCTCGTCACCATCAACAGCGACGACCCGCCGATGTTCGGTTCCGACCTCAACAACGAGTACGCGGTGGCCGCCCGCCTCCTCGACCTCGACGAGCGCGGTCTCGCGCAGCTCGCCAAGAACGCCGTCGAAGCCTCCTTCCTGGAGCCGGCCGGCAAGGCGTGGATCATCGCGGAGATCGACGCGTACACCGCCGAATGGCTGGCGCGCTGATCTCCAATTGACGTCCGCGGCACGGAGAATGGGGCCATGCCTACCCTGACTGCCGTCGGCCACCGCGGCGATCCCTACCGTGTACGTGAGAACACCCTGCCCTCGATCCGCTCCGCCTTCGCCCGCGGGGCCGACGCGGTCGAGATCGACGTACGGCTGACCCGTGACGGGGTGCCGGTCCTGCTCCACGACGACACGCTCCAGCGGCTCTGGGGCCATGACGTAGGCCTCGGCGACGTCACGGCCCCACAGCTCGAGGAGCTGACGGAGGGCGGCGTTCCCACGCTGCGCGACGCCCTGATGGCCGCGGGGGCGGGGCGGCTGATGCTCGACCTCCCGGGTGCCACGTCCGAGTCGGTGCGCACGGTGGTGGGCCTCGTCCGCGAGTGCGGCGCGCGCGATCGGACGTACTACTGCGCGGGCCCCCACTCGATGCTGGCGGTCCGCGCCGCCGATCCGGGCGCGGAGATCGCGCTGACCTGGACCACGCTGTCGCCGCCGCGGCGGGTGCTGATCGACGCCGTGGCGCCGCGCTGGCTCAACTACCGCTTCGGGCTGGTGAGCCGGGAGCTGACGGACGCGCTCCACCGGGACGGCCTGCTGGTCTCGGCCTGGACCGCGGACACCAAGTGCGCGATGAAGCGGCTCGTCAAGGCGGGGGTGGACGCGGTCACCACGAACCGGGTGGACGTGCTGGCGCGCGTTCGGGCCGCGTCCGGACGGTGAGACGCGCGCTGGGCCGGCGGTTCCGGCGGCTGCGCGGAGCCCGTCCGTGGGTCGTGGACCTGGGCCTGACCGTGCTGGTGCAGCTGGCCGTCACGATGCCGTTCGTGCTGCCGCGGGAGCCCGGGCTGCCGCCGACGACCTGGGCCTCGTACGCGGTCACCACGCTGGGGGTGGTCCCGCTGGTGTGGCGGCGGCGCCGGCCCGTGCTCGTCCTGGTGGCGATCCTGCTGATCGGTGGCGTCTACAAGGTGACGATGGACGGGCCGGGCCAGCCGCTTCCGTACGCCGGGCTGATGGCCTTCTTCACCGTCGCCCTGCAGTGCTCCGGCCGGGTGCGGGCGGCGGTCGGGGCTGGCTCGGTGGTGGCCGTCGCCGCGTCCGTGGGGCTGGAGACGGGCTCGGCCAGGGAGCTGTCCTTCACTCTGTTCTGCGCGGGCGCCGCCTACGCGCTGGGCCGGCTCCAGTACACCCGGCAGGCCTACACCGCGGCCGTCGAAGACCGGGCGGCGCAGTTGGAGCGGGCCAACCGGATCGAGGCGGAGCAGGCCGTGGCCCGGGAGCGGGCCCGGATCGCGCGGGAGATGCACGACATCCTCTCGCACGCCGTCAGCATCATGATCGTGCAGGCGGAGGCCGGGCCGGTGGCGGTGCGGCGGGCGCCGGAGCGGGCCGAGGCGGCCTTCGAGGCGATCTCGGAGACGGGCCGGGAGGCCATGGCGCAGCTGCGCACGATGCTGGGGGTGCTCCGCGAGGCGGACGGCCCGGCGCCGCGCGAGCCGCAGCCGGGGGTGGCGTCGCTCCCGGCGCTGCTGGACCGGGTGCGCCGGGGCGGGCCGGAGATCGCGTACGAGGCCACGGGCGAGGTCCGGGGACTGCCGCCGGCGGTGGACACGGCCGTGTACCGGATCGTGCAGGAGGCGCTGACGAACGTGGTGAAGCACGCGCGGGCCCGGCGGGTGAGCGTACGGCTGCACCACGGGGCGCGGGAACTGGCGATCACGGTGGCGGACGACGGGCGGGGGCCGACGGGCGGCGGCAGCGGCAGCGGCAGCGGCAGCGGCGGGCACGGTTTGATCGGGATCAGGGAGCGGGCGGCGGCCCACGGAGGCACGGTGGAGTGCGGGCCGCGGCGCGACGGCTCCGGGTTCGAGGTGCGGGCCGTCCTTGTAACCTCACCGCTGGAGGTGGGGAATTGACGATCCGTGTGGTGGTGGCCGACGACCAGGAGCTGGTGCGCAGCGGGTTCGCGATGATCCTGGACGTCCAGGAGGACATCGAGGTCGTGGCGGAGGTGGGGGACGGGGCGGCGGCGGTGGAGGCGGTGGCCCGGCTCGCTCCGGACGTGGCGCTGCTCGACATCCGGATGCCGGTGCTGGACGGGATCGAGGCGTGCCGGGCGATCTCGGCGCGGAGCGCGTGCCGGACGGTCATGCTGACGACCTTCGATTCGGACGAGTACGTGTACGAGGCGCTGCACGCGGGGGCGAGCGGGTTCCTGCTGAAGGACGTGCGGCGGGACGATCTGGTGCACGCGGTACGGGTGGTGGCGGCGGGCGAGTCGCTGCTGGCGCCTTCGGTGGCGCGGCGGCTGATCGAGGAGTACACGGCGGCGACGGTGCGGCCCTCCCTTCCGGCCGACCGGCTGGAGGTGCTGACGGCGCGGGAACGGGAAACGCTGCTGCACCTGGGGCGGGGCCTGTCGAACGCGGAGATCGCGGCATCTCTGGTGGTGAGCGAGCACACGGTGAAGTCGCACGTGGGGAACGTGCTGGCGAAGCTGGGGCTGCGGGACCGGATCCAGGCGGTGATCTGCGCGTACGAGACGGGCTTGATCGCGGCGGGTACTCCCTCTGGGGAGTGAGGGGACGGCGTGTCGCCTCCCCCGCGGCGGGTAGTTGTCGTACCGGTGAAGACCCCTCTTGACGGTGATTCGCAACTACCCCTCTGACCTGGAGCATTGAGGCCATCGGGGCAGACGGCCCCGATGTCGCACAGGGGGAGCACACCGCCATGAACGCACGTACGCGCACGCTTGCCGCCGCCGCTCTGGTCCTGGGGATCGCGTCCGGTCCGGCCGTCGCCCACGCCGCGCCGGCCCCGGATCCCGCTCCGCTCTCCTCCGCGGGGGTCGCGTCGGTGATTTCGACGCCGCCCAACGCGGCGGCGCTGGAGAGGGCGATCGCCGGTCTCGGCCCGGAACACGGGGACGCGACCGCCGCACTGGTCCGCGTGGGCGGCAGGAGCGGCACGTGGAAGGGCAGTTCCGGTGTTGCCGATGTCCGCACGGGGCGGGGGGCGCTGGAGCATGGCCGGTTCCGGGCCGGGTCGGTGACCAAGACGTTCACTTCGGCGGTGGTGCTCCAGCTCGCCGCCGAGGGCCGGCTCGATCTGAACAGGCCGGTGCGGCACTATCTGCCCGGCACCGTCCCTGAGGGGTACGGGACGGTCACCGTCCGGCAGTTGCTCAACCACACCAGCGGCATACCGGCCGCCGACGGACCGGGGAACGGCTTCGAGGAGCAGTGGGAGCACCGCTTCGATGTCACCGACCCGCACGATCAGCTGGCCAACGCCTTCGCGAAGAAGCCTGAGTTCACCCCGGGCACGTCCCAGCACTACCTGAACATCAACTACACGGTGCTGGGCGTGCTCATCGAGAAGGTGACGGGCACTTCGTACGAGGAGGCGGTCGCCCGGCGGGTCCTGAAGCCGCTGGGTCTGCGTCAGACCTCGTTCCCGGCGCGGACGCAGACGAAGATCCACGGTCCGCACCATCGGGGCTACCAGGCGACGGTGGGAGCGGACGGCTCCCGGGAGCTGCGGGACGTGACCGAGTGGAATTCCTCGGACCGGTGGGCGGCGGGAGACATCATCTCGACCACGGCGGACCTGGAGCGTTTCACCGTGGCCCTGTTCAGCGGACGGATCGTGCCGAGGGCCCAGCTGGGGGAGATGTTCACGGTGCCGGCGGTGAAGGACTTCGCGAGCGGGAAGGACGCCGCGCTGACGGCGGGGATGTCCAAGATCGTCCTGCCCGACGGCACCGTGGCCTGGGGCAAGACGGGCGGCCGCCACGGATACAACACCGCGATCGGCGGCACCCGCGACCTGTCCCGCACGCTCGTGTACTCGGTGAACTCCACCGACGCCAAGGGCCAGGACATGAACAAGGTGGCCTTCGACATCGTGATGGCGGCCTTCGCGCGATAGGAAGCCGGCTACGCGGGCATCGCCTCAAGGCGCTTGATCATGCGGCGGAGCACCAGCAGGGGGATGACCCCGAAGACGCCGAACGACATGTCGATGACGCTCCACCAGATGGGGATGCCCCGGATCGGGCCGCAGATCAGGGCCAGGGGTATCACTCCGGCGCAGGCGATCATGCCGGCTTCGACGATCCAGATGTTGCGGACGGGGTCGCGGTGGACGCCGTAGAAGAAGACGGCGATGACGAGGTGGGCGAAGGCGAGCCAGTCGGTGCCGTAGAGGAGGAAGGGGTAGTCGGCATCGGCCCGGTCCAGGCCGTCGCCCACCCGCCGCACCCAGTCGTTGTCCACGAGGGAGTTGAGCCAGTGGAGTTCGGTGACCAGGGGGAAGGCGGTGAGGCCGCTGAGCACCAGGCAGATGAGGAACAGGGTCAACCAGGCACGGATCCGCCGCTGAAGGGCGCTTCTCTCGCTCATGGGAGTAAGCCTACGCAGGTTTCTGAACACGTTCAGCCAATTTGCTGAACGCGTTCAGTTCCGTGGCCGGACCGTGATCAGAGTCCGACGATCGCGTTCCAGCGCGTGGCGAGGGAGCGGCGCTCGGCCGAGGAGATGTCCCGGGACACCACGAGCCGCTTGCGCATCTCGCCGTCCGGGAAGATCAGCGGGTTCTCGGCCAGTTCGGCGGTCTCCTTGTCGTCGGAGCCGGCCAGCACCTCCCGGGCGGCCGGGACCGGGCAGACGTAGTTGACGGAGGCGGCCAGGGACGCGGCCACCGCCGGGTCGTAGTAGTAGTCGATCAGGGCCTCGGCATTGGCCTTGTGGCGGGCCAGGTTGGGGACGAGCAGGCTCTCGGCCCAGAGTTCGGCCCCCTCCTCGGGGACCACGAACTCGATGTCCGGGTTGTCGGCCTGGAGTTGGATGGCATCACCGGAGTAGGCCTGGCAGGCGAGGACATCGCCCTTGCTCAGATCGGAGGTGTAGTCGTTGCCGGTGAAGCGGCGGATGTGCTTCTTTCTCACCATGCTCTCGACCTGGTCGCACATCCGGTGGAAGTCGGACTCGGTCCAGCGGGTGACGTCCACGCCGTCGCCCTGCATCAGCAGGGAGAAGGACTCGTCGAGGCCGGAGAAAAGGGTGACGCGGCCCGCCAGGTCCGGGTGCCAGAGGTCCTTGACCGACTTGATCTCCCGGCCCAGGGCCCTGCGGTTGTAGGCGATGCCGGTGATCCCCGACTGCCAGGGCACGGTGTGCAGCCGGCCCTCGTCGAAGGCGGGGGAGCGCAGTTGCGGGTCGAGGTGCCTGGACACGTTGGGTTGCGCCGAGCGGTCCAGCTTCTGGGCCCAGCCCAGATGGACGAAGCGGGCGGCCATCCAGTCGCTGACCACGACCAGGTCGTGGCCGGTCTCCTGGTGGTTCATCAGGGCCGGGCTGACCTTGCCGAAGAACTCGTCGTTGTCGTTGATCTCCTCGCTGTACCGGACCTCGATGCCGGTCTGCTCCGAGAAGGCCTCCAGCGTCGGCCGGCGCTCCTCGTCCTCCTCGTCGGTGTCGATGTAGAGCGGCCAGTTGGAGAAGGCGACGTTCCGGTCCCGCTCGGACCGGTCCGGTCCCGTACGCCGTTCCTCGGGAACGTAGGCGGCCGGCACACCACAGCCGACGAGGGCGGCCGACAGGCCCGCGGCACCGAGGCCGTACAGCGCCGCAC
Source organism: Streptomyces sp. NPDC029164 (assembly GCF_055563995.1). Taxonomy (NCBI): domain Bacteria; kingdom Bacillati; phylum Actinomycetota; class Actinomycetes; order Kitasatosporales; family Streptomycetaceae; genus Streptomyces; species Streptomyces sp. NPDC029164. The sequence goes on along the minus strand of NZ_JBVHWW010000032.1, from coordinate 14,364 downwards.
GGCGGGAGAAGGCGAGTTCAGGCATGGGCACAGCCTCGGGGAACGCGGAAGGGCGGGCAATAGACATGTTGTCTACTGCCCGCCCCGTCAACGCTGTGCTGTGACCGATGCGGCCGATCAGCCGTCGAGCGAGGTCATCACGTGCTTGATGCGCGTGTAGTCCTCGAAGCCGTAGGCGGAGAGGTCCTTGCCGTAGCCGGACTTCTTGAAGCCACCGTGCGGCATCTCGGCGACGAGCGGGATGTGGGTGTTGATCCACACGCAGCCGAAGTCGAGGTTCTTGGACATCCGCATCGCGCGGCCGTGGTCCTTGGTCCACACCGAGGAGGCGAGGGCGAACTCGACGCCGTTCGCGTACTCCAGGGCCTGAGCCTCGTCCGTGAAGGACTGGACGGTGATGACGGGGCCGAAGACCTCGTTCTGGATGATCTCGTCGTCCTGCTTGAGGCCGGAGACCACGGTCGGGGCGTAGAAGAAGCCCTTCTCGCCGACCCGGTGGCCACCCGCCTCGACCTTGGCGTGGGCGGGGAGACGCTCGATGAAGCCCGTGACCTGCTTGAGCTGGTTCGGGTTGTTCAGCGGGCCGTACAGCACGTCCTCGTCGTCCGGCTGGCCGGTCTTCGTGTCCGTGGCGGCCTTGGCGAGCGCGGCCACGAACTCGTCGTGGATCGACTGGTGCACGAGCACGCGGGTGGCGGCGGTGCAGTCCTGGCCGGCGTTGAAGTAGCCGGCGACCGCGATGTCCTCGACGGCCTTCGGGATGTCGGCGTCCTCGAAGACCACGACCGGGGCCTTGCCGCCGAGCTCCAGGTGAACGCGCTTGACGTCCTTGGAGGCGCTCTCGGCGACCTGCATGCCGGCGCGCACCGAGCCGGTGATGGAGGCCATCGCCGGGGTGGAGTGCTCGACCATGGCCTTGCCGGTCTCGCGGTCGCCGCAGATGACGTTGAAGACGCCCTTGGGCAGGACCGAGTCGATGATCTCCGCCATCAGGACGGTGGAGGCCGGGGTGGTGTCCGAGGGCTTGAGCACGACGGTGTTGCCCGCGGCGATGGCCGGGGCGAACTTCCACACGGCCATCATCATCGGGTAGTTCCACGGCGCCACCTGGGCACAGACGCCGACCGGCTCACGGCGGATGATCGAGGTCATCCCCTCCATGTACTCGCCGGCCGAGCGGCCCTCCAGCAGACGGGCGGCACCCGCGAAGAAGCGGATCTGGTCCACCATCGGCGGCAGCTCCTCGCTGGCCGTGAGGCCCAGCGGCTTGCCGGTGTTCTCCGACTCCGCGGCGACGAGCTCGTCCGCGCGCGCCTCGAAGGCGTCCGCGATCTTCAGCAGCGCCTTCTGGCGCTCGGCGGGGGTGGTGTCGCGCCAGCCCGGGAAGGCCGCCGCGGCGGCGGCCATGGCGGCGTCGACGTCGGCCTGGCCCGAGAGCGGGGCCGTGGCGTACGCCTCGCCGGTGGCCGGGTTGACCACCTCGGTGGTCCGCCCGTCGGCGGCGTCCTTGAACTCCCCGCCGATGTAGTTGCGCAGACGACGCAGTTCGGTGGTCACTACAGCCACACTCCTGATCACATGTCCAACGATTGAGACAAAAGCCAAGCCTAGCTCCTAAGCGGAGGCTTTCGACAGACCCAGAGGCCACCAACTACGAAATCAGTGAGATCCGAGTGCCCAAACAACGGATTTCATCGATTCCGTCTTGCGGAACAGACGACCCTCGTGCACAGTGAGGTCGTGGTCAGTCGAAGCGCAGATTCCAGGAACAGACAACCGTCCCCTTCGGTCGATGCTGTGTCCCTGGCGATCATCGAGCAACTGCAGGAGGACGGCCGCCGTCCCTACGCATCGATCGGCAAGGCCGTCGGCCTCTCCGAAGCTGCCGTGCGCCAGCGCGTGCAGAAGCTGCTCGACCAGGGCGTCATGCAGATCGTCGCCGTCACCGACCCGCTCACCGTGGGCCTGCGACGCCAGGCCATGGTCGGCATCAACGTCGAGGGCGACCTCGACCCCGTGGCCGATGCGCTGACCGCCATGGCCGAGTGCGAGTACGTGGTGATGACCGCCGGGTCGTTCGACCTGATGGTGGAGATCGTCTGCGAGGACGATGACCACCTGCTCGAAACGATCAACAAGAAGATCCGCACGCTCCCCGGCGTGCGATCAACCGAAAGCTTCGTTTACCTGAAGCTGAAGAAGCAGACCTACATGTGGGGAACCCGATAACCGTGAGCCAGGACCTCTCCAAGACCGCGTACGACCACCTGTGGATGCACTTCACCCGCATGTCGTCCTACGAGAACTCCCCCGTCCCCACCATCGTCCGGGGCGAGGGCACCTACATCTGGGACGACAAGGGCAAGCGCTACCTCGACGGTCTCGCCGGCCTGTTCGTGGTCAACGCCGGTCACGGCCGCAAGGAACTGGCCGAGGTCGCGTACAAGCAGGCCCAGGAACTCGCGTTCTTCCCCATCTGGTCGTACGCGCACCCCAAGGCCGTCGAGCTCGCCGAGCGCCTCGCCCACTACGCCCCCGGCGACCTGAACAAGGTCTTCTTCACCACCGGTGGCGGCGAGGCCGTCGAGACCGCCTGGAAGCTCGCCAAGCAGTACTTCAAGCTGCAGGGCAAGCACACCAAGTACAAGGTCATCTCGCGTGCGGTCGCCTACCACGGCACCCCGCAGGGCGCCCTGTCCATCACCGGCCTGCCGGCCCTGAAGGCCCCCTTCGAGCCGCTGGTCCCCGGCGCGCACAAGGTGCCGAACACCAACATCTACCGCGCCCCGATCTACGGCGACGACCCCGAGGCCTACGGCCGCTGGTGCGCCGACCAGATCGAGCAGGAGATCCTCTTCGAGGGCGCCGACACCGTCGCCGCCGTCTTCCTGGAGCCGGTGCAGAACGCCGGTGGCTGCTTCCCGCCGCCGCCCGGGTACTTCCAGCGGGTCCGCGAGATCTGCGACGAGTACGACGTCCTGCTCGTCTCCGACGAGACGATCTGCGCGTTCGGCCGTCTGGGCACGATGTTCGCCTGTGACAAGTTCGACTACGTGCCGGACATGATCACCTGTGCCAAGGGCATGACCTCGGGCTACTCCCCGATCGGCGCCTGCATCATCTCCGACCGCCTCGCGGAGCCCTTCTACAAGGGCGACAACACCTTCCTGCACGGCTACACCTTCGGCGGCCACCCGGTCTCCTCGGCGGTCGCGCTGGCCAACCTCGACATCTTCGACAAGGAAGGCCTCAACCAGCACGTGCTGGACAACGAGGGCGCCTTCTTCTCGACGCTGAAGAAGCTGCACGACCTGCCGATCGTCGGCGACGTCCGCGGCAACGGCTACTTCTACGGCATCGAGCTCGTCAAGGACAAGGACACCAAGGAGTCCTTCACGGACGAGGAGACGGAGCGCGTGCTCTACGGCTTCCTCTCCAAGGCGCTCTTCGAGAACGGCCTGTACTGCCGGGCCGACGACCGCGGTGACCCGGTCATCCAGCTCGCGCCGCCGCTGATCGCGGACCAGGGCACCTTCGACGAGATCGAGGGCATCCTGCGCTCGGTGCTCACCGAGGCGTGGACGAAGCTGTAAACAGGCCCGCCCGGCCGGCCAGGATGTAAACCGTCCGAGGCCGCAGTAGTCCGATCACATGGCCCGGATCCCCCGTTCGAGTGAGAACGCGGGGGTTCGGGCCGTGTGCTGTCACCATCCAAGACGTTCATCTCTTTACATCTCAGTGCGGCGCCAGTGACCGAACCGGCTCCGCTTCGTTCCCCCGGACGGAGGTGTACGCCATGGTGGCTCCACCGGACAATGCCCCGCCTGACAATGACGTCCTCTGGGCGCGGTCCCTTCACCACTCCCACTGGGGGTCCCCCCGGACGAAGTCCGGGAGAGGATCCCCCGCCCTCGTCGGCGTCTCGGTGGGAGTCCGTCAGGGCGAGATCCTGGCCCTGACCGGTCCCCGCGGCAGCGGCAAGACCACCCTGCTCCGCTGCCTGTCCGGGCAGCTGCGGCCCGAGCAGGGCGAGGTCTGGTTCAACAGCGTCCCCGTGCACACCATGGGCGCGGCGGCCCGCGAACGGCTGCGCCGCGACCGCTTCGGCTGGATCGGCCCGGAGCCGCAGCTGCTGCCCGAGCTGAAGGTCTGGGAGAACGCCGCCCTGCCGCTGCTCCTCGCCGGCACCTCCCACCGCGCCGCAAAGAACGCCGCCTGCGAATGGCTGGACCGCCTCGACATCGGCGGTTTCGCCCGCAAGCGCCCCGCTTCCCTCACCCGGGCCGAGTGCCAGCGGGTCGCCCTGGCCCGCGCCCTGGTCAACGAGCCCGCGGTGATCTTCGCCGACGAGCCCACGGCCCCGCTGCACCGCGCCGAGCGGGCCCTGCTGCTCCGGACCCTCACCACCGCGGCACGCTCCCACGAGGTCACCGTGCTGCTGGCCACCCACGACGAGGCCACCGCGGCCGTCGCGGACCGCCGGCTGGCCCTGCTCGACGGCCGTCTCGCGGGGGCCGCGGCCGTCTCCTCCCCCGCCGACGACACCCCGGAGGGCCAGGCCGCGTGCTCGCTCTCCGCCTAGCCCGCGGTTCCCGGCCGCTCGTCCAGCTGCGGCGGCTCCTCGTCGCCGCCGCCTCGGCCGGCACCGGGTTCCTGCTGCTCTCCGTACTCGCCGGGGCCGTGGCCCGGCCCGCCGGATCGTTCCCTCGCCTGCTCTGGGCCCTGATCCCGGTGGCCGTCACCGTCCACTTCGCCGTGGCCGTGGCCCGCGCCGACCCGGCGAACCGCCCCCGCGCGGGCTTGGACGCCGTCGGGCCAGGGCCCGTACGGCTCGTCCTCGTCGCCGCGATCTCCACCGCCGTCGCCTGCACCCTGGGCAGCGCCCTGGCTCTGGCCGCCTTCCTCCACCTGCGCGGGGACCTGGCCGGACTGCCGTTCGACGGAGCCGGGGCCAAGCTGCTCCACGCCGACCAGCCGCTGCCCGTGGCGGCCGCCCTGACCCTGCTGGCCCTGGTCCCGATGACCGCCTCGGCCGCCACCGCCCTCGCCCTGCGCCCGCACCGGCCGCTCGCCCCGCAGACGGGGCTGCCCTGGGGGATCGCGCTGACCGCCTGCGGGTTCGCCGCCGAGGCCTACGCGGGCCGGAGCGGCACCGGGATGCTCGCCGGCTGGTCACTGACCGCGATCGGCCTCGCCCTCGCCGGACCCGGGTTCGCCTACGCCTCCGGGAGTCTGGTCCAGGCCGTGCGCCCGGGCGCGCTGCGGCTGCTGGCCGGGCGGGTCCTCCAGGAGGAGGCTCCCCGGATCGGCCCGCCGCTCGGCGTGCTGTGCTCGGTCGGCGCGGGCGCCCTCACCGCCGTGGCCCTGCGCGAGCAGGGCGGACCGCTCGTCCCGCTGGGCCCGCTGACCGGGCCGGCCGCCGCGCTGGTGGCCCTGTGCGCGGCCGCGACCCTTCTCACATCCGCGGTGGAGGCGCGCCGCAGCAGGGGCGCCGCGCGGGAGGCCCTGCTCGACCTGGGCGCTCCCGCCAACGTCCTGCGTACGGCGGCGAGTCTGCGGGCCGGCGCGCTCGTGGCGGTGTGCGTTCCGGTCAGCTGGGGTGTGGCGCAGCTGACGTCGCTGGCACTGACCCGCTGACGCGAGCAGCCCTTAGGGTGGGCCGAATGGTCAACGCAGACATCGAGATCGAGACGCTCGCCGAATTCGACCAGGTCGTGGCACGCGGCTCGCTCAGCGGCTACCGGATCCAGTCGCTCAACCTGCTGGAGCGGACCTTCGCGCTGCTCGCCGCCGACACCTCGGCGGCCGTGTTCCTGGGCTGCGCGATGGAGCCCGACGCGTCGGTGAAGGTCCGCGCCGACGGCGCGCTGGTCTTCCCGCCCGTCCCGGACCTGCCGTTCAACCCGTACCGGGGACTGCTCTACACGCCCGAGGAGCTCTTCGCCGGACTGCCCGACGGGTACGAGGCCACCCCGGACGCCCTGGCCTACGCCTGGTTCCAGGAGACCAAGGCCGACGGCGACGTCTTCTCCTCCATGCTCCGCTCCATCCACGACGACGCCGTCTCCGACGCCCTCGACGAGCACCTCGTCGGCGCCGAGGTCGTCGGCGTGATGGGCGGCCACGCCATGTCCCGCGGCGGTACGGACTACCGCGGCGCGGCAGAGCTGGGCCGGGCCCTGACCCGGTCCGGGCTGACGGTCGCCACCGGCGGCGGCCCGGGCGCGATGGAGGCCGCGAACCTCGGCGCCTACCTGGCCCCGGCCCCCGACGATGCCCTCGCGGAGGCCCTGGAGCTGCTGGCCAAGGCCCCGTCCTTCGCGCCGTCGGTGTCCGACTGGGCGCGCGCGGCCTTCGCCGTACGGGAGCGCTGGCCCGCCGGTGGCGACTCGGTGGGCATTCCGACCTGGTTCTACGGGCACGAGCCGCCGAACGCCTTCGCGGGGCACATCGCGAAGTACTTCGCGAACGCCACCCGCGAGGACGGGCTGCTGGCCCGCTCCACCGCGGGCGTGGTCTTCCTGCCCGGCGCGGCGGGCACGGTCCAGGAGGTCTTCGGCAACGCCACGCCGAACTACTACGAGTCCCGGGGCGAGCCGGCGCCGATGGTCCTGGTCGGCCACACCCACTGGACCGAGCACCTCCCGGTCTGGCCGCTGCTCCGGGCGCTCGCCCGCGGCCGCGCCATGGAGTCCCGGATCGCGCTGGTCGACTCGGTGGACGAGGTCCCCGGCGTCCTCGCGTCAATGAGCTGAGCTCCGGAAGCAACTTCGCGGCCCGTTCGCACGTCTGGCAGAGGTACCGCAAAACCTGCCAGACGTGAACGGAGCCCTTGGTGCTCATAGGCCTGCTGACCGCTGTCGCGGCGTCCATCTGCTACGGCACGGGATCCGTGCTGCAAGCCGTCGGATCCCGCCGCGCCGCCCGGATGTCCCCCACCGCCGCCGGGGTGACCGCCCATGGCGGACCCAATCTGTCGTCCACCGCCAAAGCGGCGATGACCTGGGAGTTCATCGTCGGCACGATCCTGGACTTCGTGGGCTTCGGGCTCGGTGCCCTGGCCGCCCGCCTCCTTCCCCTCTTCCTCTCGCAGACGGTGATCAGCGCCAACCTGGTGATCACGGCCGTGCTGAGCGTGAAGATGCTGGGCATCCGGCTGAGCCGGAAGGAGTGGACCTCGATCGGCGTCGTCTGCACGGCGCTGGTGCTGCTCGCCACGGCGGCGGGCCACGAGGGCGGCCACCACGCACCCATGTCCACGCACTGGTGGCTGCTGGGGATCACGCTGCTGCTGATGGTCGGCGGCACGGTCGCGGTGCGCCTCCTCGGCGGCGGGGCGGCGATCCTCGCGGGCCTGCTCTCGGGCCTGGGCTTCGGCGCGCTCGGCGTCGGCGTCCGCATCCTCGACGGCGTCGACCCGTTCGACCTCGGCACCTTCCTCTCCGACCCGGCCCTCTACGCCATTCTGGTGGCGGGCATCGGCGGCATGTACCTGCACACGGTCGCCCTGCAGATCGGCTCGGTCAACGGCGCCACGGCGGCCCTGGTCGTCGGCGAGACGGTGCTCCCGGGCGCGATCGGCGTGCTCTGGCTCGGTGACGCCTCCCGCCCGGGCCTCGCCTGGCTGGCGGTCCTCGGCTTCGTCCTGGCCGTCGCCGGCGCGGTGGCCGTCGCCTGGTACGGCAAGCACGAGGGCTCCGAGGAGGAGGTGCCTGCGCCGGTGCCGGAGGCCGTCGGCTGACCCGGGCCCGCCGGCCGGGCATCACCCGGTCGGCCGCCCCCGGTGGTGGCGCGGCGGCGGCTGCCGCTTGCTGGACCGGGGGAGAGAGCGAGTGGCTTGTGGAGCCCACGACCGATCGGCTGAAGACACCGCGCGCCGCAGGGATGGCCGGCGTCGGCTTCGCCCTGCTGCTCGGGGTGGCGATCGTCCTGATGCGGATCGCCGTCCCCGGCGACGTCGCCGACGCGGCCATCGACCCGGACAAGCGCTGGGCGGTCCAGGTGGCCCTGGAGATCGTGCCCTTCGCGGGCATCTTCTTCCTCTGGTTCATGGGCGCCCTGCGCGCGCACACGGGTGATGCCGAGGACCGGTTCGTCGCCACCGTGTTCCTCGGCAGCGGATTCGTCTTCGTGGCCACGCTGTTCGCCTCGGCCGCGGCCGCGGGCACCGTGCTGAACGAGGACACGCCCTCCGACTTCGGCCGCCACTACGCCTATACGCTCCTCGCGACCTACGCCATGCGGATGGCGGCCGTCTTCGTGCTCGCGACCTCGACCATCGGGCGGCTGCTCGGGGTCTTCCCCCGCTCGCTGGCCGTGCTGGGCACGGTCGTCGGCCTGATCCTGATCGTGGTGGGTTCCGGCGTGCCCTGGTCCGAGCTGCTGTTCCCGGCCTGGGCCCTGGTCATCAGCGTGCACATCCTGCGCGCCCGCCGCGGCACTGCCCGGACGAGCCGGTCCGGACCGCCCTGAACCGCTGCTGACCTGGGGGTGCGTACTCCGGCAGGCGGCCCGCGGGTCCCACGTGCATGCTGGGGTGAAGGGGAGGATCCGGGGATGTCGGGGGTGACGGGGTACCGAGCCGAGGGAAGGGCAGAACCGTCATGAGGCTTGTCGTCGACCTCAACCGATGCCAGGGATACGCCCAGTGCGCGTTCCTCGCTCCCGACGTGTTCGCCATGCACGGCGACGAGTCCCTGCTCTACAGCCCGGAGGCGGCCGCCGAGCAGCGCGAGAACGTCGAACGCGCCGTGGCCGCCTGTCCGGTCGGTGCGATCCTCCTGGAACTGACCGACGAGGACATGGCGAACGTGCCGGCCCCCGATGCCGTGGCCGGAGCCGGCTCCCGTTCCGGAGGCTCGCGGTGACCGGTGAAGGAACACGCGACGGAGCCCTGGAGCGGCTCAAGCGCGAGGGCCGCATCGTCGTCGTCGGCGCTTCGCTGGCCGGCCTGCGGGCGGCCGAGACCATGCGCGAGAAGGGCTTCACCGGTTCCCTCACGATGATCGGCGACGAACCGTACGAGCCCTACGACCGGCCCCCGCTGTCCAAGCAGGTCCTGCTGGGCAACGCGGTGGCCGACCACACGGCGCTCCCCCGCCGCCGCGCGATCGACGCCGAATGGCGCCTCGGGGTCCCCGCCACGGGACTGGACATGGCCGCCCGCCGGGTCCGCCTCGGCAACGGCGACGAGGTCGAGTACGACCGGCTGCTGATCGCCACCGGAGTCCGCGCGCGGCCCTGGCCCAACGCGGAGGAGGGCGCCCTCAAGGGAGTCTTCGTCCTGCGCACCCGCGACGACGGCGAAGCACTGCAACAGGCCCTCGCCGCCGGCCCCCGCCGGGTGCTCGTCATCGGAGCCGGCTTCACCGGGTCCGAGATCGCCTCCGCCTGCCGGGAACGCGGCCTGGACGTGACCGTCGCCGAACGGGGCGCGGCGCCGCTGGTCGGCGCGCTCGGCGGGGTGATCGGCGCGATCGCGGCCGAGATGCACCGCGAGAACGGGGTGGACCTGCGCACCGGGGTCATGGTGACCGGGCTGGAGGGCGACCCCGCCGGACGGGTCCGCGCCGCCCACTTCTCCGACGGGTCCACCGTCGAGGCCGATGTGGTGGTCGTGGGGCTCGGCGCGCAGCGCAACACCGAGTGGCTCGCCGGGTCCGGGCTGGGTGCCGGTCCCCGCGGCATCGCCTGTGACGCGGGCTGCCGGGCCTTCGACATCCGCGGCATAGTCACCGACGACATCTACGTGGCGGGTGACGTGGCACGTTCCCCGCACGCCCTGTTCGGCTACCAGTTCCTCTCCCTGGAGCACTGGGGCAATGCCGTCGCGCAGGCCGACACCGCCGCGCACAACATGCTCAGCGAGAGCGCGGACCGCCGCCCCCACCTGTGGGTCCCGGCGTTCTGGTCCTCGCAGTTCGGGGTGAACATCAAGTCGGTCGGGGTGCCGCCGATGGGGACCGAGCTCCTCGTCACGCAGGGCTCGCTCGCGGAGCGCCGGTTCGCGGCCGTGTACGGGTACCAGGGGCGGGTGATCGCCGCCGTGACCTTCGACAACTGCCGGTGGCTGCCGTTCTACGAGCGCCAGATCGAGACCACCGCGCCGTTCCCCCCGGAGTTCTCGACGGTGGACCGCAGGCCGGAGGGGCACAAGCCGGTTCCGGCGGACTTCCCGGACCCCTCGGTGCCGACGCACGGGCCGACCATCACCCTCAGCGGGTACTCGCCGGCCGACCGGAAGATGACCTTCGTTCCCGGGCGCCCCTGACCGCGTCCGAGACCGCACCGCGCCCTCCCCCGAGGATCACGAGGATCACGAGGACCCGTCATGACACAAGCCCTCCTGCGGGAGATCATCGACTACGCGAACCGCGCGAATCCGTATCCGCTGTACGAGGAGCTCCGCAGGACCCCGGTGTCCCACGACGGGGACGGCCCGTACGTGGTCAGCACGTACTACGAGATCCAGAGCCTCCTGCACGACCCGCGGATCAGCTCCGACGCGAAGAACCTGAAGTCGACCGGGAACGACCCGCTGGGCCAGGCCGAGGAGGAGGGGGCGGCCCTGCCGCCGTCCTTCCTCAAGCTGGACCCGCCGGAGCACGACCGCCTGCGGCGGATGACGAACCGGCCGTTCGGGCCGCCCCACGCCCCCCACCGGGTGCACGACATGCGCGACGAACTCGGCGGCCTCGTCACCGGGCTCATCGACTCGATCTCCGAGAGGGGCAACCTGGACCGGGTCGACCTGGTGGACCAGTTCGCGTACCCCTTCCCGGTCACGGTCATCTGCCGGCTGCTCGGCGTGCCCCGCGAGGACGAGCCGAAGTTCCACGTCTGGGCGGAGACCCTCGCCGCGAGCCTGGACCCCGACCCGGACGCCGACCCCACCCAGCACGGGAAGGGCGCCATGGACGCCCGTATGGAACTGGGCATGTACCTGGCCGGGTTGGTCGAGGAGCGGCGCAAGAAGCCGGGCACCGACATGCTGTCCCAGCTGGCGACCGACGACGGCCCGGACGGGTCGATGACCACCATGGAGGCGCTCAGCACCTCCGCGCTGCTGCTGATCGCGGGCCACGAGACCACGGTCAACCTGATCACCAACGGGATGCTGACCCTGCTGCGCCACCCGGACGTCCTCAAGAGGCTCCGTGAGGACCCCGGTCTGTCCGTCCCCATCGTCGAGGAGCTGCTGCGGTACGAGCCGCCCGTGCAGCTGCTCCCCCAGCGCTCCACCCTCTCCGACATCGAGGTCGCCGGCGTCGCGATCCCCAAGGGCGCCTCCCTGTGGCTGATCCTGGCCTCCGGGAACCGTGACCCGAAGCGGTTCGAGAACCCGGACCGCTTCGACCCCGACCGCAAGGACATCCAGCACCTCGGGCTCGGCAGCGGCATCCACAGCTGCTTCGGCGCCCCGCTGGCCCGGCAGGAGGCGCAGCTCGCGCTGAGCGAACTGGCCCGCCGGCTGGAGAACCCGCGGCTGCTGGAGGACCCGCCGCCGTACCGCCGGAACGCGGTCCTGCGCGGCCCGCGCCACCTGCCGATCGCCTGCGACGGTATCCGTCCCTAGGCCCTCCCGATCAGGCCGGGTCCGCGGGGAGCACGACGACCTCGGACGGGGTGAAGGTCACCGCGACCCGGTCCCCCACGGCCGGCGCCCCGTCCAGCCCGCACTCCGCCTCCAGGTCCGGCCCCGCCTCGGGCCGCAGCCGCAGCGCGACGTGCGTACCGCGGAAGGTGCGGGACACCACCTCGGACCGCAGGCCGGCCGCGCAGAGCACGACCCCCGCCGGGCGGATCAGCAGCCGCTGCTCGCCCTCGGGGGATCCCTCAGGGACCGGGACCTTGCCCCACGGGGTCCCGGCCGCCGCGCCCGATACCACGGCCGGGACCACGTTCTCGAAGCCGAGGAACCGCGCGACGAACTCCGACGCGGGCCGCTGCCACACCTCCAGCGGGGTCCCGGCCTGCGCGATCCGGCCGTCCCTCATCACGACGACCCGGTCGGCCAGCGCGAAGGCCTCCCCCTGGTCGTGGGTGACGGCGAGCACCGTGGTGCCCAGCCGGGAGAACAGTCCCTGGAGTTCCACCACGAGCCGCTCCCGCAGCCCGCGGTCCAGCTGTCCCAGCGGTTCGTCGAGCATCAGCAGCCGCGGCGACGGCGCCAGCGCCCGGGCCAGCGCCACCCGCTGCTGCTCGCCGCCCGACAGGGAGGCCACCGCCCGGCCCTGGGCCCCGGGGAGCCCGACCAGTTCCAGCAGTTCCGCGACCTGGGACGCGTACGAGGCGCGCGCGCCACCGCGCATCCGCAGGCCGAAGGAGACGTTCGCGCCGACGTCGCGGTGCGGGAAGAGCTGGTGGTCCTGGAACATCAGGCCCACGCCCCGCCGGTGCACGGGCACGCCGGACTGGTCGTCCCCGCCCAGCAGCACCCGGCCCGCGGACACCTGCTGGAGGCCGGCGACGACCCGCAGCAGCGTGGACTTGCCGCTTCCGCTCGGCCCCAGCACGCACACGATCTCGTGCTCGGCGACCTCCAGGTCCACGGCGTCGACGACCGCGCGCTCACCGAAGCGGACCGACACCCCTTCCAGCTGAAGCAGTGTCATCAGAACTCCCCGGAGGTCTTGTCGGGTCGCAGTCGCTCCAGCAGCAGCAAGGACACCGCGCACACCAGCATCAGAATCGTGCTCAGGGCCATCGCCTGCCCGTAGTTCATCTCGCCGGCCCGCCCCAGCAGCCGCGCCACGGCCACGGGCAGCGTCGGCTGGTCCGCCCGCGCGATGAACACGGTCGCGCCGAACTCGCCCAGCGAGACGGCGAAGGCGAATCCGGCCGCGATCAGCAGCGCCCGCCGCACCAGCGGCAGGTCCACCTCCCGCCAGGCCCGCAGCGGCGACGCGCCGAGCACCGCGGCGGCCTCCCGCAGCCGCCCGTCGACCGCGCGCAGCACCGGCAGCATGGTCCGTACGACGAAGGGCACGCCCACCAGCGCCTGCGCCAGCGGCACCAGGATCCACGAGGTCCGCAGGTCCAGCGGGGGCTCGTCCAGAGTGATCAGGAAGCCGAAGCCCACCGTCACGGCGGACACCCCGAGCGGCAGCATCAGCAGCGCGTCGAAGCCGCGTACGAAGCGGCCCGCGCGCCGGGTCAGGGCGGCGGCCGCCAGTCCCCCGATGATCAGGGCGATCGCGGTGGCGGCGAGCGCGTACCGCAGGGAGTTCCCGATCGCCTCCAGCGGCGGCACCAGGAAGGTTCCACCGCCGGCGCCCGCGTCCTGGAGCGCGCGGTAGAAGCCGAGGCCGTACCCGCCGGGGGCGTCGAAGGACCGCTCGACCAGCACGCCCAGCGGAAGCACGATCAGCAGCGCCACGGTGAGCAGCACCGCGCCCAGCAGCGCGCGCTGCGCCCAGCCGCGCGGTCGGTGCGTGGTCCGGCCCGGGTCCACCAGCCGCAGGGCGGTCTCGCGCCGGCGCACGGTCCGGGCGTGCACGGCGAGGATCCCGCCGATCGCGGCGAACTGCACCATCGTCAGCACGGCGGCCGTCGGCAGGTCCAGGAGCTGCGCGGTCTGCCGGTAGACCTCCACCTCCAGGGTGGAGTACGCGGGCCCGCCCAGGATCAGTACGACGCCGAACGAGCTGAAGGTGAAGAGGAAGACCATCAGTGAGGCGGCGGCCACCGACGGGGCCAGCGCGGGCAGTGTCACGCGCCGCCAGGCGGCGAACCGGCCGGCACCCAGCACCCGGGCGGCCTCCTCCTGGCGCGGATCCAGCTGGGCCCACAGCCCGCCGACCGTGCGGACGACGACCGCGTAGTTGAAGAAGACGTGTGCGAGGAGGATCGCCCAGACGGTGGTGTCGAGCCGGACCCCCATCGTTTCGTCCATCAGCCCGCCGCGCCCCAGCAGGGCGAGGAAGGCGGTGCCGACGACCACGGTCGGCAGCACGAAGGGAACGGTCACCACGGCCCGCAGCAGCTGCTTGCCGGGGAACTCGAAGCGCGCGAAGACGTACGCGCCGGGGAGTGCGATCAGCAGCGTGAGCACGGTGGAGGCGAGCGCCTGCCAGGTGGTGAACCACAGCACGCCGGCGATGTCGGGCCGGGTCAGCACCTCGCCGATCCGGCCGAACTGCCAGCCCTCGCCGGTCTTGAGGCCGCGTCCGACGATCGCGACGACCGGGTAGGCGAAGAACAGCCCGAAGAAGACCAGGGGCACGGCCATCAGGGCGAGCCGTACCGCGGTCGCCCGGCCGCCCTCGCGGGGGCCGGGGGGGGGGGGGGGGGGGGGGGGGGGGGGGGGGGGGAGGAGGGGGGGAGGGGTGGCTTATGCCAGGAGGGATGAGGGTGTTGGCTCCA
>NZ_JBVHWW010000031.1:105465-113463 GCF_055563995.1 Streptomyces sp. NPDC029164 | reverse complement strand
GCTGGAACAGCGCCCACAACTCATCCGGCACCAGCCGCTCAACAATCCCCACCACGAACGACAGCCTACCCAACCATCCAAATGAGATGGCTTCTGAGTGCAGGAGCGGCCACGCTCGTCGTACCGCCAGCCGTCGTGCCTGGCGGCGGGCTTGGCTCATGCCCGAGTTACGACTTGGGTCCTCAGCTCGACGGGACACTCGGCCAGGCCAGTAATGCACAGCGTGACCGGCCTCATAAGTTCGATCAGGAGCGAAGCGGCGTTAGGAATTCGCAGCTTCGGATACCCCGGCTCAACGATCAGGAAATTGAAGCCATTCAACTCTTTCAGGCAGAAGTCCACATGACTTTCACAGAACGACGGCTTATACCCAAGCAGATTTGCCACGTCGCTCCACGTGACATGAATCGCGATCGGGCTAGGTATGAGCTTCGGGGTTGGGTCATGCGTAGCAGGCGGGGAAAGATCCGGCTTCAGCGCCTTGTTCAGCTACTCCACCTTCTTATTTGCCTTATCCCGCTCCTTCGGTGGCGTCTTCGGGTCATAGATCATCTGCAGCGCTCGGGTGCTCTGCTGCACTGCCTTCTCTACCTTGTCTCGATCCTTTTGCGACATCTTCGAGTCGTGGATCCATTGCAGCGTGCCGCTGATCTGCTCCACGATTCTCGCGTTCGTGACCCGTTCCTTCGGTGGCGTCTTCGGGTCATAGATCCATTGCAGCGCGCCGCTGATCTGCTCCACGATTCTCGCGTTCGTGACCCGTTCCTTCGGTGGCGTCTTCGGGTCATAGATCCATTGCAGCGCGCCGCTGATGCGCTCCACGATCCTCGTGCACGAGCTCCGCTCCTTTAGGTGCGCCTTTGAGTCCTCGATGATCACCTTCAACTCGACAGTCAACTTCTCAAGGGAATCCTTCAGCTCCCTGGGGGCTTTCGATTCTTTGAGCTCACCCATCTCCTCCTTCAAATCCATTGTGCGCTTTTTCAGCACCTGCGTTTGCTTAGCGTCGTTGACGAGCCGCTCTATTGTGCCATTCACTTCTTGTAGCTTTTTCAGCTCGCCTGGATCCCTTATCTCCTTTATCTGCTGACCAACCTCCTTCTTCACATCTTCCAGCTTTTTCAACTCCTTCGGCTCCTTGCTTTCCTTGGTCAGCTCGTCCAGGTCTCCCTGCAGCTCCTTCGGTACCTCCAGCTCCTTTGTTTGCGTTTCCAGCTCCTTATTCAGCTCTGCCCGATCTCCGGGCTGCTGCTGGTCGGGCTGCTGCTGCTCCGGCTGCTGCTGGTCAGGCTGCTCCGGCTCCGGCTCCGGCTGCTGCTGCTCCGGCTCCGGCTGCTGCTGCTCCGGCTCCGGCTCCGGCTGCTGCTCCGGCTGCTGCTCCGGCTGCTGCTGCTCCGGCTCCGGCTCCGGCTCCGGCTCCGGCTCCGGCTGCTGCTGCTCCGGCTCCGGCTCCGGCTGCTGCTCCGGCTGCTGCTGCTCCGGCTCCGGCTCCGGCTGCTGCTCCGGCTGCTGCTGCTCCGGCTCCGGCTCCGGCTCCGGCTGCTGCTGCTCCGGCTCCGGCTCCGGCTGCTGCTCCGGCTGCTGCTCCGGCTGCTGCTGCTCCGGCTCCGGCTCCGGCTGCTGCTCCGGCTGCTGCTGCTCCGGCTCCGGCTGCTCCGGCTCCGGAGGCTCTGGTGTCTGTGCAGGTGCTGCGGTCGTGGCGTTGCCGAGGGCTTGGGGCGCTGCCACAGCACTGGTCACGCCTGTCGGCAGCGCGAGCACCGCAGTCAGGCACGATGCGCAGACGATGCGGGTAACGTCTCGCCGGGCGGTTCTGGCCATGAGGTTTCCAGATTCGCTTTGCGATGTGCTGACTAGTCCTTGTGGACTGGCCCTCGAGGGCTGCGACGGCCCACGTCACCGGAGTTTCAGACAGTGACGATGCACAGGCGATACAAGACCCACTCTTCGCCCACTCGAGGCATCCCGCAATGCGAACGCCAGGCTCTGCCCCGGCGGGCAGGAGTTGTTCGATCTGCACGGTCAGGGCGCTAGGTGTGAACGTTCTCGTTATTCGGCTCTGTCGGGGATCTTGTGATGTCGCAGGGTCATGGGCCCAGGAGTACGCGTTGACGTAGGAGGTCGAGGTTGGCTCGGCCGTAGGCCATGCGCTTGATGAGTTTGACGCGGGTGACGTGTCCCTCGACCTGGCCGGAGCTCCATGTGTGGAGAGTCCTGCGGTGACGGCGTCGAGGTCGCGTCGCAGGCCGCTGACCAGGGAGTGGAAGGCTGGGAGGTCGTCAGCAAGGACTCGCTCCATCCAGTCGGGAAGTTGGTTTCTCCGCAGAGGTGGTGAAGCAGTTCAGCGAAGTCGTGGACGTGCCGTGCGGCGGCGTCGAGGTGAGGGCAAGCCGTGCGGATCTCCTTCAGTTCTGCGGCGTCGGCGGCCACGAGGTGCTGGGGATTCGTCATGATCCAGCGGACGACGCGTCGGGGTTTCGGGGCGGGCCTGGGCTGCGGCCGGGATGCCGGTTGCTGCTTCCGTCCTGGTTGGCGGGGAGGTCTGAAGGCGCGGAAGTAGCGGCGGAGGCACTGGACGCTCCCGGTGAATCCGTGCTCGACCAGTTCCCGGTGGAGCTGGGGAATGTCGTGACAGCCCTCCAGCCAGCGGGCGTGGAGGTGGGGCTTGTGCTCGTCCAATACGGACAGTCGTCCGGTGGCTTTGGCCAGGAGTTCGTCGAGGCTGTCGGCTCGGGCGAAGCGGCGGACGGTGGAGTGGTCCAGCCGCAGTGTCCGGCCGATCGCCGCCAGGGACTTCCCCTCGGCCACCAAGGCCTGGACCGCCGTGTATCTCTCTGTTGTGCGGGCCACCAGGCGCCGGGGTTGGCCGCTGACGTCGAGCGTGCCGTCCGGCGGGACGAACGGCGCGGCCACCGGCCCGGGCGGCTCCGGCGTGACCAGGTCCTTCGCGGTCGCCTCCGCCATGACCGGGGTCGCCGCGAACGCGTCCTGGATGCACCCGTGGTGGGATCCGACCGTTCGTTCCACCGCTTCAGCGACGTTCCGCCACAGATGCCAGGCATCGGCGACCTGCATCGCCTGCGGGGCACCGTTTCGGGCTCCCTCCGCGTAGGCGCCGGCCCGATCTCGGCAGATCACCTCCACCTCCGGGTGCCGACGAAGCCACGCGGCCAGTGGCTCGGCGTCCCGGCCGGGCAGGACATCGACCGGGCGGCGGGCCTCCAGATCAACCAGGATCGTCGCGTAGGAGTCGCCCTTGCGCAGAGCGAAGTCGTCCACGCCCAGGAATCTGACAGCGCCCAATGGTGGCTGCGGAACCGAGCGGAGCAGGTCCAGCAGCGCGTCCTTGGCGATGCGGATCCCGAGGGCCGCGGCCAGGCGGGCGCCGGGACGGCCCGCCAGACACAGAGCGATCGAGGCGAGCATCGACCGCAGCACCTGCGTCTGCCGGGCATGCGGCCTGGTCAGCCCCTCGATCTGCTCGGCGAACGTCACCGCCGGGCACCGGCTGCTCAGACACTTGAAACCGGCGCACGGTCAACTCGATGACTACGGGCGTGCCGGCCACGGGCGCGTCGCCGAGCCGGCGGACGTACCGGCCGTGCACCCGCCACGACGGCATGCCGCATCCCGGGCATCTCACCAGAGATGTCTGACACCCTGCGCGAAACGTGATGACCCCGGCCGTTCGCTTGATCGACTCGATGACAACACCGGACAGATGCGGCAACAACCGCCCCAACACCCCTGAACCGCACACCCGGAGACTGCCCAGCTCAGCCCTGCGACATCACAAGATCCCCGACAGAGCCCGTTATTCCCCAGGCGTAAGTTCACGTAATTCCCCAGGCCCTGGCCCCGGCCCGGGGTTACTTTGGCTAGCGTGAACTTGCTGGGGTGGAGCTATCGGTATGTGGGACCGCCTGATCTGCGGGCCCTTGTCCGGCCGGAGGCTGAGGGCCGAAGCATCTACTCGGCATCGGACTTCAACGACTGGGTGTCGGGCCTGGCAGCGGTGGAGCTGGCCGAGCCTTTCACTTTCGTCATCGACTCGGCGGGCGTGCTGCGGCTCGCGCCGCGCCGGAGCGAGCACGTGGTGTGTGCCGGCGGCGGCCCCGTTCTCGGTGCCGGAGAGATGAGCTTCCGTAAGGACTCCGGGCAGTGGGTGGTCGGTGAGGTGAGTAACCAGTCGACCGGATACTGCCCGGACGTCAGTTCCTGGCGGGCCGTCGTGGAGGCTCTGGATGCAGCCGGGATCGAGCACCCTTCCGGCTTCACCCACGAGGTGGTGTTCCGGCGCTGTCCCGCCTGCGACTAGCTGAACATCGTTCGGGAGGATGACTTCGTCTGCGTCTTCTGCGATGGCGAACTGCCGCGGGAATGGAACATCGACGGGTCTGGGCGTTAGCGGACCGGGGGCTTGTCGGTCTTGTGGGGCTTGTCGGTGGGGGTCTTGGGGCGCTTGTTCGGGCGATAGCTGGGGCCGTTCATGATGACCTGGTGGCTTCATCGGACGAACGGGGATCTCAACCAACTCGGTCAACGGTCCCGTGATCGCAGAACCACAGGCCACACACGCGAACACCAGCACCCGCAGTTCTTAACACCCCCCGAGGAACCCGCCAACCCAATTAGCCTCCCACCACGGCACTCAGACCCAGCAGACCGGGCCGAAGCATCACCCCTGGACCTGGTGGTCCAGCTTCGATGAGACAAACCCGCCCCGGTCAGACATCGGTGGACGGGTCAGCCAGAGCATAAAGAGCAAGCTAAGGCAGCTGTTGAACAGCCCCGGGTCGAGGTCGACCAGGAGGCGGTTGGTACGGGCGAGAACTTCGCCCGCTGGCGTGCCGATGGTCGCGTGGGCATGGACGGCGGTGCGCACCTGTCCCATGAGGGCGGCGGTGATGCTGTGGCCCTAGACGTCGCCTATCGCGACGGTGACGGAGGCGTCGTCGCGGCGGATGAGGTCGTAGAAGTCTCCGCCGATGTCCTTGCTGCGGCCGGCGGGCAGGTAGCGGGCGGCCACATCGGAGCCTGGGACGTTCGGGAGGGTGTGCGGTAGCAGGACAGATTGCAGGGTGTGGGCGAGCTCGTGTTTGGTGTCGTGGAGGCGGGCGCGGTCCAGTGCCTGGGCGACAAGGCCGGCAAGTGAGGTCAGCACCGCGCGTTGGGCCGGGGTGAAGGGGTTGGGCTGGGCGTAGGCGAGGACGAGGGAGCCGACAACGCGGTCGGAGGCGATCAAAGGCAGAAAGGCCCAGGAGGCCATGTCGTCCAGATGGACAGCCGAGGGGTACTCGCGCTGCAGCTCGGCGAAGGTGGGAAAGAAGCTGGGCACGCCGGTGCTCAGGACCCGTGCGGCGGGGGTGTGGGCGTCAGCGGCTGGGCATCGAGCCCATCAGCTCGGCGGTGTATCCGCGGTAGCCGCTGTGGCACAGCCGGCCTTCTTCCGCTGTCAGTATGGCCATGGCTTGGGGCCGAAGGCGGGCACGATCTGGTCCGCGACGAGATCGACGACTTCCGGTGCTCTGCCGTGCTCCGACCGGGTGATGCTCCGGTGCGGCGTTCACCTGCGGGGCCTACCGCAATGGCGGCCGCGGTGATCGTCGGGCATGACAGCGAAGGTGGCGTGGCGACAGACATCCCTGCCCGGCCTGGAGATCGGGCACCGCGGTGCCACAGTCCAAGGAGTACGGCTGCTGGGCTTGCACAACGTGCTTCCTCGATCGCTGGCCGCTGTCTGCCCGACCGAAGAGATGCGCAATCCGCGGTCCCCAGTCCGTAGCTCGCCTCGGCGTTCCGGCAGGTGAATATGCCCGATGGGCGCAGGTCCCGGCCTGGCTCCCGTCGCCTTCCTCACCACGCGTGGGTGAACGGCCGAAACATGGGCAGGCGCTGGTTGGGCGGGGAAATCTCGATCCTTCGATTGACTAGGAGCCAGCCTTGAGTGACTTCCAGGAATCGAGCCGCCGGCAGGAAGGCAGCACGGCGGCGGTAGCGCATACGGCTCAGGACAAGGCGAGCGAGGGTGCCGCACTGGTCGGCGGGAAAGCTGCCGAGGTGGGCGGGACGGCGAAGGAGCAGGCGGCCAACGTCGTCGGCGAGGCCACCGCCCAGGCCCGGAGTCTTGTTGGCGACTTGCGTGGTCAGCTCCAGGGACAGGCGCAGTCCCAGACCGAGCGTCTTTCGCAGAATGTGCGCCTGCTTGCGCAGGAGCTGCGGGAGATGGGTGAGGGCGGCAAGCCCGACTCCACTATGGCGGGCGTGGCCCGTCGGATAGCCGACGGCGGCGACCAGGCTGCCGACCGCATCGAGCAGCGCGGGCCCGACGGGCTGGTCAACGACCTTCAGGACTTCGCCCGCCGCCGCCCAGGCGCCTTCCTGGCAGGCGCGGCCGTGGCCGGGTTCCTCGTCGGCCGGGCCGGCAAGGGAGTAAGCGCGGACTCCTCCACCGACAGCGGTAGGGGCCAGGGAAGCGACGACGTTGCTGCCGGGGACCGGACTGCTGGAGACGTTCCTGCGGTCGGACGCTCGGGCGTGCCTTCCGGTTATGAGGACCTGAGCGACACCTACGGCCAGTCGCAGCCCCCGCATGTGGTTCCGAAGCCGCCGTCCTACCCGGCGTCGGGCGGGGCGCCGCCGTACGGCGGCTCGCCGCGGTCGGGAGAGGGGATGTGACCCGTGGCCACCGCATATCAGGAGCGGCCGACACGCCATGCCCCGCCGCCACCGGCTGGAGAGCCGTCGATCGGTGATCTGGTCAGTGAGATCGGCCAGGATCTGTCGGCTCTGGTCCGTACCGAGATCGAACTGGCGAAGGCCGAGCTGAAACAGGAGTCGGTGAAGGCCAGCAAAGCGGCCGGGATGCTGGGCGGCGCGGGCTACGCCGGTCACATGGTGATGCTCTTCGGCAGCTTCACCGCCGTTTTCGCGATGGCCCACGTGATCGACATCGCCTGGGCCGCGCTGATCGTCACCGCCCTGTGGGCTGCCGTCGGCGCGGCGCTCTACGTCAGCGGACGCGCAGGCTGGCGCAACGTTCATCTCAAGCCCGAACAGGCCGTGGAATCGGTGAAGGAGGATGCGCGATGGGCCCGACACCCGACGAGCTGAGGACCGACGCGGAGTACCGGCGCGCGCACCTGGCGCACAACGTCGATGCCCTGGCCGACAGGATGACCCCGCGCAGGGTGGCACGGCGCAAGGCCGATTCGGTGCGCCAGCGGGCAAGCGGAGTGAAGGAGCGCGTGATGGGCACGGCACAGACCACGGCGCACGGAGCCTCCGAGAGCCTGAGCCAGGCCACCGGCAGCATCGCGGAGACCGCCAAAGAGGTCGGCGGAACGGTGAGCGAGACCGTCCAGCAGGCGCCTTCGCAGGTGAAGCGGCAGACGCAGGGCAGCCCGCTGGGCGCGGGGCTGATCGCCTTCGGCGCGGGTATGCTCACTGCCGCTCTCCTGCCGACCACCGACGCGGAGGAACGCGCGGGGCAGAAGCTGCGTGAGCACTCGGATGAGCTGCTGGAGCCCGTCAAGCAGACGGTTGTCGAAGCAGCCCAGGAGGTCAAGGAAGAGATGCGGGAGCCTGCGGCCCAGGCCGTGGAAGCGGTGAAGGGCACCGCCCAGGAGGCCGCGGAGGCGACCAAGGAGCAAGCTCAGAGCGTCGGCCAGGAGACGGCGGAGGGTTTGCGCCAGGTGGGCCAGGACGCCGCCGAGGAAGTGCGCCGCACTCCCGGCGCCCCGGGGTCAGCGGCTCCCTGATTTCACCCGGTTCAACAACCGCCGGAATCGCCCGGGCGGGCCCCGCGATGTCCCCGCGGGGCCCGCCCGGCACGCGTCTGCGGTGCCGTCGGTGCCTGGTGGGGTAGGCGAAGACAGCAGTCCGCTCGGCCGGGGGGGGGGGGTGGCCCGGCCGAAAGGGATGTTTTGGCTGGCTTCCGCCGTTCCACATGTTGTTTTCCCGTGTTTTATCTTCGCTCTTCTCCCTTCGGAACCTTCC